>JAKFCH010000203.1:0-63341 GCA_036676765.1 Deltaproteobacteria bacterium
CAGCACCGCCGCCAGCCGCGCCACCGCCACCCGCGCCACCGCCCCCTCCAGTGCCCCCGCCGCCGGCGGCCGCGCCCCCACCGCCCGCGCCGCCGCCTTCCGGCTTCGTCGGCGGATGTTTGTGGGTCGGGGTCGTCAGCACGGGCTTGGGCGAACCCGGGGAACCCCCGTTGATGTCGACCTTCCCTGCCTTGAAGGTCTGGATCTTGGTCTCGACCTTGCCTGAGGACGTCGCCTTGAACACGGCGGTCTGCCCGGCGCTCATCGCGACGGACGCCGACGCGTCGACCTTGAAGTCCTTGCACTTGAAGCTCACGCTCTCCACGGCCTCGTGGATGGCGTGCTTGCCGACCTTCTGGGTGATCACCTTGTTGGCGGCGTGGAGCTCCTGGTAGATCGCCTCGTTCTCGGAGGTGGCCTTGATCACGATGCGCTCGGCGCCCGCCGTGTCGTCGAAGTCGATCCAGTGCGAATTGCGCGACCAGAGGCGACGGTGGTCGTCGTTCCCGTCCTCGTTGGCGTAGGGCTTCGGCAGATCCGCGCCGCCGTTGTAGACCGCGCCCATCACGTAGGGCGACATGGTCCGGTAGGAGAAGCCGATCACGACCTCGGTGCCGACCTCGGGGAGCATCACGAGCCCGCGGAGCTTCCCCGCCATGGGCGTGATCATCCGGATCCAGGTGGAGTCCGGCGGCGTCTCTCCGTCAACGGGGAAGTTGACCTTGATCCTGCCCATCTTGTCGGGATCGACATTGTCGATGACGATACCGACCACGAGGCCGTTGATCATGACGCACCCTCGTTAGTTGATCTTCGTCATCGACGCAGTGAGCACGAGGCTCGACCCGCCGTCGACCGTGCAGCTGGTCCCGGAGGTGAGCTCCATCGTGGTGCCCGCCTTCATCGAGATCGCGTTGCTCGCCTCGACGATGAAGTCCTTGCACTTCCAGGACACGGTCTCCACCGCCTCGACGATGATGTCCTTGCCCGAGTACACCGAGAGCACCTTCTCCTTGGCGTCCCAGATCAGGCGGATCTCCTCGTTGTTGGTGATGAGCTCGATGCGCTCCTCGCCCGCGGTGTCGTCGAAGGTGAGCCGGTGGCCGCTTCGGCTCTGGAAGACGCGGAGGTTGTTCTCGCCGTCCTCGTTGGCGTACGGCGGCGTGTCCACACCGTTGTAGACCGAGCCGAGCACGATGGCGTTGTCGTGGTCCCCGTGGACGAAGGAGACGACCACCTCGTCCCCCACCTCGGGGATGGTCATCCAGCCGCGCTCCTGCCCCGCCATCGGCATCGCGAGCCGGGCCCACCAGCTGTCCGGCATGTCGGGGAGGGTCGGGAACTTCACCCGGACGCGGCCGAGCTTCTCGGGGTCGACGTTGTCGGTCACCAGTGCCTCGACGAGCCCCGGCATCTGTCCGGACACGGGCCGTCCATGCCGATCGGTCACTTTGGGCAAGGCTTCCTCCAGCGGGTGGCCGCCAGTATAGGGGCTCGGGACGATTCCCGTCAATGCCGCGCCGCGGGGTTGGTCGGGCGCGGTCGGGCCGGGATCAGCCGCTTTTCACGCTGATCAAGGCGTGGGCCGCGTGCACGTGCGTGAGGCGCGCGGAAAGGGCCAGCGGCCACGCCACGCGGTCCAGATCCTCGACCACGCGGTGCGCGATCGGGTACCCCAGCAACGGCGCGCGACCGTCGAGGGCGGCGACGAGGTCCGCCGGCCCGAAGTGACGGGACGGCGGCGTGATCTCGTCGTGGAACGCGTAGGCGCAGGTGACGACGAGGGTGCCGCCCGGCCGGAGGAGCGCGTCGGCTTGCGCGAGCACCAGGCCCGGATCGTTGCAGGAGTCGAGCAGGTTGGGGAGCACGACGGCGTCGAACGTGGCGGGAAGAAAGGGAGGATCCGCGGCGTCGCCACAGATGCGCGTGCCGGCGTGGCGGCGCACCAGCGCGAGGTTGTTGTCCAGCGCGACCACGTCGGTCCGATCCGTGGCGCCGAGCCCCGCGCCGAGCTCGAGGATGCGCCCCTCCAGGCGCGACATGCGCGCGGCGAGCCAGCGTTGGAGGTCACCCTCCCGGGACCGGTCGTACACGTCGATCAGCGCGGCGTTCCGGGCGCTGGAGCCGCCCAGTCCGAGGGTGATGCGGGCCGCCGTGTCCGGGGGGAGGTCGCTTCTGCGCAGCGCCTCCGTGCCCTCCGCGCGCAGCCAGGCGTCGAGGTCCCGGAAGAGCAGGGGAACGCCGTCGACGACGGGGAAGGTCGCGCCGCACCCGCACCCGAGCAGCCCGCCGACGGGCGAGAGGGTCCGCAGGTGCAGGTTGCCGTCCGCCACGTGGCGGCAGGCGGGGCAGACCAGCGGGACGGGGATCAACCGCCGACGATCACGTTGGTGCTGCCGACGATCAGGTTGCCGACGCCGCCGCAGTGGGTCGTCGTGTCCCCGAGGCGGTGCGCGGGGATGTTGTTGATGTACACGGTCCCCGAGCCCTTCGCGGCGGTCCACATGTTCGGCCCGCAACACGCCGCGTGCGAGCCTTGATCGCCGACCCGGAGCGCCATCATGCCGTTCACGAGCACGTCGGGCGAGCCGACGGACGCCGGGCCGGTGACCGGGTGGGGGCACGCGGGACATCCGTGGGCGTCGGCGGGGTTGAAGGCGTTGTCACCGACCCGACCTTGTGGCGGCATGAGTGGACCTCGGGCGCAAGGATAGCACGGCGACGCCCGACCGCAGGGGTGCCGGGAGGCGGGAAAACATCCCGTCGGCGGCCGACCGGGCAGCCGCGAACACGGCAGGTTAGGCGCCCGCGGTCGGAGTGTCCCATGTCGCTCGTCCTCCTCGCGCTGATCGCCTGCACCAACCCTCATGACGACACCGATACCGCCGCAGGTGTCACCCCCCGCGAGTACTCGGACTGCGACCCCATCGCGTACGACTACTGCGCGCTGCCCTACCCCTCGTCTTTCTACCTGCGCGAAGACGCCGGCACCGCCACCGGGTACCGCGTCCACCTGGGCGCCACGACGATCCCGGAGACCCACCAGGGCTACCAGCCCGCGCCCGACCTCTGGAACGAGCTCGACGGCTTCTCCCCGATGGGGCCGATCCTCGCGCGGTTCCCGAACCTCGCGCTCACCGGCGTACCCGGGCACGACGACATCGGCGCCTCCATCGCGGACGGCGCGCCCATCGTCGTCGTCGACATGGAGACCGGCGAGCGGATGCCCTACTTCGCCGAGCTCGACGTGTCGGGGGATCACGTCGCCGGCACCGAGTTCCTCGTGATCCGGCCGGTCGTCCCGCTCCGCAACGGGCACCGCTACGCCGTGGGGATCCGCGGCCTCGTCGACTCCGGCGGCGCCGCCATCGCCGCCTCCGACGGCTATGCGGCGCTCCGTGACGGCACCGCCACCGACAACTGGGACATCGAGGGCCGCCGGGACATCTACGAGGAGGTGTTCACGACGCTCGAGGCCGACGGCTGGTCGCGCGGCGATACCATCCTGGCCTGGGATTTCGTGGTCGCCAGCAAGGAGAAGATCACCGGGCGCGTCGCCTGGATGCGGGACGACACCCTCTCCCGCATCGGCACGGACGGCCCCGCCTACGTGATCGACAGCGTCACCGACGAGGTGAGCGAGACCATCTACCGCGAGATCAAGGGCCACTTCACCGCCCCGCTCTACCTCGAGGCCGACGCGCCCGACACGCTGCTCACCCGCGACGAGAACGGCATGCCGTTCTACAACGGCGACACGAGCGTGCCCTTCACGATCCGCATCCCCCGCACCGCGGTGGAGGATCCCCGCCCCCTCAAGCTGCTCCAGTACGGCCACGGCCTCCTCGGGAGCCAGGGCGAGGTGGGCTCCGGCTACCTCGGCGAGATGGCCAACCGCTACGGGTACATCCTGTTCGCGACCGACTGGCGGGGCATGGCCGAGGGCGACTACGAATCCGTCATGCTCATGCTCGTGACGGACATCGGGCGCTTCGGCATCATCCCCGAGGGTGGTCACCAGGGCCTGATCGAGTTCGTGGCCGCGGCGCAGATGATGCAGGGCGGCATGGCCGCCGACGAGAACCTCTCCTTCATCCCGCCCGGCGGCACCGAGCCGGTGTCGGTGGTCGACACGAGCGAGGTCCTCTACTACGGCAATTCGCAGGGGGGCATCCTCGGCGGCGTGTACCTGGCGATGTCGCCGGTGGTGGAGCGCGGGGTCCTCGGCGTGCCGGGCATGCCCTACAGCCTGCTGCTCTCCCGCTCCGCGGACTTCACCCCCTTCTTCGCGTTGTTCCAGGGCATCTACCGCGAACAGGAGCACATCAGCTTCTGGATGGCCCTGCTCCAGAACCTGTGGGACTCCGCGGAGCCCGGCGGCTGGGGGCGCCAGATGATCGAGGACCCCATCGACGGCGTGCCGGTCAAGCAGGTCCTCGTGCAGGACGCCCTCGGGGACGCCCAGGTGTCCACCCTCGGCGCTCACAACATGGGCCGCGCCTACGGCGCCTCGCTCGTGGGGGAGCCGCTCGCGGACATCTGGGGCCTGCAGACCCAGGCCTCCGGCTTCGTCGGCTCGGCGCTGGTCGAGTACGAGCACGGCGCGCCCGAGGCGCCGTACACCAACGTGCCGCCGAACACCGAGACCGACACGCACGAGGACACCCGCCGCACGTTCGCCGCCCAGGAGCAGCTCAACACCTTCCTCACGACGGGGACGGTCGTGGACTACTGCGACGGGATCTGCGATCCCGGGTAGCCATCGAGCTTGAAGGCGTCGGATTGTGTGCGCACCCAAGGACACCTCGGGGAGGGATCCGGATGGGCACCCACAGTGTGTGGCTCGCGACGGGCGATCTCGTGAGTCGCGACCCGCTGAAGCAGGATCTGCGGGCCGATGTCTGCGTGATCGGCGCGGGGATCGCCGGTCTGAGCACGGCGTACCTGCTCGCGCGCGAGGGACGGAGCGTCATCGTGCTCGAGCACGGCGCGGTGGCGAGCGGCGAGACCCACCACACGACCGCCCACCTCTCGAACGCGATGGACGACGGGTTCGTCTGGCTGGAGCGCGTCCACGGGCGAAAGGGCGCGCGTCTCACCGCGGAGAGCCACGGCGCCGCCATCACCCGCATCGAGGCCATCGTCTCCGAGGAGGACATCGCCTGCGATTTCGACCGGGTCGACGGCTACCTGTTCGCGCCACCGGGCGGGCGCTCGGCCGATCTCTCCCAGGAGCTCGCGGCCGCACGACGGGCGGGCGTCACGGTCGAGATGCTCGCGCGCGCGCCCATTGCCGGCTTCGACACCGGCGCGTGCCTGCGCTTCTCCAGCCAGGCCCAGCTCCACCCCCTCAAGTACATGCACGGGCTGGCGGTCGCGTTCGAGCGCCTCGGCGGCCGGATCTTCTGCGGTACGCACGTCAACGAGGTGCACGGAGGGAACGAGGCGGAGATCCTCACCGGCGACGGCCCGGTGGTGCGCGCCCGCGCCGCCGTCGTCGCGACCAACTCCCCCATCAACAATCGCTTCGCGCTGCACACGCGGCAGGTGCCCTACCGCACGTTCGTCATCGGCGGGATCGTGCCCCGCGGTACCGTCACCAAGGCGCTCTACTGGGACACCTGCGACCCGTACCACTACGTCCGGCTCGAGGCGCGGGTCGATCCCACCAGCACGACCGACGTGCTCATCGTCGGCGGGGAGGACGTGCGCACGGGGGACGTGCACGACGACGACGCGCGCTTCCACCGGCTCGAGGCGTGGGCGCGCGCACGGTGGCCGATGATCGTGGATGTGCCCTACCGCTGGTCGGGGCAGGTCTACGAGCCGGTCGACGGGCTCGCCTTCATCGGCAAGAACCCCCTCGACGCGGACAACGTGTACGTGGCCACCGGCGACTCGGGGCAGGGCATGACCCACGGCACCATCGCCGGCCTCGTCATCACCGACCTCGTCTGCGGGCGGAAGAACCCGTGGACGCGGCTCTACGATCCCGGCCGGGTGCGCCTCGGCACGGTGACCGAGTACGCGCGCGACAACCTCGGCACCGCCGCCCACTACGCCGAGTGGCTCACCCCCGGCGAGGTGCGAGGGGTCGACCGTATCGAGCCGGGCGAAGGGGCCATCCTGCGCAAGGGCCTCCAGAAAATCGCGGCCTACAAGGACGACGAGGGTGTAGTGCACATGTGCAGCGCGACGTGCACGCACCTCGGGTGCGTGGTGGGCTGGAACCAGACGGAGCGCATCTGGGAGTGCCCGTGCCACGGCTCTCGTTTCGACCGCTTCGGGAAGGTGGTCAACGGGCCGGCCGCCACCGACCTCGCCGCGGTCGACGCGACCGGCGGGATCGTGAAGAAGAAGGCGCTGGAGCCGGTGTGACCCGGGGCGCCTTCGCGCGTAGATCGGGGTCTGGAGGAGACATGGCAGACGAGGAAGACCGCACGGAGGACGCCCCTCCGTCCGCGAGCATCAGCAAGGAGCGCGCGGACGGGCAGGACTCCCGCGCCACGGCCCACATCGGCGAGGAGGCGGACGCGCCGAGCACACGGGTCACCCGGGGGCGGAGCATCGCGCAGCGGATCGCCGAGCACGAAGCCAAGATCCAGCACAAGGAGCTGCCCGAGGAGGACGCGATCCGCTTCGAGAAGGGCGGCCGTCGCAACAAGGAGTAGGCGCGCCTACTTGGGGCGCTCCACGCCGTAGAGGCGCCCATGTCGGTTCCACAGGTGGGCAACGAGATCCTCGACGGGATCCCGGTCGCCCACGACGGCGCGGAACAGGACGGGCGCGTCGTCCATGTGGCCCTTCGCATGCACGTTGTCACGGAGCCAGCCGAGGATGGACGAGAAGTCCCCCCGCTCGATCCGCTCCCAGATGTCAGGCAGATCTTCCTGGATCTTCGCGCCGAATCCGGCCGCGTAGAGGTTCCCGATGGTGTAGCTCGGAAAGTACCCGAAGGCGCCGCCGGACCAGTGCACGTCCTGGAGCACGCCCTCCTTGGGGGTGGGCGCCACGACGCCCACGATGCGCCGGTAGGCGTCGTCCCACGCGGTGGGGAGGTCGACCGCCTGGAGCTTGCCCTCCAGGATGGCCACCTCGAGCTCGAACCGCACGAGGACGTGGAGGTTGTACGTGGCCTCGTCCGCGAAGATGCGGACGAGCGAGCGCTCGACGCGGTTCATCGACGCGTAGAGCGACGCGGGGGTGACGTCGAGCATCGGCCAGATGCCGTGCATGCGGGGCGCGAGGTAGCGGCAGAAGGACTCGGAGCGACCGACGAAGTTCTCCCAGAAGCGGGACTGGGACTCGTGGAGGCCCATGCCGGCGGGCTTGTCGAGCCCCGTGCCCGCCCACTTGGCCGGCAGGCCCTGCTCGTACATGGCGTGCCCGCACTCGTGCACGGTGCCGCCGAGCGCGGCGAGGAAGTTGTCGACGTGGAAGTGGGTGGTGATCCGCACGTCGTCCGTCGCGAGCCCGACGGTGAACGGGTGCTCGGAGATGTCGAGGCGGCCACGCACCCGATCGAACCCGAGGTCGGTGAGCACGCGCTCGGAGAGCTTGCGCTGGCCCTCCACGTCGAGCGGCGCGTCGAAACCGCCGGGGTGGGCGCGGCCGTCGATGGCGTCGAGGAGCCGGTTCAGCTCCCCCCCGAGGCGCTCGAACATCGGCCGGAGCTCGGCGATCGTGGAGCCGGGATCGAAGTCCTCGAGCAGCGCGTCGTAGAGGTGCTGGCCGGGCAAGGCCTGGCGCTCCGCCTGCTCTCGCGTCAGATCGATGAGGCGCTGGAGCGGGGCGGCGTAGGGGGCGAAGTCGTTGACCTCGCGCGCCTTCATCCACGCGGCGAATCCGTCCGTGCGCGCGTGGGAGAGCTCCTCCACGAGGCGGGCGGGGACCACCGTGGCGCGCCGATAGCGACGCCGCGCGTTGCGCACCGCGGCGGTCTGGACGCCGTCGAGCTCGGCGCCTTCGAGGGCGTCGAGCCAGCCGCCCACCTCGGGCGCCGTGAAGCGCTCGTGGTAGATGCGGCCGAGCGCCGCGCTCTGCTTGCCGCGGGACGCGCCGCTGCCGACGGGCAGGAAGGTCTGTTGGTCCCAGTCGAGCAGCGCCATCGCGCCGCCGATCGCGTCGAGCTCGTCGATGCGGGACGTGAGCTGGTCCCAGGCGTTCATGGCATCCTCGAAGGGAGGCGGTATAACGGGCACGTGCCGGCGCCGCCCACCATCACGCTCGACGCCGCGGCCTCCCCGGAAGCGAACGCGCTGCTCACGACGATGTTGCGCGCGCTCCAGGGCGCCCTGCGCGCCGCACCGGATGCGGACGACCTCCTCGAGGAGGCCCTCGCCGAGGGCCTCGTCGCCTACGACGCGTTCCTCGCGCACGTGGTGGCAGCCCACCCGATGAGCTGCCGCGTCGGGTGCACCGCGTGTTGCCACGACAACCCGCGCGGGGTCACCGGCGTCGAGATCGAGCGCCTCGTGCGCGCGGTCGACGCCCTCCCCGACGGCGCCGCCGTGCGGGCGCACTTCGCCCGGCTCGCCGCGGGACGTTCGGATGCCGAGGCGTGGCGCCGCCGTCGGGAGCCTTGCCCGCTCCTCGACACGGAGGGCCGTTGCCGCGCCTACGCGGTCCGGCCGCTCGCGTGCCGCGCCTTCGTGGCCGTGACCCCCGCCGCCTGGTGCGACCCGGCGAGCCCTTCGTACGCCGATCGGGTGAACCCCCACCTCGACCCACCCCGGGTGATCCTCCAGATCTTACAGGCGTTGTCGGCGCGGCGCGGGCTCGCCGTCGCGATCGACCTCCACACGGGGATGGCCGGGTAGGACACGGGGGAGGGGCAGCCGGCCCGCGCCGGGCGCGGCCGCTGCGGCGACGTCGACGCGGGGGTCGGGGCGTCGCCGGCTCAGTCCCGCGAGCGGCTACATTCGGCGGCCATGACCCTGCGATGGAACGACGAGGCCCACACCCTCGGCCTCGGCGTGCGCGACCTCCTCGAGACCGGGGATCGCCGCGGGCGGGCGCCGCTGGCGCTCTCCGATCGCGCCCGGATGCGCGCGGGCGCGGATCTCCACCGCGACCTGCAGGCGACCCGCCGCTCCGAGTCCGACGCGGTGGCGTCGGAGGTGACGCTCCGCCACTCCGTCGTCGTGCGCGGATGGACGTGCACGATCCACGGCCGCGCGGATGTCGTGGCGGAGGAGGAGGGGCGGACGGTGGTCGAAGAGATCAAGTCGTCCCTTCTCGACGGAGACGCCCTCGCCGCGTCGGCCGGCTTCCCCGCGTGGGAGCGGCAGCTCGCCTTCTACGTGAGCTTCGCCGCGGCGGCGCGGCGCCCGGATCCGATCGGGCGCCTCCGCGTCGTCTCCCTGGTCGACGGGGCCGAGCGCATCGTCCAGGTGCCGCTCGATCCGGGGCTCGACGTGTGGATGGCGGCGCGGCTCGACGAGCTCGTGCGTGCCCGCGAGGAGCGGCTCGCGTGGTGGGCGCGGCGGCGCGGATCGCCGGTGCGGTTCGCCCACGACGAGGCCCGCCCGGGGCAGGACGCCCTCGCCGCCACGGTGGAGGACGGCGTGCGACGGGGCCGTCACGTGCTGCTCGTCGCGCCGACCGGGGTCGGGAAGACCGCCGCGGTCCTCGCGGGCGCCCTCCGCGCCGCGGCGCCCGAGGGGCTGCGGGTGTGGTGGGCCACGGCGCGCACGACCCAGCAGGCGATGGTGGAGCGCACGGCGGCCGAGATGGTGGCGCGGGGCACCCCCTTGCGCGTGGTCACGCTGCGCGCGCGCGAGAAGGCCTGCCGACGGGGAGGGGAGCCCTGCGACCCCGGCACCTGCCCGCTCGTCGTTTTCTCAGCCGATCAGCTCGACGCGGCGCTCACCGCGCTCGCGGCCCTCGGCCGACCCGACGCCGACGCCCTCGCGGACGCGGCGGCGACCCACGGCCTCTGCCCCTACACGCTCGCCCTCGAATGGCTGGAGCGGGCCGACCTCGTCATCTGCGACTACAACTATGTCTTCGACCCCGACGTGCGTCTGCGCCTCGCGTTGGCTGACGTCCCCCACGTGCTCGTCGTCGAGGAGGCCCACCAGCTCCCCGACCGGGCGTGCGACTGGGGCTCGCCCGCCGTGGACTCGAAGCTGGTGGCCGACGTGCTCGCCGCGCTTCCGGACGATCGCGCGTGGCGCCCGTTCCGCGCGCTCGCCCACGAGATCGCCGAGGCGATCGCCGACGCGGCGCTGCTCTCCACCGGCGAGGGGGACGGCGAGACCGTGCGGGTCGAGGCCAACGTGCGGCGGTGGTCCGCGCTTCGCGAGGCGGCCGACGATCTCGGCATCGCCCACGCCGCGCTCAGCCAGGGCTACATCCCCCTCGGAAACAGCCCGGCTGCGCGCACCCCGGTCACCCAACCGCCCCTCTTCCCGGTCGATCCCGCCGCGCTCCCCGCGTCGGTCCTCGCGTCGCCGCCGCCCCCCTTCCCGACGGCGCCCGTGCCGCCGATGGATCCGTGGGTGACCCTCGCGCGCGCCGTGTCGCGCTTCGCCGCGGCCCTGGAGCGCGCCGGGGACGAGACCGTGGCGTTGTGGTCGCCCGGACCGCCGGTGTCGCCGGGCACGAAGCTCGAGGTGCCCGGGGGCCGCCTCGCCCTCTCCTGTCGCGACCCCTCCCGCGTGCTCGGGCCGCGCTTCGTGGACGCCCGCGCCACCGTGTCGATCAGCGCGACGCTGGCACCGGCCTGGTTCTACCGCGACCGGTGCGGGCTCGAGCCCGAGCGGGTCGTCGAGGTGGACGCGCCCTCGCCGTTTTCGCCGGAGCGGAGGCGCGTGCTGGTCGTGGGCGGAGTGTCGACCGAGTACAAGCACCGCCTCCGGGACCGAGATCGCATCGCGGAGATCGTCGGACGGACCCTCGGCGCCGTGCCCGGCAACGCCGCGGTGTTCGTGTCGAGCTTCGAGCAGCTCCGGGATCTCGTGGCGACCCTCGCGCTCCCCGACCGCGAGCTGCTCGTCCAGACCCCCTCGATGGACGAGGGCGAGCGCGCCCGCCTGCTCGACCGGATGCGCGATGCGTCGGCCCCTCGCGCCCGCGTGCTCGTCGGCGTGCTCGGCGGGCTGTTCTCCGAGGGCGTCGACCTCCCCGGCGAGGCCCTCCGCGCCGTGCTCGTCGTGGGGCCTTCGCTCCCGCCTCCCACCCTCGAGCGCCGCCTCCTGCAGGCCTGGTACGAGGAGCGCTTCGACCAGGGGTTCACCCTCGCCTACGTCCAGCCGGGCATGACGCGGGTGGTCCAGGCGGGCGGACGGGTCGTGCGGGGCCCCGGCGATCGGGGCGTGGTGGTCCTCGTCTGCCAGCGTTTCCTGCGGAACGCCTACGCCGACTGGTTGCCCGCCGCCTGGGACCCCGGCCGGACACGCCGCCCGTGGGAGGAGGTAGCGGCGTTCTTCGCCGCGCCGGACGACGCCACCGGCGGGAATGGGGTGTGAGCATTTGTGCGGAAGGGGCCGCGCCGATAGTTGTCACGGCCCGGGAGTGATTGCTGGACGCCGACCGTCTGCTGGAGCTGAGAAAGCCCTTCGAGGACCTGGAGGCCTCCGCTGTGCGAATGGCCACGGCCCGCCCCGGGGAGCTGCACGACGACGCGCTCTCGGCCATCCGCTACGTATTGAACTTCGCCAAGCTGCTCGTCGTTCGCGACGAGGCCGGGATCGACCACGACGTGCAGGGCTTCCTGGCCTCCCACGCGTGGAAGGTGCGCGACGCGCTGACGCCGCACCTCCTCGGCGAGCCCTCGTTGTGGGGGGCGATGCGCGTCCTTCCCGAGCTCGTGGCGCTGACCCGCGAGCGTCGGCGCCGCCTCCTCGAGCACGTCGCCCTCGACCGGGACAGCCTCGAGGCCGAGGTCACGACGCGGCAGCTCGTCGTGGTCTGCGGGGGCGGGGGTGGGGCCGGCTACGGCTACGCCGGCGCGTGGACCCTCTTCCATCGCCGCGGCCTCCAGCCCGAGCTCATCGCCGGCACCTCGATCGGATCCCTGCTCGGGCTCTTCCGCGCCCGCCGCCGCGTGTTCGACGGGGCGCCGCTGGTCGCGGCGGCCAAGCGCCTCTCGTGGGAGCGGGTGTTCCGCGTGCTCCAGGTCGAGAGCCGCTACGGGCTCCCCGCGACCCTCCGCCTCTACCTGCGGAGCGCGATCGGTTCGTTGTTCGAGACCCCCGATGGTCGCCCCCTAACGTTCGCGGATCTCGAGATCCCGCTGCTCGTCGTCACCACGGGCATCGGGGTCGAGGCGCTCAAGCACGACCTCTCCTACTACGAGCACTTCCTCGACGACGCCGTGCGCCCGGGCGTGAAGCTCCAGGTGTCCACCCTCGCGAAGGTGGGGCAGATCGCGACCATCTTCCGCGAGCTCCTCTCCACGCCCGACGCCCTGCGCGAGGTCGTGTTCGGCTCGGATCCCGCCACCTACGACGCCGACGTGCTCGACGCCGCGGGGTTCTCGTCCTCGATTCCGGGCCTCATCCACTACGACGTGCTGCGCGACGATCGCCGCATGAAGGCCCTGCTCGACGAGCTCTACGCCCGGTACGGCATCACCCGCCTCGCCGAGGGGGGCATCGTCAACAACGTGCCGGTGCGGCCCGCCTTCGTGGAGGCCATGTCGGGCCGCCTCGGGCGTCGCAACCCGTACATCGTCGCCCTGGACTGCTTCCCGCCGCGGATGCGCTCGATCCTGTTCTACGGCATCCAGCAGATCGTGCGCCCGAACGTCATGCGGAACGTGCCCTACGCGAACACGTACCTCGCGATGGAGCGCACGTTGTCGCCGTTGAACCTCGTGCCGAACGTACCCGACGTGAACCTGGCGATGCAGTGGACGATGGAGGAGCTCGAGCCCCTCATGCCGGTGATCGAGCGCACCTGCACCCCGTTTCGCCCGATCTGATCAGCGGCGCACGAGCGGGTGGCTCGCGCGGGCCGTGGCGGGGAACGCGAGGGCGACGGCGCCGATGAGCAGCACGCCCGCGGCGTAGAAGGGCATCGAGGGGCTGCCCGACGTGAACAGGACCCCGCCGACCGCGGGGCCCGTCGCGCGTGCGAGCGCGCTGATCGACTGGGTGGTCCCGAGCACGGAGCCTTGGTCCGAGGCGGTGGCGCTGCGCGAGATGAGCGACTGGAGGCTCGGCGTGGCGAGCCCCTGCCCGACCGCGAGCAGGGCGAACACGATGGCGAGGGCGTACCCCGGCGGCGCCGTCGGCAGGGCCACGATGCCGAGGGTGAGGAGGCCGAGGCCGAACGGCACCAGCGGGCGTTCGCCGAAGCGCTTGACCAGCCGACCGATGAGCCCGCCCTGCACGACGATCCCGATGATCCCCACGAGCCCGAAGAGGCGGCCGATGTCGGCCGGGCTCATTCCGTGCGTGTGCGACGCGAACAGCGTGAACGTGCTCTCCATGAGCGCGAAGGAGAAGACCTGCACGAAGGTCAACGCGATGCAGAGGCCGATCGCCGGCGCGGTGACGGCGCCCCAGAGGGCGGCGGGCGCGATGGAGCGGGTGGAGGGCGTGGAGCCGGCGTGGAGGGTCTCAGGGAGCCAGCGCAGCGCAAGGAGGAAGTTGATCGCGGAGAGGCCCGCTGCCAGCCAGAGGGGGAGGGTGAGGGAGGTCTCCGCGAGCTCGCCGCCGATGAACGGGCCGAGGGTGAACCCGATGCCGAAGCCGGCGCCGATGAGCCCCATCCCCTTGGCGCGGTTCTCGGGCGTCGTGAGGTCGGCCATGCACGCCTGGGCCGTCGAGATGTTCGCGGTCATGGCGCCGTGGAGCGTGCGGAACAGGAAGAGGAGCGCCAACGAGTTTGACGCGGCGAAGCCGGCGAGCATGACCGCGGTGAGGCCGACGGAGACCAGCATCACGGGCCGGCGCCCGACGCGGTCGGAGAGCCGCCCCCAGAGCGGCGCCGCGACGAACTGGGCGAGCGAGTAGCAGGCCATCAGCAGCGTGACCTGCAGGGCCGAGGCCGCGAAGCTCTCCGCGTAGAACGGCAGGAGCGGGATCACGATTCCGAAGCCGACGAGGTCGAGCACGACCGTCAGGAACACCACGAGAATGGGCTTCATCCCTCGACCATCAGCCCCAGGATGTCGTCATGGACACGCCCGTTCGTGGCGCAGACGCCGTCGACGAGCGGGTTCGCCCGGTTGAACACGTAGGCCTCTCCCCGGCGGGTGCTGGCACGGCCGCCGGCCGCTTCGACCAGCGCCACGCCCGCGCAGATGTCCCACTCGTTGCGGGGCTGGGGCGTGAACGTGGCCTCGGCCCGCCCGGCCGCGACGAGCCCGAACTTGTAGGCCACCGATCCCGTCGGGATGAGCGAGATGCGATCGAGGTAGGTGTCGAACCACCCCTTCTTCGCCTCGGTGCGGCTGCAGACGATGCGCGCGCCCTGGAGCCCGGCGTGATCGCTCACGGTGCAGGGCGCGCCGTTGAACGTGGCGCCCTCGCCGACGATGCCGGCGAACAGCTCCTCCCGGATGGGGTTGTAGAGCACCCCGAGCACGGGGCGACCCGCGACGACGAGCCCGATGCTCACGACGAACTCGGGGATGCCGAGGGTGAACTCCTTGGTGCCGTCCAGCGGATCGACGATCCAGGCGTGTTCGGCGGCGAGGCGCGCGGGGTCGTCGACCGACTCCTCCGAGAGCCAGCCGAAGTCGGGGAAGGCGCCGCGCAGGCGATCGGCGAGGATCGCGTCACTCGCGAGGTCGGCCTCGGTCAGGGGGTTGTCCTGCCCCTTGTCCTTCAGGATGGTGCGGTCCTGGTAGAGGCCGCGGATGGCGGCGCCGGCCTCGCGCGCGGCATCGATGGCGGTACGAAGGGCATGATTCCGCATGGGGCGTCTCGGAGCCACACGGTCTAACTCGCCGTCATCGGAACGTGCGGCACGGCGTCAGTCCGCGTCCGACGATGCCCGGGTGAGGAGCACGAGCTCGTGGACGTCGTCTCCGTCGAGGTCGGTGGTGGTCATCACCCGGCCGGTCTCCAGGTACTGGCGGTCGGCCACGACGGTCGCGGACGCGTCGCTGGTGAACTGCAGCTCCGGCCAGGCGGTGTAGGGCCCCCACCAGGCGACGGCGGCCCCGGCGCGCGTCGCGGCGGCATCTCCCGTGCGGTTCAGGCCCGGCGTTCCCACGACGAGGTCGTTCACGCCGTCGCCATCGAGATCCGCGATGCGCACGGTGGAGCCGAGGCGTCCCCGTGCGAATTCCCCCAGGAGGGTGCGGAAGGGCCGCGGCGTTGGGCTGGTCGCGGGGCTCGCCAGGGAGGCGCGCACGTCCGCCGCGGAGAAGACGTAGACGGCGCCGGCGGCGTCGTCGTCCGCGCCGCCGTCCGTGCCGGGCGCGCCCACGACGAGCTCGTTCGCGCCGTCCCCATCGAGATCCCCCACGGCGACCGACCCGCCGAAGTTGGCCCCCGGCTCGGCCCCGAGCAGGACGAGGACGGGCTCGGAGGAGGAGGACGGATCGAGCGGGCTGGTCCAGATGGACACCGATCCGGCGCCTTCCCGTGCGCTGCCGCTGGTGTACGGGGCCGTCACGACGAGGTCGGCGGTGGCGTCGCCGTCGAGCGTGGCGGTGCAGCTCACCGCGGCGCCGAAGCGCGCTCCGTTCGATGTCCCGAAGAGCCGGGGGAGATCGGCGCTCGACGACTCGGCCGGGAGCGGGAGGGTGGAGAGGCCGAGGGTCAGGCTGCCGGCCAGGTCATACCCACCCGCGGTGGACCAGGTGGCCGCGGCCGCCCAGTCGGCGAGCCCGTCGGCGTCGAGATCCCCGCAGGTCCAGACCCCTTCGCCGAAGTGATCCTCGGCGTCCGCGCCCAGCACGACGGTGGGGTTCGAAGCGCCGGAGAGCGTGGCGTCGACCCCCTCGTAGAGCAGCACCGCCCCGGCGCCCGACACCGTGGGACCCGCCGCCCGGGTGGGGGCGCCCACGACCAGGCGTGTACCCTCCTCCGCCCCGCCGACCGCCACGGCCGCGCCGAAGCGATGGTTGGCCCCGGACCCTCGGAGGAGGGTGGTGGGGCCACTTCCGGACCGCAGCGCGCTCCCGTCGTACCACCGCACCTCCTCCGCCGCGGGCACGCCCACCAGGACCCCGTCGCCCGCGCCGAGGACCGCCCAGTCGAAGCCGTCTTCATCCGTCCCGTCGACCGTGTAGGCGGGGGAGAGGGCGTCC
Source organism: Deltaproteobacteria bacterium (assembly GCA_036676765.1). Lineage (GTDB taxonomy): Bacteria > Myxococcota_A > UBA796 > UBA796 > SXON01 > CAJBVW01. The sequence goes on from JAKFCH010000203.1 coordinate 16,214, forward strand.
GTCTCGGCGGAGGCCAGATCGTCCGAGCGGAACAGGGCGAGGGAACCCCGCGGATAGTGGTCCCCGCACGCCGCACCCTCGCAGGGTGCCGGGCACCCCGTGCTCCCGAACATTACCGTCGCGAGCAGGACAAAGCAGATGTGAGGAGTGACCGAGGGTGTTAGATGCGTCGACAACATCCGACCAGGGAGAGTTCGCATGCCGCAGGTGTACACGGTCATCCTGGGTGGGGGGCGAGGCCAGCGGCTGTACCCGCTGACGAAGCATCGCGCCAAACCCGCCGTGCCCGTGGGAGGAAAGTACCGCCTCATCGACATCCCGTTGTCGAACGCGATCAACTCCGGTTTTCGACACATCGCGGTGTTGACCCAATTCAATTCGGCTTCGCTCAACTCCCACATCACCAACACCTATCGGTTCGACATGTTCGGCTCGGGCCAGGTCGAGGTGCTCGCCGCCGAGCAGACCGACGACGGCGGCGATTGGTTCCAGGGCACCGCCGATGCCGTGCGAAAGCAGATCCGGCGGCTCACTGCGTGGGGCGTGGAGCACCTGATCATCCTCTCCGGCGATCACCTCTACCGCATGAACTACCGGGACATGTTCGAGCGGCACCTCGCCGCCGATGCCGACGCGACCGTGAGCGTCATCCCGGTGCCTCGCCCCGAGGTGACCGGGCTCGGCGTGCTCGCGGTCGACGAGCAGGGGCAGGTGGTCGCGTTCCGTGAGAAGCCTCGGCCCGACGAGGACCTCTCGAGCATGCTCTCCCCCCCGCCGCTCCGCCGGGCCTGGGGCCTCGGGGAGGATGAGCTCCTCGCCAGCATGGGCGTCTACATCTTCCGCCTCTCGGCGCTCCGCGACACCCTCGCGAACCCCGCCAACATGGACTTCGGAAAGCACATCCTCCCCGACATGATCCGCACCCACCGGGTCGCGGCCCACCTCTTCCGCGGGTACTGGCGCGACATCGGGACCATCGGCAGCTTGTACGAGGCCAACCTCGCGCTGACGGATGAGGACCCCGCGTTCCGCTTCCACCACGCCGACGGGCCGATCTACACCCGGCAGCGCTTCCTGCCGGCCAGCAAGCTGCTCGACGCCGCCGTTCGTCGGAGCATCCTCTCGGACGGCTGCCTGCTCTTCGGGGGCGAGCTGGATCACTGTGTCATCGGCATCCGCTCGCGGGTGCAGAAGGGCTCGAGCCTCAAGGACGTCGTCATGATGGGCGCCGACTACTTCGAGGACGACGACGTGCGGAGCGCAAACCTCGAGCGCGGCGTCCAGCCCGTCGGCGTCGGTCGCGGCTGTCGCATCGAGCGCGCCATCCTCGACAAGAACGCGCGCATCGGACCGGGCTGCGTGATCCGCGGCGGGGAGGATCGCCCGGACTTCGACGGAGATGGTTGGTACATCCGCGACGGGATCGTGATCGTCCCCAAGGACGCGACGCTCCCCGAAGGGACCATCATCTAGTCCAGCGCCCGGGCGGCGCCGAGGCGGTCGGCCCGGCGCCCTGCCGCTGCTGTCACGCGAATCGCCGTCCGACGGATCGACGCGACGGAGGCGAGGGTCGGGCTACTTGCCCTTCTTCTTCTTCTTCGGGGTCTCGATCACGGGGGGAACGTCTTCCACGTGCTTCACGACGAGGAATTCCACCCGGCGGTTGAGCTCCCACGCTTCCTCGGTCTCCGCGGCGTCGACCGGAAGGGACTCGCCGAAGCCGGACGCGAGGAGGCGATCCGCGGCGATGCCGGCCTTCACGAGGTAGTCGCGGACCGACGCGGACCGCGCCTCGGACAAGGTCTGGTTGTAGGCGGCCTCCCCCCGGCTGTCCGTGTGGCCCTCGATGCGCGCCAGGAGCACCTCGGGGTGCGCCGTCAGCGCGGCCGCGACCGCGTCGAGCAGGCTGAAGCTCTCCGCCAGGATCACCGCGCTGTCGAGCTCGAAGAAAATCTTGTCCGAGAGCTCGAGGCGGTCCCGCTTCACGATCACGGCGACGGGGGGCGCGAGCCGCGGCGCGGGCGCGACGCGGACGGCGAAGGTGCGGACGTGGAGCGTCGGGCTCTTCAACGCGAGCGTGTAGGGCCCGAACTTGACGCCCTCGAGGCGCATCGTGGCGTAGGGCCCGACGGTGCCGATCGGGAGCCCGTTGAGCGACACCTCGGCCCACGACGCCATGGGGTTCGTGAAGACCAGGGCGTGCTCGCCCTTGGGCGCGAGGTTCGCGACCTCCTCCACGTCGGCGGGGAGCGGGAGCTTGAGCGGCTGGAGCTGCCCGAGCACCACCTCGGGATCGACCACCAGCGACTCGAGGCCGGAGAACGGCGCCTTCGTCCAGCGAGCGTTCACGTCGTAGGTGGTGACGTGAGTGGCGAAGGCGAGTCCGACGAGCAGGAACATCATGGCGGCGACCTTAACGGGGCGTGAGCCCTGGCGGGGCGTGAGGCCCTAGCGGGGCGTGAGGCCAGTGTAGCCGGTGAGCTCGCGCGACATCACGTCGCTGCCGTCATCGGTGTTGGTGTTGATCTCGCGAACGAGGCCGAGGCCCGCCACGTACCACTGCTCGAGCTCGCCGTTGATCTGGCTGAAGCCGCCGAGGTCCAGGTAGTACGTGTTGAGGATGTGGTAGGCGTCGTAGGTGCTGCCGTCGTACAGCGTCACGGTGGTCATCGGCAGCTCGGAGTAGGCGCCGTCGACCGTGATGGTGATGGGGAGCCCGCTGAAGCTCGCCGAGGTCGTGTAGGAGTACGTCCACGACGTGCCCGCGCCCAGATCGGCCTCCGCCGGGAGGTACTTGCGCGGAGCGGTGGGGGTGCCGAGGAGCGCGCCGAGCGACGAGCCGCCGGCCTCCGCGGTGATGTCCCACTCCATCATGTACATGCCGGGATCGCCCCCGACGTCGCAGCCGAGGTAGATGCTACCGGACCAGCCGCCGGTGGAGGTCCCGACCTCGTCGTACATGACGTAGGCCTCGTCGCCGCTGGTGGTCCAGCCGGTGCCCCAGCCCTCCTGCTGCCCGGTGCCGGCGGCGCCCATCATGGTCACGTCGTAGTACCGGATGTAGCCCGAGACCTCGAGAGGATCGTAGGTGTTCGTGCAGAGGTCGGAGTCGGTGTCCGAATCGGTGTCGGCGTCCGTGTCCGCGTCCGTGTCGGCGTCGGTGTCCGCGTCGGTGTCCGCGTCCGTGTCGGCGTCGGTGTCCGCGTCGGTATCGGCGTCCGTGTCCGTATCGGTGTCCGCGTCGGCTTCGTCCGTGTCGCCCGAATCGCTGCCGACCTCGTCCTTGCGGCTGTTGTCGAAGCTGTTGCCGGAGCAGGCGGCGAGAAGGAGTGCGGAGTAGATCGAGAGCTTCACGTGACCTCGGCGTTACAGCCGCGACGATTAGCATGAGAGCAAGCCCAGTGGCAACCGTTATCGCCAACCCCTCCCTTCTCGTCCGCGGGATCCGTCAGCTCTGGACCGGCTCCGTCGTGGTCGACGCCGCCGCCGTGCTCTTCGTGGGCGATCGGGTGGCTTGGGTGGGATCCGAGTCGGGTGCGCCTCCGGCCGACGAGGTCTTCGACGCGGGCGGCGCCATCGGGATGCCCGGACTCGTGGATCCCCACACGCACACGACCTTCGCGGGCTCGCGGGCCCGCGACTTCGAGCGGCGGCTCGCCGGAGAGTCCTACACGGCGATCCTCGAGGCCGGCGGCGGCATCCACTCCACGGTCGCGGCGACCCGTGCGGCCTCCGAGGACGAGCTCGTCGCGCTCACCCGGGCGCGGCTCGGGGAGATGCTCGCCCACGGTGTCACGACGGTCGAGATCAAGAGCGGCTACGGCCTGAACGCCGACGACGAGGCGAAGATGCTCCGCGCGGCTCGACGCGCCGCGGGGCCGGTCGACGTCGTCACGACCTTCCTGGGGGCCCACGCGCGCCCGCCGGACGAGCCCGATTACGTCGATCGGGTGATCGCCGAGCAGCTCCCCCTCTGCGCGCCGCTCGCCGACGCGATCGACGTGTACTGCGATCGCGGGGCGTTCACGCTCGAGGAGGCCGAGCGGGTCCTCCGCGCCGGCAAGGCCCACGGGCTGGCTTTGCGGGTGCATGCCGAGCAGGTCGCCTTCACCGGCGTGGCCGCCCTCGCGGCGTCGCTCGGGGCGCTCTCGGCCGACCACCTCGAGCAGATCGACGACGCCGGCATCGGCGCGATGGCCCGCGCCGGCACGGTCGCCGTGCTGTTGCCCGGCGCCATGCTCTACCTTCGCGATCCCGCGCCCCCGGTCACCCGGCTCCGTGCCGCGGGCGTAGCGCTGGCCATTGGCACCGATCTCAACCCCGGCTCGTCCCCGGTCCGGGACCTGTGGGCGTGCGCAACCCTCGCGTGCCTCACGATGGGGCTCACCGTGAACGAGGCCCTCGCCGGGATCACCGTGCACGCCGCCCGTGCCATCGGTCGCCCCGATCGGGGCTGGCTCGGCCCCGGCGCCCTCGGCGATCTCGCGTTGTTCGACGCCCCGCCGGGCGAGCCCGCGGAGCTGCGGGTGCTCGTCCAGTACATGGGCGGGCACCGCGCGCGGGCGGTGTTCAAGGCGGGCCGCCGGGTGCTCTGAGGCCGCGCCTATACGGCGATGTCCTCGTTCCAGATGTCCGGGTGCCGCTGGATGAACGTGCGCATGAGCTCGACCGCCTCGGGGAGCTCGAGGTTGAGGACCTCCACCGCGCGCGACCGGAGGAGGGCCTCGGCGCCGAGGAAGGTCTGGTTCTCCGCGAGCACGACGCGGGGGATCTTGAACAGCAGCGCGGCGCCGGCGCACATGTCGCACGGCGAGAGCGTGGTGTAGAGCGTGGCGCGTGCGTAGGCGGACGCAGGCAGCCGCCCGGCGGCCTGCAGGCAGTCCATCTCCCCGTGGAGGATGGGGTTGCCGTCCTGGACACGCCGGTTCCGGCCGCTCGCCACCACGCGGCCGTCGATCACGAGCGCCGAACCGATGGGGACGCCACCCTCCGCGAGGCCCGTGCGTGCCTCGGCGAGCGCCGCCTCCATGAACTGGGAATGGTCGATCATGCCCACGGGGTAACGGTTTGTCTCCTGCCGCGCCGCTGGCGTCGTCACCAGCACGTTCCGAGGCGCCGAGATATGCGGGGCGCCACGCGAGGAGGATCGATGCTCGGCTTCGGAATGCCCGGTATGACGGAGTGGATCGTCATCCTGGTCATCGTGCTGATCTTCTTCGGAGCAGGCAAGTTGCCCGATGTGTTCGCGCAGGCGGGCAAGGGCCTCAAGGCGTTCAAGGACGCGTCGGAGGGCAAGCCCACCGACACGGACGCGGACGCCGACGAGGAGACGAAGCCACGCCAGAAGAAGCAGATCGCGCGCGATCCGGACGATCTGGACGACGAGCCCGCCGAAGAGGGCGCCTCGACGGGCCGCAAGGAACGTAGCCGGGACCGGTAGAGCCGCGCCTCGAAGCGGGTCAGCGATCGGGCGGACGGCTGGGCCCGGCGCGCGTGGCGAGGATCTCGGCGATCGCGGCGCGCAGCTCGGGCGTGACCACCCGCGAGGTGGAGAGCTCGACGAGGTGCTGCCGGAGCAGCGTCGGCAGCAGCGGCGCGGCCAGCGCGAACGGGCTCGCCGGGTTGAACGCGACCGCCTTGCGGACGCGGTAGCGCTGCCCCCATCGGGTGTGCGCCGCGACCTGGCGGAGGATGGCCTCGGAGGTCGGGCGCATCGCGGCGATCCGGATGATGTCCCGCTCGGTGATGCGCGGGTTGTCGAGCAGCGCGGTGATGACGCGCGGATCGCGGTCGTGGAGCAACCGGTCCAACACCAGCCGGTCGGGGCCGCGCGCGGCGGCCGTCCGCTCGCCGGCCGAGATGTCGAGGTGGGGGTTGTGCGGCTCCACCCCCGCGCGCCGAACATGCTGGCCGATGAAGCGGTTGGCGAGCCGGGGCAGGTCCGCGGCGCGGGCGGCGGCGTACAGCTCGGCCACGCGCTCGTAGGGGAGGTCGCTCAACACGGAGGGCGTCAGGGCGAGCTCTGCAACGAGGGTCCGGCACGCGGAGTCGCCCCCGTCCGCGCGGGCGTCGATACGAGCGAGCACGCCGAGGAGCGATCCGTCGTCGGTCTCGGCGAGCAGATCCGCGAGCACGGTTCGCCTCAGCGAGCGGTCCGCCACCGCGCCGAAGCGTCGTAACCAGATCACCACGTGGGGATCGGCGGCCTCCGGCTCGTCGACCAGGGCCCGCGCGCGCGTCACGACCGGGGACGTTCCGCCCTTCATGGGTGCGCCCTATCCGACGCCCGGTTGCCGGGCCCCCTCCCGACGTGCGACCCGCTCCGCGCACCGGTTACGTGCCAACCCCATGCGGCTCTCCCTCTCCCGACCCCTCGCGACCCTGGCGATCGGAGGCCTGCTCCTCCAAGCAGCCGGTTGCACCGGCGCTCCGCCCACGACGGCGGAGGAGTGCGCGGCGCTCCGATCGACGGCCGATCGGGACGAGTGCTACCTCGTCGTCACGCCGTTCGTGTTCAAGGCCGATCCCAAGGCCGGCATCACCATGGTGGAGACCGAAATCACCGATCCGCTCACGCGGGACATGGCCTGGTACAACGTCACGAAGCAGGTGGATCCGCACTCCAACAAGTACTGCGACCGCATCCAGGACGCCACGCTCGCCGACCGCTGTCGGCAGGTTGTCAGCCGCCCGCACCTGCACCGCGAGCTGACCGGCAAGCCGGGTGGGCCACCGCCCGGGCCCGGGGGCGGTCCTCCGCCGGGCGCACCGAAAGCGCCGTAGCTTCGTGAGCGCGGTCGAACGCGGGCCGCTGAGACGAGAACGGCCCCTCGAAGGGGCCGCTCTGTTGCCTGGGTCGAGAGGAAGAGTCCCCCCCGCCATTCCCTCACCGCAAGAGATGGAGGAGACGCTTGACGTTGCCGGGTGGAAGTCTGCCGGGGGGGACTGAAACCCTTCCTCGACCGCGAGGATGATCGAAGTGTAGGGCGAACCCGGCGCGAGGGCAACAGGAAACTTCGTGCGTCGCTCAGATGGTGTTTCGTGCTGATTCCAGCAGCATCTCCACGCGGAGCGCCAGGGCCCTCAACGCGAAGGGCTTCCGCATGATGTTCCCCGTGAGGTCGCTGGGGAGAAGGTCATCGACCAGATCGGCGAGGTGCCCGGTGGTCACGATGACGCGGCAGTCGGGTCGGCGCTCCCTGAGCACCTGGAGCACGTCCCCACCGCTCATGTCGGGGAGCGTCCAGTCGATCACGGCGAGGTCGAACGGCGCGGCGATGGTGGCGATCCGCCCCAACGCTTCCTGGCCCGACGCCGCGGTGTGGACCCGGTAGCCCACGGCCGTGAGGTAGTCGGCCATGACCCCGAGCACCTCGGCTTCATCCTCGACGATCAGGAGGGTTCCCTTCATCGGGGCGGATCCTACTTGAGGAAACGTGCAATCACCAGTCTCCGGTTCGTCGCCGGTCCGAGAGCTCCAGGACCGCCGCCGTGAGCAGCGCGGAGGCGGGCTCCTCGGACTCCTCGGGCACCAGTGCGGCGCTCGGGTCGGCGAGACGCAGTGGCGCGTTCGGGGCGTTCTCCTCGGGGAGTCGGGGGAGCCAGTCCCGACCGGGGTTCAGGCGCGTCCACGCCGCCCCCGCCCCCTGGAGCGCCTCGCCCAGCCCGAACACGTGGGGATGATCGGCGAGGGTCTGCACGTGATCGATCTCGCTCGCGAGCAACATCACCGGCAGCTCGGGCTGGGACTCGACCAGGGCGCTGGCGAGCCGCGCGGCGTCGCGCTCCGCCCACCAGGCGAGCGCGGTCTCGGCGTCCGCGTACCCGTCGAGCGCCAAGCCCCGCGACGTGGCGGCCTCGACCAGCCCCGGCGAGAGCATCACGAGCCCGGTGACCGGATCGTCGGCGCCCCGCACGGTGACGTCGTCGGCACCGCACGCGCGGTCGTCGTCGAGGTCGAAGCAGAGGGTGGGCGTATCGCCCGTGGTCTCGACGAGCCGCTCGCCGGGCATCTCGCAGACGATGCCCGTGGCCGCCGTGAAGGCGCAGGTGCCGGGGGTGTAGACCGTCGGGTCGGCGCCGAGCTCGACGTTCGTGAACGGAGGCCCCGCGGGGGTCTCCCACGTGACGAGCCCGGCGACGGCAGGGAGGGACAGGCTCGTGTCGGCGAGCGTGGCCACGGCGAGGTTTCCGCCGTTGGACGTCCCGATGACGTACAGGTCGTCGGTCGCGACGCCCGGGACGCGATCCGGCAACGTGCACCCGCCGCTGTCGAGGCGCTCGCCCGCGGCCCAGCGGAGCACCGTGGCGACTGCGGCGCGAGAGGCGGCACCGCGCCGATCGTTGGTCCCGGTGGTTCCGCCGTTGCCCGGAAGGTCGAGGTGGAGGTCGACCACGCCCGCGCCGACGTCCACCCGCATGGACGCGCGGTCCACGGGGGTCCCCACGGGATCCCAGGCGCCGTGGAGGAAGAGCGCGATCGGCCAGCCGTCGGCACCCGCGGTCGCCTCGGGCCACCGCACCTCCGCGTGGACGCTCCCGCCAGCCTCGTCGGGGATCTGGACGCCGAGCGTCCGGGCGCCGTCTTCGATCTCGTCCTGCAGGTGCTCGGCTCGGCAGAGGTCGTCCGCCTCGCCGCTGGGGCCACGACACGCGGCGAGCAGCAGGGCGAACGCAAGCGCCCTCCTCACCCGCCGAACCCCGGTGGGATCGGGGCCTCCACCCACACTCCCTCGTCCGGTCCGGTCGAGGGCAGCCGGACCCGCCATGCGTGCAGGTAGAGCCGATCGGCCTCGGGGCCGCCGTAGGTCGGGTCGCCCACGATCGGCGCGCCGAGGCTCGAGAGGTGAGCGCGGATCTGGTGGGTGCGGCCCGTGAGCGGGCGCACGATCACGCCGACGCGACCGTCCGCTCGCCAACGCACCTCGAACCGGGTCCGGGCGGGCCGGCCCGAGCCGATCTGCACGCGGCCGCGCTTCCACTCGCCGATGGGAAGGTCGACCTCCCCGGCGTCGGGGAGATGCCCGACGACCACGGCGAGATACTCCTTCTGGATGCGCCCGTCGGCGAACGCCTGGCTCATCCGGCGTTGGCCCTCGGGTGTTCGGGCCATCACCAGGCAGCCGCTGGTCTCGCGATCCAGGCGGTGGCACACGAGCAGCCCGGTCTCGGACTCGACGCACGGGCCTCCCTCGCGCGAGGGCACGACGGGGATCCCGCCGGGCTTGTCGAGCACCTGGATATGGCGATCCTGATGAAGCGATACGAACAAGGAGGACGCGTGGAGGTTGGTCTCATGCCTATCCCCGCGCTGGGCGCGGAGCAGCTTCGATGGCACGTTCCCGACGGGCTCCTCGATTTCCGGACCACCGCGGACATCGCGCCGGTCGAGACGATCATCGGGCAGCCCAACGCCACGGGAGCGCTCCGCCGCGGCGTGCTCCTCGAGGGGCCCGGCTTCAACGTGTTCGTCGTAGGGCTGCTCTCCACGGGGCGGCTCGGCACGGTGAAGCGGATCCTCGACGAGCTCCGCCCCCGGCGTCGCAAGACCCGCGACCTCGTCTACGTCGCCAACTTCAAGGAGCCCGGCCGCCCGCACCTGCTCGAGTTCCCTCCGGGGCGTGGCGTGGCGTTCCGCAAGGAGCTCCTGCGGGTGGCGGCCGACCTGCTCGAAGAGGTGCCGCGGCTGTTGCGGTCGGACGAGGTGCGCACCCAGCGGGACCGCCGCACGCAGGACGCCGAGGTGGCGCACCACGGGGCGCTCCAGCGGTTGGAGGCGCACGCCCGTGACCTCGGCTTCCTCATCGGCGATCTCGGCGAGGAGGGAAACCCGAACCCGATCGTCCTCTGGGTGGACGCCTCCGCGGCGGACGAGGATGTCCCCCTCGAGGACGCCCCGGTGCACACGCGCGCCGAGCTCCAGGTGCTGGTCGATCGAGGAGGCGTCCAGCTCCCGGTTCCGCGGGACGAGGTGTTCCGGCGCTTCGACGTACTGGAGCGCGAGCTCGCGGAGGCGTTGAACGTCTCCCGCGAGGCGGTGATGGACACCGTCCGCAAGGTCGCGGAGACCGAGCGGGACGCCATCAACGCCGGGACCCGGAAGGTGCTCGCGGACCTCGGGCGGCGTTGGCCCTCCGCCCGGCCGTGGCTGCACGAGCTGCACGAGGAGCTCATCGAGTCGATCGAGTGGTTCGACGATGATGGCGAACAAGAGGGGTTGTTCGCCGCGTTCACGGTAAACGTCATCCACCGGGGCTCCCGGAGCCCGCACGCGCCCATCGTCGTCGTGCCCAACGCCACGTGGGCGCACCTCTTCGGTGGCATCGAGGGCGAGGCCGGGGTGGACCACCGGAACATCCGCGGGGGCTCGCTCCAGGACGCCGACGGCGGCTTCCTCGTCCTCAACGCCGCGGACCTGCTGCAGGATCCGGGCTCCTGGCGGCTGCTCAAGCGCGCGCTGATGTTCGGCCAGGTCGACATCCAGAACCCCGAGAGCCCGCTGAACGCCGGTGCGGCCGTGCTTCGCCCGGACCCGATGCGCCTCGACGTGAAGGTCGTCCTCCTCGGCGATCTCGACACCTACGCCGCGTTGTTCTATGGAGACACCGACTTCGCCAGCATCTTCAAGATCAAGGCGGAGTTCGAAGAGGACGCCGGGTGCTCGCCCGAGCTGTTGCGCGAGTACGCGGGCTTCATCGCCCGGATGGTGCGGCGGGAGAAGCTCTCCCACTTCAGCCGCGATGCCGTGGCCGCCGTGCTCGAGTGGGCGGTGCGCGCGGCCGGCCGCGGCGGGCGCATCACCACCCACTTCGGCAGCATCGCGGATCTGCTGCGGGAGGCCGCCTTCGAGGCGGGCGGCGCCGTGGTGGAGCGCTCCCACATCGAGGCGGCGCTGCTCGCCCGACGCGACCGTGACGACCTCGCCGAGCGGCGGGTCATCGAGATGTTGCAGAGCGGCGTCCTGCGCGTGGACCTGGAGGGGCGGCGCGTGGGCCAGGTCAACGCGCTCGTCGTCTACCACGTGGGCGGCCACGACTTCGGGCGCCCGATGCGCATCACCGCGACCGTGGGCGCGGGGCGTGGCGGGGTCGTCTCGATCGAGCGCGAGGCCCGCCTGTCCGGGCGCGTACACCAGAAGGGCGTCCAGATCCTGCGCGGCCTGCTCCTCGATCGTTTCGGACGCAGGCGCCCGCTCTCGTTCACCGCGTCGATGTGCTTCGAGCAGTCGTACACGCGGATCGACGGCGACAGCGCGACCACGGCCGAGGTCTACGCGCTGCTCTCGGCCTTGGCGGGGGTGCCCCTGCGCCAGGACGTGGCGGTCACGGGCTCCGTGAACCAGTTCGGCGAGGTGCAGGGGATCGGCGGCGCCAACGAGAAGATCGAGGGGTTCTTCACCGCGTGCCGGCTTCGAGGGCTCACGGGCACGCAAGGGGTGCTCATCCCGTACCACAACGTCCCCGACCTCTGCCTCTCCACGGCGGTGCGCGACGCGTGTGCCGACGGCGCCTTCCACGTGTGGCCGATCACGCGCATCGAGGAGGGCATCGAGCTGCTGACCGGGTTGTCCGCAGGCGAGCGGGACGAGGCGGGGGACTACCCGGCGGGGACCGTGCTCGGCCGGGTCGCGGCGGCCCTCGACGCCTTCGTGGCGATCTCGCACCGGAGGCGCGGCTGAGCAGCGCGGCGGAGGGCGCCCGGCGATCCGCGCCTTCGGCCCTCAGGCGTCGGTCGGGGTGACCCCGGCGCGTCGGCGGAAGGTGACGAGGAGCGCGATGGCCCCGACGAGGCTCGCGATCCGCGGAAACCACCCTCCCCAGGTGCGGTAGGGGGTCTCGAAGGTGGCCATGCGGACGGGCACGACCTCGGCGACGTCGGTGTACGGCGTCGTGTAGACGGGGATCGCCCCGTGGGGCTCGACGACCATGCTCACGCCGGTGTACGCCACGCGGAGCATCGGGCGGCCCAGCTCGACCGCGTGCACGGCCGACAGCATGGCGTGCTGATGGGGCGCCGAGGTGTCGCCGAACCACCCGTCGTTCGTGATGTTGACGAACAGGTCCGCGTCCATCAGGCGGCGCATCTGGGACTCGAGGATGGCCTCGTAGCAGATGGGGGTCGTGAACGTGTAGCCGCCCGTGTCGAAGACCAACGGGGTTGTGCCCGCTCGGAAATTGCCGACGCCCTCGATGTAGTCGCGCAGGTAGCTGACGGGCCAGGGGAGGTACTCGCCGAAGGGGAGGGGCACCATCTTGTCGTAGCGACCGAGGATCTCGCCGCTCCGGCCGAACAGGTACGCGGAATTCCAGCTCGCCCGCTTCGCGGGGTTCTCGGGATCCCGGCTGAAGGTCCCGCCGCCGACGAGGAAGTCGAAGTCGCCAGTCTGGCTCATCGAGGAGAAGATCTCCTTCAGCTTGCCCTCGTTCGGGTTGTAGCCGATGGAGCCCTCGGGCCAGACGACGAGGTCGGGCTTCTGGGACGCGACGAGCGAGGTCAGCTGCATCCAGGACTTGAGCACGTCACTGCCCCGATCCTGGAGGCGCGTGACCATCGTGACGTGTTGCTGGAGGATCGTCGCCCGCACGACGGGCGCCTCGGCGAGCGCGGCCTCGACCGCCGCGTACCGCCACGCGCCGAAGCCGAGGTTCCCGAGCCAGACGGCCGCGACGGCCGCCAGGACGGGCACGGGCGCGGCCTTCCCCTCCCGTCGGGCGATGAAGAACGCGGCGATGGCGCAGTTCACCAGAATCACGAGGTACGAGAGCCCCATGGCGCCGAACACGCTCGCGAGCTGCCAGACCCAGGCGACCCGGTACTGCCCGACCCCCTGGTAGTACGGGAACAACGCCGGCTGCAGGTACTCCATCCCCACCCAGACGGCGGGGAACAGGAACACCCACCCGGCGCCGAAGCGGCGGCGAAGGGGGTGCAACGACATCGCCACGAAGCCGTACGGCAGGCCCCACACCGCGGCGAACAGGACCACGATGCCGGCCGCGAGCACCAACGGGATGTTCGAGAAGAGGGTGATCGTCTGCGCGAGCCAGAAGAACAGGCAGAAGACGCCCGAGAAGCCGCAGAGGTACCCCAGCTTGAAGTTCATCCGGTGGTCGTCCGGACGAAGCGCCCAGAACAGGGGGACGAAGCTGAACCAGTGGAGCGCCGAGAGGCCGAACGGCGGGGACACGAGGGTGAGGACGAGGCCCGAGACGAGCGCGGCAAGCGTCCGTGGGAGCTCGGCGCGGGAGAAGAAGCGCGTCATGCCGAGCCTCAGCGCTCCCAACGGGGGGCGCGCTTCTCCACGAAGGCGGCCACCCCTTCCCGGGGCTCTCCGCTGGTGAGGGCCATCACGCCGGCGCGGGTCTCGACGCTGAGCGCCTCGGCGAGCCCCAGATCGGCCCCCAGCCGCACGGCGTTCAGCGCGAGACGGACGGCGATCGGCCCGTTCTCGGCCACCTGAACGGCCGCCGCGCGGGCGGCCGCAAGTGACGTGCCCGGGGGGACCACCCGCTCGACCACGCCGAGGCGATAGGCCTCGTCACCATCCACGCGGCGGGCGGTACAGATGAGGTCGGCCGCGCGGCCCGGACCCACCAGGCGCGTGAGCCGCGCGCATCCGCCGAGATCGGGGATCATTCCGATGCGCACCTCGGGAAGCCCGATGCTCGCGTCCGAAGCCGCGAAGCGCATGTCGCACGCGAGGGCGACCTCGAGGCCCCCGCCGATGCAGGTCCCTTCGATGGCGGCGATGGTCGGGCACGAGAGATCGGCCAGCGCCTGCACGCAGCTCTTGAGCTCGAGGATGATCGCGTGCGCGGCCCGCTCGTCCCCGTCCGCGATGGCGGGCCCGGCGTCGACGAACAAGGGATTGTCGGGGTTCAGGTCCATCCCCGAGCAGAAGTGCGCACCGCCGCCGGTGATGATCACCGCGCGGGAGCCCTCCGCGTCCGTGGCGGCGCGCCGGAGATCCCGCCACGTCGCCATGTCGAGCGCATTGCGCCGCGCCGGCCGGTCGATCGTGAGGACGGTGACCCCGTCGTGGGTCTGGCTGATGACTGGCATCGGCCGGGCTTATCCCATCTCCACGGACCTGGCGGCGTGACGAACCGCCCCCCCGGCGCCCGCGCCTCCGAGGTCCCAAAACGGCGAAGAGCCGACGCCTCGCGGCGCCGGCTCCTCCCTTCGGCAGTCGAACGAAGGACTAGAAGTCCATCCCGCCCATGCCACCCATGCCGCCCATGCCGCCCATGTCGCCGCCACCACCGCCACCGCCGCCCGCCTTCTTCTTCTCGGGCTTCTGCGCGATGACCGCCTCGGTGGTCAGGAGCATGCCGGCGACCGACGCCGCGTTCTGGAGCGCGTAGCGGGTCACCTTGGTGGGATCGATGATGCCCATGGCGAACATGTCGCCGTAGGTCTCGGTCTGGGCATCGAAGCCGAACGACTCCGAGCTGTTCGCGAGGACCTTGTGCACCACGATGGCGCCGTCGACGCCGGCGTTCGAGGAGATCGCGCGGAGCGGCTCCTGGATGGAGTCGCGGATGATCTCGACGCCGAAGTGCTGGTCACCCGGCACCTGGCCCTTGAGGCCATCGATCGCCGCGATGCAACGCAGGTAGGCCACGCCGCCGCCGGGGACGATGCCCTCTTCCACGGCCGCGCGGGTCGCGTGGAGCGCGTCCTCGACGCGAGCCTTCTTCTCCTTCATCTCGATCTCGGTCGCCGCGCCGACGTAGATGACCGCCACGCCGCCGACGAGCTTCGCGAGACGCTCCTGGAGCTTCTCCTTGTCGTAGCTGGAGGTGGTCTCCTCGATCTGCGCCCGGAGCTGCTTGACGCGGCCCTTGACGGCCTCGGCCGAGCCGCCGCCCTCGATGATCGTGGTGGCGTCCTTCGAGATCTCGATCCGCTTGGCGCGGCCGAGATCGTCGAGGGTGATGGTGTCGAGCTTGATGCCGAGGTCTTCCATCAGGGCGCGGCCGCCCGTGAGGATGGCGATGTCCTCGAGCATCGACTTGCGGCGATCCCCGAAGCCGGGCGCC
The DNA here is from genome assembly GCA_036676765.1 of Deltaproteobacteria bacterium. Lineage (GTDB taxonomy): Bacteria > Myxococcota_A > UBA796 > UBA796 > SXON01 > CAJBVW01. Next base: position 31,255 of record JAKFCH010000203.1, read on the forward strand.
TTCACGGCGGTCACCTGCATGTTGCCGCGGAGCTTGTTCACGACGAGCGTGGCGAGAGCCTCGCCCTCGATGTCCTCGGCGATGATCACGAGGGGCTTGCCGGACTCGTGCACGAGCTCGAGCACGGGCAGCAGGTCCTTCATGTTGCTGATCTTCTTCTCGTGGATGAGCACGTAGGCATCATCCATGATGCACTCCATGCGATCCGCGTTGGTCACGAAGTACGCCGAGAGGTAGCCCCGGTCGAACTGCATGCCCTTGACGATGTCGAGCTCGGTCTTGTGGCCCTTGGCCTCCTCGACCGTGATTACGCCGTCCTTGCCGATCTTGTCCATCGCGCGCGCGAGGATCTCGCCGACCTCGGCGTCCCCGTTCGCGGAGATGGTGGCGACCTGGGCGATCTCGCTGTTGTCCTTGATGGGACGCGAGAGGCTCTTGAGCTTGGCGACGACGGTCTCGACCGCCTTGTCGATGCCCTTCTTCACGTCCATCGGGTTGGCACCGGCCGCGACGAGCTTCGAGCCCGAGCGGTAGATGGCCTGGGCGAGCACGGTGGCGGTGGTGGTGCCGTCACCGGCCACGTCGTTGGTCTTGGAGGCGACCTCCTTGACCATCTGCGCGCCCATGTTCTGCAGCTTCCCGGGGAGCTCGATCTCCTTGGCGACGGTGACGCCGTCCTTGGTCACGACGGGCGCGCCGAAGCTCTTCTCGATCACGACGTTGCGGCCCTTGGGCCCGAGCGTGACCTTCACGGTGTTGGCGAGGGCGTCCACGCCGCGGAGGATCTCTACGCGGGCGGTTTCACGAAACTGGATATCCTTGGCAGCCATTTTATGGTCTCCAGGTGAGAGGGGGTGGGGTGCTACTTCTCGAGGACGGCGAGGATGTCTTCTTCGCGGAGGATGACGTGCTCCTCGCCTTCGAGCTTGATCTCGTCGCCCGTGTACTTGCCGAAGAGCACGCGATCGCCGACCTTGAGGGTCATCGGGCGGATCTTGCCGTCTTCCAGCACGCGGCCGGCGCCCACGGCGATGACCTCGGCCTCCTGCGGCTTCTCCTTGGCGGTGTCAGGGATGATGAGGCCCCCGGCGCTCTTGTTCTCGGTGGTGACGCGCTTGACCAGCACGCGATCGTAGAGAGGGCGGAACTTCATGTGGGACTCCGTTTCGAGATGAATGCGTGACGCACCGTCGGATCGGCGCGAGGGGGCGGGCGACGGGACGAGGCCCGCACCCGATTGCGGCGAAGGGGTACACACGGGCTTGACCCGCGTCAACCATCCACGACGCCAAATGTGAGAGGCGCGGCGTCGGAACGACACCATTGCCGATCCGACGCCGGTTCTCCCCGAGCCCGGCCGAGGTCAGGGCTGTGATCGTAGAATCCGGGCCCGGGGGCAACATGTCATGCAAGATCGGGGCCGAGGGGATGTGCGGATCACTTCGACCTTTCTCATCGTGACCCGACAGCGGGGGCGTCCCTCTACCGGTTGCCAGGAGGCCTCGGAGAACCTATCGAATGAGGGGAACGGCTCGGAGTCCTCGGCCCCGGAGACGCTGCGTGACGCCAGCAACGCGTCCCAGCGGAGGCTCGCCGTCGTCTTGACGACGCCGAGGCGGGGATTAGCATCTGCGGGGCTTCGACGCGTACGGCTGTGTGTGCGTCGATTAGAAAGCTTCAAAGGTTGTTTGTTCTCGCGCCGAGGCGCGGGTCGGAGAGGGAGGACCGCTCATGGGCAAGATCATCGGTATCGATCTGGGAACGACGAACTCGGTCGTGGCCGTCATGGAGGGCGACTCCCCCACCGTGATCATCAACGACGAGGGTGCCCGAACCACCCCGTCGGTGGTCGGCTTCGCGAAGGACGGGGAGCGGCTCGTGGGCGCCACGGCGCGCCGTCAGGCCATCATCAACCCCACCCGCACGGTGTACTCCGTGAAGCGGTTCATGGGGCAGCGCTGGGAGGAGGCCTCCAAGGAGGCCCACCGCGTGCCTTACAAGGTGGTCCGCTCGGCGGACGGCCTCGCCAAGGTCGGCATCGACGACAAGGAGTTTTCTCCCCCGGAGATCTCCGCGATGGTGCTTCAGAAGCTCAAGCGTGAGGCCGAGAAGTACCTCGGGCAGCCGGTGACCGAGGCGGTCATCACGGTTCCCGCCTACTTCAACGACGCCCAGCGTCAGGCCACGAAGGACGCCGGCCGGATCGCCGGTCTCGACGTGAAGCGCATCATCAACGAGCCGACCGCTGCGGCGCTCGCGTACGGCTTCGGAAAGAAGAAGAAGGACCAGACCATCGCGGTCTACGACTTCGGCGGCGGCACCTTCGACATCTCGATTCTCGACGTGGGCGACAACGTCGTCGAGGTGCGCTCGACCAACGGCGACACCCACCTCGGTGGCGACGACATCGACAACGAGATCATCGACTGGCTCGTCAAGGAGTTCAAGACCGAGACGGGCATCGACGTCGCAGGCGACAAGATGGTGCTCCAGCGCCTGAAGGACGCCGCGGAGAAGGCCAAGATCGAGCTCTCCGCCAGCCAGTCCGCGAACATCTCGCTGCCCTTCCTCTCGGCCGACAAGGAAGGCCCGAAGCACCTGGAGCGCACGCTCTCCCGCGCCCGCTTCGAGCAGATGATCGATCGCATCGTCGAGCGGACCATCGAGCCCTGCCGACTCGCCCTGCGTGACGCGAAGATCGCCCCGGGTGACATCGACGAGATCATCCTCGTCGGCGGATCCACGCGCATCCCGCTCGTGCAGAAGAAGGTCAAGGACCTCTTCGGCAAGGAGCCCAACCGCTCCGTCAATCCGGACGAGGTGGTCGCCCTCGGCGCCGCCGTCCAGGGCGGCGTGCTCGGCGGCGACGTGACCGACATGCTCCTGCTCGACGTGACCCCGCTCTCGCTCGGCATCGAGACGCTCGGCGGCGTGATGACCACCCTCATCACCCGCAACGCCACGATCCCGACCAGCAAGAGCGAGACGTTCAGCACCGCCGCCGACGGCCAGACGGCGGTGGACGTACACGTCTATCAGGGGGAGCGCCCCCTCGCGAAGGACAACCGGCTCCTCGGCACCTTCCGCCTCGACGGCATCACCGCCGCCCCGCGCGGTGTGCCGCAGGTCGAGGTGACCTTCGACATCGACGCGAACGGCATCCTCAACGTGAAGGCGAAGGACAAGGCCACCAGCCGCGAGCAGAAGATCACGATCACCTCCTCGTCGGGCCTGTCGAAGGAGGACGTGGAGAAGCTCGTCCGCGAGGCCGCGGCCAACGAGTCGGCCGACAAGTCGAAGCGTGAGCTCATCGAGGAGCGCAACAAGCTCGACAACCTCGTCTACCAGACGGACAAGGCCCTCCGCGAGAGCCGTGACAAGATGCCGCCGGACCAGGTCACCGTTGTCGAGAGCGCGTTGGTGGAGGCCAAGTCGGCGCTCGACAGTGACGACGTGGAGCGCCTCAAGAGCGCCTTCGAGAAGCTCACCCAGGCCAGCTACAAGCTCGCCGAGACCATGTACCAGGGCGCGGGCCCCGGTGCGGGTGCGGCAGGAGCCGCGGGCGGCGCCGAGGCGAGTGAAGGCGGCAAGAAGGGCGATGACGTGATCGACGCGGACTTCGAAGAAGCGTAGACGGGCAGCGGGGGCCGCCGGTAGGTGGCCCCCGATTCAGGAGGATGGATGGCCGGCAAGCGCGACTTCTACGAAGTGCTAGGCGTGGCACGTGGTGCTTCCGCCAATGAGATCAAGAAGGCATTCCGCCAGATGGCGATGAAGTTCCACCCGGACAAGAACCCGGGGGACAAGGAGGCGGAGGCGCGCTTCAAGGAAGTGGCGGAGTCCTACGAGATCCTGGGAGATGACCAGAAGCGTCAGATGTACGACCGCTTTGGGCACGATGGTCTTCGGGGCGCCGGCTTCAACACCGGGTTCCAGAACCAGGAGGAGATCTTCTCGCACTTCTCCGACATCTTCGGCGATCTCTTCGGCTTCGGCGGCGGGGGGGGCGGCCGCCGTCGGGGTCCGCGGCGTGGGCCCGACCTGGAGTACCCGCTCACGATCGAATTCCTCGAGGCCGCCAAGGGCTGCGAGAAGGAGATCCAGGTCCCGAAGCACGCCATCTGCCAGGAGTGCGACGGGAGCGGCGCCAAGCCCGGGAGCCAGCCGCAGGTCTGCGCGACCTGTCGTGGCGCGGGTGAGGTCGTCCAGGCCCAGATGTTCTTGCGGATCCGCACCACCTGCCCGAGCTGCGGGGGGCGGGGCAAGGTCATCAAGGATCCGTGTCCACCGTGCGAGGGCAGCGGGCGGACCCGGATCAGCGAGAAGCTCAAGGTCACCATCCCTGGCGGGATCGACGACGGCATGCAGCTCCGGTTGCAGGGCAAGGGAGACGCCGGCGATCCCGGCGCTCCGTCCGGGGATCTGTACATCACCGTCCGCGTGGCGGAGCACGAGATCTTCGGTCGGGACGGAAACAACGTTCTTTGCCAGGTGCCGATCAGCTACGCCACGGCGTGCCTCGGCGGCGAGATCTCCGTACCCACGATCGACGGCGAGGAGGCCCTCGAGGTGGAGGGCGGAACCCCGTCGGGCAAGGTGTTCACGCTTCGCGACAAGGGAATTCCGTCCCTGAACGGACGTGGTCGCGGTGACCAGCTCGTCCAGGTGGTGGTCGCCGTCCCGAAGACGATGTCCGCCCGCGAGGAGGAGCTGGTGCGTCAGCTCGCGTCGCTCCAGGAGGCCAAGGTGGCGGATCGGAGCATCTGGAAGGAATTTCTGAACCGGTGGACGAGCTAGCCGGTCGTCGGGGTTCGCCGCTCGCGTATGTCGTCGAGTGTGGAGGAAGGGATGGAGGAGAGGGAGCCTCGGGTGCCGGAGATGTCGCCCGGTGAGCGCACGGCGGAGCTCGCGGACGCCGCTACGGCGCTCGCCGAGGTGCGTCGGCAGGTGGCGCGTGTGATCGTCGGGCAGAAGTACATGATCGACCGGCTCCTGATCGCGCTCCTCGCGGATGGGCACATCCTGCTGGAGGGCGTGCCGGGGCTCGCGAAGACGACGGCGGTGAAGGCCGTCGCCAACACGCTCGACGCGGCCTTCTCGCGCATCCAGTTCACGCCGGATCTCCTGCCCGCGGATGTCATCGGTACGCAGATCTACAACCCGCGGGATGGGGGCTTCTCCACCCGCAAAGGTCCCATCTTCACCAACATCCTGTTGGCCGACGAGATCAACCGGGCCCCCGCCAAGGTCCAGTCGGCCCTGCTCGAGGCGATGCAGGAACGGCAGGTCACCCTCGCGGACCAGACCTGGAAGCTGCCCAGGCCCTTCCTGGTGCTCGCCACCCAGAACCCGATCGAGCAGGAGGGCACCTACCCGCTCCCCGAGGCCCAGGTCGACCGCTTCATGATGAAGTTGGTGGTGACCTACCCGACCGTCGAGGAGGAGCGCCAGATCCTGGAGCGCAGCTCCGAGCCGGTGGCGACATTGGAGATGGTGCTCCATCCCGATCGGATCCTCCGCATCCAGGAGCTCACCCGACGCGTCACGATCAAGCCCATGCTGGCCGGCTACATCGTCAACCTCGTCCAGGCGACCCGCCATCCGGGGAGCTTGTCGACGCGGCTGGCGCGTCTCGTGCAGTTCGGTGCATCGCCCCGGGCCACCATCGCGTTGGCGGCGGCGGCACGAGCGGCGGCCGTGTTGGATGGCCGCGAGTTCGCGACACCGGACGACGTGAAGGAGGTCGCGCTGGACGTTCTCCGCCACCGCGTGCTCCTGACCTACGAGGCCGAGGCCGAGCAGGTCACGCCGGACCACGTGATCCGCGAGATCCTCTCGACCGTGAAGACGCCCTGAGACCTCCGTGCTGACCTCCGAGGAGCTCCGCCAGATCCGCCGCCTCCACGTGCAGGCGGGGCGCCGTGTCGACAGCCTCCTGGCGGGTGACTACCGCTCCGCCTTCAAGGGCAGCGGCATGGAATTCGAGGAGGTACGCCAATACGTCCCCGGAGACGACGTCCGGCGCATCGACTGGAACGTCACCGCCCGCACCGGCGAGGCGTGGTTGAAGGAGTTTCGCGAGGAGCGGGAGATGACCCTGCTCATCCTCCTCGACGTGAGCGGCTCGGTTCGCTTCGGGTCGGGCGGGCGTGACGGGCGCACCGACAAGCGGCTCCAGATGGCGCGCGCGGCGGGGGGCCTGGCCTACGCGGCGCTCCGCACAGGGGACCGTGTCGGCCTGCTCTCATTCAGCGATCGGGTGCACCACTACCTTCCCCCGCGTCGCAGCCGGGGGCACGGCTGGCAGGTGATTAGCGCCGCCTTCGAGCACGTCGGGGACGACCACGGCACCGACATCGCCGGGGCGCTCGCGTACGTGACTAAGGTGCTGAAGCGCCGCGCGGTCGTGGCCGTGTTGTCGGACTTCCTCGCCGCGCGTCCGTTCGGCCCCGAGCTCGGCGCCCTGGTCCGGCGCCACAAGACCCACGCGCTGCTCTTCCACGATCCGCGCGAGCACGCGCTCCCGAACGTGGGCCTCGTGACCCTGCGGGACGCCGAGACCGGCGAGCTCCGCGTCATCGACGCCGCCGCGGTCCACGCCGCCCGCTCGGTGGACAATCGCCTCGGCGAGCTGCGGCGGTACGGGGTGCGCGCGAGCGCGGTGTCGACCGACGAGGACGCGTTCCTTCGGCTCCAGCAGCACTTTCGGGGCGCGCGGTGAACGCGCTGCTCTTCCTTCTGCTGGCGTGCTCCGGGGATCCCATCCCGCTCGCCGACGGGCCGCGCGTGTGGGTCGAGTCCCGCCGCGTGGACGAGGGGCAGCCGGTGCGCCTGCACGCGCCCGCCGGCACCGCGCTCCCGGCCGTCGAGGGCCTCTCCGCGACCGAGCTCCCCGACGAGGGCGACGGCGCCACGGTCTGGGAGCTGCGAGGCGATCCCGGCTCCTACGTGGTGGACGTCCCGGTCGGCCCCGACGGTGGGGTCGCGCGGGTGTTCGTGGACATCGGCGTCGAAGGGCCCACCGGCGGGCCGATGGAGGACCTCGCCTCCGTCCCTCCCGCCACGCCGCCGGTCTGGCCGCGTGTCGTCGCGCTGGCGGCGGCCGTGGGAGTCCTCGCCGCGGGCGCCGCTCTGGCGTGGCGCAAGCTCCGGCCCGTCCCGCCGCCTCCTCCCCCCGAGCCCGCGGATCGTGTGGCCCGCCGGGCCTGGGCGGCGCTCCGGGCCCGCGATGACCTCGGCCCGGACGTGCTCGCGGCGGAGCTCTCCGCGGTGTATCGGCGCTACCTGGAGGCGGTGTACGCGTGGCCCGCCACCTCTCGCACCTCCCGGGAGATCCTCGACGCCCTCGCCGGCGACCTCCCGGCGGTCCATCTGGAGCGCGCGCGGCGGCTCCTCAACGCAATGGACATCGTGCGTTTCAGCGAGCGCTCGGCGCACGAGGGCTTCTTCGCGGCGCTCGACGCCGACTTCGAGGCCCTCCTCTCCGTACGCGTGGGGGGGCCGCGTGCTTGAGTGGATGCATCCGGCGTGGCTCGCGGCGCTGCCCCTGGCGCTGCTCCCCTGGCTCGCCTGGTTCCGCCCCCACGCGCTCCGCTTCTCCTCCCTCGGGAGCGTCACCGTCCGGCGCTCCTGGCGGAGCTTCGTGGCGCCAATCCTCCCCCTCCTCGAGTGCATCGCCATCGCCGGGGTCGTGGTGGCGCTTGCGCGGCCGCAGGAGGTCCGCCGGGAGACCGTGCGCGAGTCCCAGGGCATCGACATCCTGCTCGCCATCGACACCAGCGGGTCGATGGACCTCGCGGACATGCGCGCGGGGCCGCGGGAGCTGACGCGCCTCGAGGCCGCCAAGCTCGTGATGGCCCAGTTCGTGTCGGAGCGTCCGGACGACCGCATCGGCCTCGAGGTCTTCGGCGAGGACGCGTTCGTCCAGGTGCCGCTCACACTCGATCACGAGGCGCTCACCGCGTTCGTCGAGCAGCTCGAGATCGGGATGGCCGGCAAGAACGCCACGGCCGTCGGCACCGCCATCGCGATCGGCGCCAAACGAATGAAGGAACTCGAGGCGCCGTCGCGGGTCATGATCCTCGTGACCGACGGCCGATCGAACGCAGGGAGCGTGTCCCCCTACCAGGCCGCCGAGGCCGCGGCCGCGCTCGGCATGCGGGTGTACACGATCGGGGTCGGGAGCGAGGGAAGGTCGGGCTTCTTCGGCGGCATGGGCGGCGCGGAGATCGACGAGCGTTCCCTGAACGCGATCGCCACTCGGACCGGCGCCCGGTACTATCGGGCCGCCGACACCAAGGCGTTGGCCCAGGTCTACGCCGAGATCGACCTGCTCGAGCAGTCCACGGCGCGCACCAAGGAGTTCGTCCATCGCGACGAGCGGTACCTCGTGGCGCTCCTCCCCGCGTTGGCGGCGTTCGTCCTCCAGCTCGGCCTGGGCGCAACGCTGCTACGGAGGCTCCCGTGACCTGGGCCCGTCCGGACCTCCTGGCCCTGCTGTTGTTGGTTCCGCTGGCGGCGATCGTGGCGGTGCTCGTGGAGCGGGCGCGGTGGCGCCGCCTCGCGGCGCTCGCGGCGCTCGAGGTGCTGCCGACGATCCTCCCGCCCGGGCTCCGGCGGGCACGGGGCTGGCAGGCGGCGCTCGGCGTCGTGACCATGCTGGCGCTCGCTCTCGCGGCCGCGGGCCCCCGCCTGGGCTTCGAGTGGCAGCAGCAGAAGCTCGAGGGCGTCTCGATCGTCGTGGTGCTGGACGTGTCCCGCAGCATGGACGCCCAGGACGTCTCTCCCTCGCGCATCGAGCGCGCGCGGCGCGAGGTCCTGGATCTGGTCGCGCTCCTTCGGGGGGATGCGGTGGGCCTCGTCATCTTCGCGGCGGGCCCCTACGTGCGCATCCCGTTGACCATCGACTACGACACCTTCGTCTGGGCCGTGAAGGACAGCTCGTCCGGCACGATCCGCGCCCAGGGGAGCGCGCTCGCGGGCGCCCTCGAAGCCGCCACGGGGCTCCTGCGGAAGGCGGAGGGCTCCGGCAAGGCCATCCTTCTGGTGAGCGACGGGGAGTCCCATGACGACCCCGCGGCGCTCGACGCGGCGATCGCGAGCGTACGGGACGCGGATGCGCGCGTGTATGCCCTCGGCATCGGCGAGCCCGACGGCGCGCCCATCCCCCTCGAGGAGGGCGGCTTCAAGAAGGACGCCTCCGGGAGCGTCGTTCTTTCGCGTCTCGACGAGGAGATGCTCCGACGCCTTGCGGCCTCGACCGGTGGGGCCTACGTGCGGGCGGTGGCCTCCGATGAAGACGTCCGCGCGCTCTACGAGAACGAGATCCGTGGCAAATTGGACGCCACCGAGCGAGGCGTCCGCCGGGAGAAGCTCTGGCACGAGCGCTTCCAGTGGCCGCTCGGCGTCGCGCTCGTGAGCCTGTCGATCTCCGCGGCGCTCGGCGTGGGTCGGCGTCGGGCGCGCACCGCGGGCAAGGCCCTCGCCGCCGGTCTCGCGATCGCGGCGTTCATGGCCTTTCCGAAGCCGGCTTGGGCGGGAAGGGCCGAGGACGGGCAGGTGGCCTTGCAGGCCCAGCAGTGGGAGCGGGCGGCCGAGCTCCTCGGGCAGGCGCGCGTCGACGATCCGGGCAACCTCGACACCATGCGCGGGCTTGCCGAGGCCCTCTACCGATCCGGCCGCGTGCGGGAGGCCGAGCAGCTCTTCCAGACGCTCGCGGCGCAGGACCCGTCCCATCGCGCCGTGCACCTCTACAACGCCGGCAACGCCGCCTATCGGGGCGGTCGGCTAGCGGACGCCCTCGACGACTTCAAGGAGGCCGCGAAGGCGGACCCGCAGTTCGGCGCCGCGCAGACCAACGCGACCGCCGTGGAGCGCGAGATGGCGGCCCGCGTGGAGCCGCCCCCCCCGGAGCCCAAGGATCCCGACGAGCCGCAGGATGGCCAGGCGGACGAGGGGCAACAAGGCGAACAGGAAGGACAGCCCGGCGAACCAGGAGGGGAAGGCTCGGACGCACCGACCGACGGCCAGCCGCCGTCCGAAGGGGAGGGCGCCGAGCAGCAGGAAGGCCAGGAAGGCGAGCGAGACCCCAGCCAACAGAGCCCCGGGCAAGGAGAGCCGCCGCCCTCGGAGGGCGCCTCCGAACCGAAGTCGGGGGATGGCGGAGCGCCGGACGACCAAGGCCAGCGCGAGGGCACGCCCGCGGGCGGAGAACCCGAGCAGGGCGACGGAGAGCCCGGGGACGAGGGCGCCGAAACGGTGAATTCGAGCGGAGAGGGAGAGGGGGACTCGCCCGAAGGGGACGAGGGGGGCGCCACGTCCGGCTCCGGCGAGATGACCCGCGAGCAGGCGGCGCGCCTGGTCGACTCCGTGCCGGACGGAACGCCTCGCGTCGTGGTGGGCGGACGTGACACGGAGAAGGACTGGTGATCGGCATCACGCTCGTACAGGCGGCGCTCGCGGCGCAGGTCTCCCTCCAGGTCGACAGCGACGAGCTCCGCGAGGGGCAGACCGTGCGGCTCGATCTCGTTGTGGTGGACACCTCGCCCCGAGGGGTCCCGCGCCTCGACGTGCCCGACGGGCTGCAGGTCTCCTACCGGGGCCAGTCCCAGGAGCGCCAGATCATCGACTTCCAGTCGACCTCCTCCACCACGTTCGCCTACTCCCTGACCGCGCTGCGCGCGGGGGACTACGACATCGGTCCGATCGCCGTGTCCACCGCCGCGGGGGATCTCTCCACGGCGCCCGTGCGCTTGCACGTCTCTCCCCGGGCCGCGGACAACGACGACTCGCTCACCGGTGACCTCGGGAGCGACCACGCCTGGGTGGGCCAGGTGATGATCTACCACCTCCGATTCCAGACGGAGAAGAACGTGGTGAGCGGCCGGTGGACCCCTCCGTCGCCCCCTGGGTTCACCGCGGATCCGACGGTCGAGCCGGTGACCGCCGAGTACCGTCTCGAGCAGGACGGCAAGCCGCTCTCCGTGCAGGAGCTCTACTTCCCGCTCCGGGCGTCCGCGCCGGGAAAGTGGACCCTCCCCGGCGGCGTACTCCAGGCCCAATACGCGGTGACGGATACCAACGTGCGCCGGCGGAACAGCGTGTTCGAGGGGATCGGCGCGTTCGGGAACGTCCGTACCGAGGTCTACTCGGCGCCCGCCCTGTCGGTGAACGTGCGCGAGCTTCCCGCGGAGGGCCGGCCCGCCGATGCCTCGGGCCTCGTGGGGCGGTTCACCGTGGCCGCGCGCGCATCGGAGGGCGAGGCGCGGGTGGGTGACACCGTGACCGTCGAGGTCGTCGTCGAGGGGGACGGCGTCCTGGCCGGCTTCTCCCTCCCCCCGCTCGCGGGCGATGCCTTCCGGGTCTACGACGACCTTCCTGTCGTGGAAGCGCGGATCGAGGACGGGAAGTACCACGCGAAGGCGACGTTCAAAAGGGCGATCGTGCCCCAGGCCGCAGGGAGCCTGGAGGTGCCGCCGGTCGACATCGCGTACTTCGACCCGGTTGGGGGGGCGTGGGCCCGGGCGAGCACCCAGCCGATCCGCCTCGAGGTCGCCGGTGAGACCACCCGGGCCGCGGTCGATTCGTTCGACGTGGGGGGGGCCCCGCGGAGCGTGGATGCCCTGGGAGAGGACATCCTCCCCGTGCGCACCGACGTCCGGCTCGCCCGGCCCGTGCCGAGGGCGCTCGCGCTCGCGATGGTTGCGCCCGGTGCGCTGGCATTGGCGCTCCAGGGGCTGCTCGCCCTCCGCACCCGCAAGCCCCGGGTGGAGGCGCGCGTCCTGGGCTTCGATGACCTCCCCGTCGATCCGGATGCCCGCCTCGCGACGATCGAGCGGGTCTTCCGAGAGCGCGTGGCCCGTCGGGTCGGGGTCGCGCCCGATGCGCTCCGCCGCGAGGACCTCGGGGTGTTGGGCCCCGCGGCGGCGGAGGCGGAGGCCATCTACCGCGCGCTCGAGCGGCGCCGCTACGGGGGCGCGGACACCGGGGTCTCCGAGGCCCGCATCCGTGCGCTGGTGGAGGGGTTGGGATGATGCTCCTTCCGCTCCTGCTCACGTCTGCCTTCGCGTCGGTCGAGGACCGCTTCGGGGAGGCGAACACCGCCCTCGCCGCGGGAGACTTCGCCGGGGCCGAGCTCGGCTACCGCGCGGTCATCGAAGAAGGGTACGGGAGCGGAGACATCTGGTACAACCTCGGGAACGTCATCTTCCGGCAGGACCGCCCGGCGGAGGCGGTGCTTGCGTGGCGGAACGCGGCGGCCAGGCTTCCGCGGGATCCCGACGTGGAGGCGAACCTCGACTTCGTTCGCCGCACCTTCCGGGATGGCCTCGTCGCGGAGGATCCCCACCCCTGGTTCGCCCCGTGGCAGGCTGCGCTCACGCCGGACGAGGGGCTCTGGGTCGGTGCCACGTTGATCGGGGTGGGCCTGCTCGCCGTCTCGTCGCGTCGCCGCAGGGCCGACCTCCCGCTCGCGCCGATCGGCCTGGCGGCCGCGGCCTTGGGCGCCCTCATCGGAGCGGGCGGATGGGCCGAGGCCACCCTCCCACCCGTCGCGGTCGTGCTGGCGTCGGAGGCGACCGCCACCTCCGATCTGGGCGGTGGGGTCGATCTCTTCACGCTTCACGCCGGCGCCGAGGTCCAGACCGTCGAAGAGGCGGCGGGGCGCACCCTCGTCCTGCTCCCCGACGGCCGGAAGGGATGGCTCCCGAACAGCGCGCTGGGCGTTGTCGACCCATCTCGACCCTGGCCGGTGTTATGAGCCCGCGCGGAGGCGTCATGCATCGTCTGCTCCTTGCGTTCCTCCTTCTCGCCGGCTGCGGCTGGGAGGGCCGCGTCCGGCACCTGTCGGACACCGAGTTCGACCACTACTACGCGCTCAAGCCGTTTTTGGCCGAGGAGGATCGCAAGACGTTCCTCAAGCTCAAGACCGAGGAAGAACGTAGCGCCTTCTTGAAGGAGAAGGGGCTCTGGGACCGGTTCTACAAGTACCCGGAGCATGTCCGCAAGGGCATCGTCTCGGGCGCGGTGCAGAACGGGTGGACCAAGGACATGGTGTACATGGCGTGGGGTGCGCCGTTCGACAAGCGGGCCCTCGTCGGCCGTCCGGCACCCCGATCCGAGCTGCTCGTCTACCGCTTCGAGAAGCAGGAAGACGGCACGGTGCTCGTCTACCTGCCGAACAGCAAGACCGAGTACAAGGCCGTCGAGCGCTTCTCGCGCGAGGTCTACCTGGACAACGACGTCGTGACCGAGATCATCGAGCGCAAGGGCTGGACCCGCTAGCGTCCGGTCGCAACCTTCCGTAGTCCGGTCCGCCGTTCTCGCCACCACGGGAGGGCTGGGTGCGCGGGAGGGTGGCCATCCAGGTCGGTCCGGTCTAAGGTACCGGAGCCCGAGCCAGGAGCGCCGCGATGAAAGTCTCCCTGATCAGCCCCTACCCGGACATCACGAACTACGGGCTGCGCTCCATCTCGTCGACGCTCCGGGCGGCCGGACACACGACGCAGGTCATCTGCATGCCCGACTTCGCCGGAGATGGCGAGAGCGTGCACGTGCGGATGTCCGAGGACCGGTACGCGCCGCAGGTGATCGAGCAGATGCTCGAGCTCGTGTCCGACTCGGACCTCGTCGGTGTCACGTTGATGACCCACTATTACGACTCCGCGCGGCAGATCACCAAGGCGATCCAGACCCACCTCGGCAAGCCCGTGATCTGGGGCGGGTTCCACCCCTCCGTCCGCCCCGACGAGTGTGCCCGGCAGGCCGAGTACGTCGCGATCGGCGATGCCGAGGACCTCATGCTCCAGCTCTGCGAGCGCCTGGAGAACGGCGACACGCAGAATCTCCACGGCATCAAGTCGTTGGTGTGGCGCAAGGGGCAGGACGTGATCCGCAACGCGCCCGGCTCGCTCGAGCAGGAGTTGGATCGGTACCCCGCGCCCGACTTCTCGCGTGACGATCACCACATCCTGTTCGAGGGGCAGCTCATGCCCGTCACCAAGGATCTCCTCCGGCGCTACCTGCACAACGGCACGGTGAGCCGCATGTTCGGCCGCACCGGCTACCAGACCATGACCGGTCGCGGCTGCCCGCACGCGTGCACCTACTGTGGCAACAGCTTCTACCGCGACCTCTACAAACGTCAGCGTTACGTGCGCTTCCGCTCGGTCGAGCACGTCATCGGCGAGCTGGAGGACGTGAAGCGGGAGTACCCGTTCATCGACTTCGTCTGGTTCTCGGACGACTCCTTTTTCGGTCGCCCCCTGCCGGACCTGCTCGATTTCGCCCACCAATACAAGACGCGCGTGGGCGATCCGTTCTACCTGCTCGGTAGCCCCGGCACGATCACCGAGGAGAAGTACTCCGCGCTCGTCGACGCCGGCCTCCACTGCATCCAGATGGGCGTGGAGCACGGCAGCAAGCGCATCCAGAAGTTGTTCAAGCGCTCCACCATGGGGAACGACAAGATCCTCAAGAGCGCCGAGATCATCACCAAGTTCACCGATCGGACCGCGCCGCCGCAGTACGACATCATCTACGACCTCGCCTACGAGACCGTGGAGGACAAGCTCGACACGTTGCGCCTCGTGGCCGAGCTCCCGAAGCCCTACCGGCTGCAGGTCTTCTCGGTCATCTACTACCCGGGCACGTCCCTCCACACGCTCGCCGAGCGGGACGGCCTGGTGAACGACGAGAAGGCCGAGATCTACGACCGGATGTTCTTCGAGCGGCACGACAGCTACACCAACACGCTGCTCTTCCTCGCCCGGTCGGGGCGCTTCCCGCATCCGTTGCTCAAGGTGCTCATCGACCGCCGCGTCGTGGACGCGATGACCTCGGACTACATGTCCCCCGCGGGCAACGTGGCCCGGGCAGCCATCCACGCCTTGCGCCAGGCGTTGCGCAGCCCGGCGGTGGAGCGGGCGAAGGCGCTCGGCACCTATCGCGCGCGTCTCGTCGGCATGACCGGAGCGGACGCGGGCGCCGCCGCACCCGTAGCGGACGCCTGAGACTCCACGCGAGGACAGGTGGCTCCGCGCGAGGACACTGCCGCGTGCCGCCGCGGCCGGTTACGCAGCGTCGATGGAACCTGGGCTTCAACCCGTGTTGGTGGTCGTAGAACCTGCAGTTCCGGGTGACGCGCCCGCGGTACTTGCGCTCCATCGACGCGTGCTCGGTGAGGGCGAGTGGTTCATCACGGAGCCCGACGAGTTCCCCGAGGGCGTCGACACCAAGGTCGCGGTCATCCGGGACGCCGCGCGCTCCTCGAACGGGGTCTTCCTGGTCGCGCGGCAGGATCACGTGCTGGTCGGTTGGGCGCAGGTGGTCGGCGGCGGGCGTCGTCGCACGCGCCACGTCGGGCGCCTGGAGATGATGGTCGACGCGCGGGTCCGCGGCGTCGGCGTGGGCTCGGCGTTGCTCGGCGCGGTCGTTGCCTGGGCGGAGCGAAGCCCCTCGGTCCACAAGCTCTCACTCAACGCCTTCGCCCACAACACGCGCGCGCTCGGGCTCTACCGCAAGTTCGGCTTCCAGGAGGAGGGGCGGCGGGTGCGTGAATACCAATTCGCCGACGGTAGCTGGCGGGACGACGTGTTGATGTACCGGTGGGTCAAGTAGGCGAGATCCTCATGACTCAGTCCAGCTCTTCCTCGCGCGGGCCCTCGTATTTCGCGCCAACGTCCCGCCACTCCGCCTCTCGCCGGTAGATCGTCCGGGCGGTGATTCCGAGCAGGTTGGCGGCGAGCGAGCGATCGCCGTTGCACTGACGCAGCGTGGCCTCGATCATGCGCCGCTCCACGTCGCGAAGCGGGGTGCCGGCGGCGAAGGTCAGGCGGGGAACGTCGCTCGTGTTCGTGGCGGCGGCGCGGACGGCGGGCGGGAGATCTCCGAGCCGCACCATCTCCTCGCGGGCGAGCACGGCGGCCCGCTCCATGGCGTTCTCCAGCTCTCGGACGTTGCCCGGCCAGGGATGTCGCTCCAGGGCGGCGAGCGCCTCCGGGTCCACGCCGCGCAGAATCCGCCCGTTCCGGGCCGCGTGCGTGGACGCGAAGTGCCGGGCCAGCAGGGCGATGTCGGCGCGCCGCTCCCGTAGCGCGGGGACGTGAAGACGGATGACGTTGAGGCGGTAGTAGAGGTCGGAGCGGAGGCGCCCCTCGGCCACGGCCTGCTCCGGATCGCGGTTGGTCGCAGCGACGACCCGGACCTCGGTGCGGATCGTCTTGGTACCGCCGAGGCGCTCGTACTCGCCCTCTTGGAGCACCCTGAGGAGCTTCACTTGGACCGGGAGCGGCATCTCCGTCACTTCGTCGAGGAAGATGGTGCCGCCGGCCGCCAGGTCGAAGCGGCCCTCCTTGCGGCCGTGTGCGCCGGTGAACGCCCCCGCCTCGTACCCGAAGAGCTCGCTCTCGAGCAGGGCCTCGGGGAGCGCGCCACAATTCACCGTCACGAGCCGACCGGGACGCGCGCTCATGGTGTGGATCCACCGGGCGAGCAGCCCTTTTCCGGTGCCGCTCTCGCCGGTGAGCAGGACGGAGGCCATCGAGGGCGCGACCTGACGCGCCTCCTCCATGAGCGCCCGCAGCTCGCCCGATTGGCCGATCAGCTCACCGGGAGAGGCCTGCGCGATCTGTTGGCGGAGGAGCAGGTTCTCGCGGAGGAGCTCGTTCTTCTCCAGGGCCTTCCGCACCGACGCGATGACCTCGGTGCGGCGCAACGGCTTGGTGACGAAGTCGTAGGCGCCCTCCTTCATCGCTTCGACCGCGCTCTCCACGGTGCCGTACGCGGTGACGAGGATGACCTGGACCTGGGGCGCGACCTGACGGGTCGCCCTCAGCAGCTCCAGGCCGCCCATGCCGGGCATCTTCAGATCGCTGACCACCACCCCGATCTCCCCCTCGCGGAGGATTTCGAGGCCTTGGCGGCCGTCCGCGGCCACCCGCACCGCCCACCCCTCACGCGCGAAGATGCGCTCGAGCGCGAGGCGGTTCGACTCTTCGTCGTCGATGACCAGGATCATGTGACAGCATGTCGCGAGGATGACATCTTGTCGAGCGGGAGCCGGATGCGGAACCGGGTCCCCACGCCGGGCGTGGTCTCGCAGGCGATGGAGCCGCCGAGATCCTCGAGCGACTGCCGCGCGATCGCGAGCCCCAGACCCGTGCCGCGCGCGCGGGTCGAGTAGAACGGGTCGAAGACGCGGTCTGCCACCGCCGGCTCCATCCCCGGGCCATCGTCGTGAACGACGTACTCGAGGGTGTCCCCATCCCGCCGCACGTCGATGCCGATGTGGCGCGCGCCGGCCTCGCCCGCGTTGCGTACGAGGTTGAGGAGCGCCCGCCGCACCGTGTCCCCGTCCATTTCCACGGTCGCGAGCGGGCCGCCGGTCACCTCGGCGGTGACACCCGCGCGGCGGAGCGCCTCCTCCTCGAGCCCCACGATCCCCCGGGCGAGCGCGATCGGATCCTCCGTAGCGGTCTCGGGGAGGCGGCGCCGAGCGAGGTCCAGGTACCGCTCGGTCACGTTCTCCAGGCGTCGGATCTCGGTGATGATCGTCGCGAGCAGCGATCGTGCCTCATCCGAGTCGACCTCCTCGGTCATCAGCTCGGCGTGCAGCGAGATGGCGTTGAGTGGGTTGCGTACCTCGTGCGTCACCTGGGCGAGCATCTGTCCGACGAGGGCCAGCCGCTCGCTGCGTTGGAGCCGGTCGCGATCGTGTTGCCGCGCGGTCACGTCCTCGCCGAGCAGGATGGTACCGAGCTCGCCGAAGGGACGAACGACCACGTCCTGAAGCGTGTCCCCGAAGCGGAGGTTCTCGTGCCGCCCCTCCTCCAGCGGGGCGAGGGGAGCGGGGAGGGCGGTGCCCTCGTCGAGCCCCCACAACGTGTGCGCCGCCGGGTTGGCCATGCGGACGACGCCCCCCTCGACCACGGCCACGGCCGCGGCGATGTTGTCGAGGACCCGTTGCAGGTACAACGAGAGGGCATGCAGGTTGCGGTCGCGCTCGTCGACGGCGAGGACCATCTGGTCGAAGGCGTGGGCGAGGGTACGGATCTCCTCGATGGTGGCGGGCGGCATCGGCCCCGGGCGCTCGCCGGCGCCCACCCGCCGTACCTGCTCGGTGAGGGTGGAGATGGGGCGGAGCGCGGAGCCGGTGAGCCAGAGGAGGAGGGCGCCGAGGAGCACGGCGATGCCGAGCAACCCACCCGAGACGTTCCTCGCTCGGGTCTGCGCGGAGGCGGCCTTCTCGCTCGACGCCGCGATCCTACCCTCGACGAGGGTGGAGAGCTGGAGGATCTTGTTGCGGAGCGCCGCGCGCGCGGCGGACTCCGTGTCGGTCCCGGCGGCGAAGCGCCAGGACCGGAGCGCGGCGTCCACGTCCTCGAGCTGTCGGGTCGTCGCCTGCAACGCCGCCCGCTCCTCGCTGTCGGGGCGCAGGCCGTCCGTACGGGACGCGAGGCGCCGTGCGTCCTCGAGGGTCGAATCCAACGTACCGGTGCCGGTGCGCTCCCGCTCGACGAGGCCGACCATGCGGGCCGAGTGCCGCGCCAGGGGCAGGTAGACCTTGTTCACCACCTCCAGCGACGCGCCGATCCGGCCGAGCTGAACCTGGTTGTAGGCGAGCGCGAAGAGGAAGCAGAGGACCCCGAGCCCGAGCCCACCCATCAACCGGCCGCGAAGCGTACGGAACCAGGCGCGGGACACTGTCACCTCCGACGTGGTGCGGCTAACGTGGAGGCCGTTGCCGGGCTGTCGCGCCGTGTCATGCCGGGGGTTGCGCCGGTTGCGGGCTAGGCCTTTTGTGATACACAGCGGCGTTCCGCGCCCCAGTGCTGGAGGAAGGATGATTTCGATGCGTTCCGTGCTGCTCTCTCTCTGTCTCGTTGGTGTCGTCGCTTGTGATGGAGGGGGTGTCGGTGCGAAGGACGCCCCGGTCAGCCAGGAGGCGCAGGCGGACCTCGGTGAGACTCTCGCCACCGTGAACGGCGTGGTGGTCGGCTCCAAGGAGTTCGAGCAGGCGGCGGCGCGCAAGGCTCCGGCCAGCGGGGATGCCCTCTCGGCCGAAGAGAAGAAGGAGGTCCTCGACTCCCTCGTCGAAGAGAAGCTCCTCTACGCCGAGGCGCTCCGCAAGGGCCTCGACCGCGACCCCAAGGTCCAGAAGGTCATGGTCAACACGCTCCTCCGCGAGGACGTGTACAGCACCGTCAAGAACGGTGACTTCAACGACGAGATGCTCCAGACCTACTACGAAGAGCACAAGAGCGAGTTCGTGGTCCCCGAGAAGGTCCAGATCAAGCGGATCCTCGTCAAGGTCACCGAGGCCCGCCCCGATGACGCCGCCAAGGCCGAAGCCGAGCGTATCCGCGGTGAGGTCGTGAAGACCCCCGACAGCTTCAAGGACCTCGCTGCCAAGTACTCCGAGGATCCGTACAAGCGCCGCGGTGGCGATGTCGGCTTCGTCTCCAAGGAAGGCAAGCCGGGCCTCGACGCCGCCATCGTCGACAAGGCGTTCTCGCTCGACACCGGCGCGGTGTCCGAGGTCTTCAAGACCACCGACGGCTACAACATCGTCCAGGTCGCGGCCCGCCGCGAGCAGGTCGAGCGCACCTTCCAGCAGATGAAGGGCTCGGTCCTCCGCAAGGTCAAGAACGACAAGATGAAGGAGCTCTACGACGGCTACGTCGCCAAGCTCAAGAACGGCGCCACGATCCAGGTCGACGAGACCAAGCTCGCCGCCGTCGAGATCAAGAACAGCCGCCGTCCCTTCACCCCCGGCACCGGGGCCCCTGGCGCGGGCGAGGGTGAGGAAGGCGACGAGGGTGGGCTCGAGGCCGGCGGTGAGGACGAGGGCGCCGGGCTCCCCGGTGGTGCCGTCCCTGCTCCTGGTGGTGGCACCGCCGGCGTGGCGCCGACCAAGTAAAGGGGGACAATGTCGCTCGCTCTCCTGCTCCTGACGACGGCGGTTCGGTTCGCCGTCGCCGCGCCGCCCGCCGAACCCCCGGCGCCGACGCCTGGATCGGGCGAGGAAGCGGCACCGGCTCCGTCTGAGGCGCCCTCGGCGCCGCCTGTCGAGGCGGCTCCGGCCGAGCCGCCGCCGGTCGAGGCGCCGCCCGTCGAATCGGCCCCGGTCGAGGCTGCCCCCCCGGCGGCCGCGTCCGGCGTGGTCGTCGACCGCGTCGCCGCCGTCGTGAACGAGGATCTCATCACCCTCAGCGAGATCTACGCCTTCGGCGGGTCGTACATCGACGAGGTGATCCGTTCCCGGGGCGTGGATGCCCGCGCGGCCGCCGAGGCGGAGGTGCTCGAGCGCCTCCTCGAGCGGCGCCTGATCGAGCAGGAGATGACCGCGCTCAAGCTCGATCTCGCCGAGCAGGACGTGGATCGCTCCATCGCCGACATCGCCGAGCGCAACGGGATGGACACCGAAGCCCTCCGCAAGGAGATCGAGCGCAGCGGGATGGCCTGGGATCAGTACCGGAGCGAGCTCAAGGAGAACCTGCGCGACATGAAGTTCGCGCAGACCGTGCTCCGGCCCCGGGTCAACGTCACCGAGGACGAGCTTCGGGACGCGTGGTTGCGTGCCTCGCCGGCGGCGCCCACGACGGCGCGTGTCCAGGCGCTCGTGTTGGCGATTCCGCCGGGAGCCACCGAAGCCGAGCGAGAGGCCGTCATCGCCCGCGCCCGCGCCCTCCAGGAGGAGGCCCGTGGGGGTGCGGACTTCGCGGCCTTGTCCCGAGCCAACGATCAGGGGCCCTTCGGCGAGCAGGGGGGCGAGATGGGCATGTTCAAGCCCGGCGAGCTCGTCGACGCGCTCGACAGCGTCATCGTGAACACCCCGGTGGGAGAGGTCAGCGATCCCATCGTCATCGGCGATGGCGTCTACCTCCTCCGCGTGGCGGAGCGCACGTCCGGCGCGAACGACTTCGAGGCGCGCAAGGCCGAGGTGTCCGAGCAGGTGTTCCAGTCCCGCCTCGAGGACGAGAAGGAGCGTTGGTTCCAGGAAGCGCGCCGCCGGGCCGCCATCCGGATCCTCCTACCGGGCGCTGCCAAGGCCGGCGCCGGCCCCGGGGTCACCGCGCCCCGATGACGCGTGCGCCTCTCGTGCTGACCCCCGGCGATCCTCGGGGGATCGGGCCGGAGGTCGCGGTTCGAGCGCTCCGCTCGACGGGTGCGGACGCAGTGCTGGTGGGGGACATCGACGCCTTGCGTCGCCACGCCCCCGACCTCCTGGTGGTGGACCGCATCGAGGCGGGCGCCGGGCTCCGCGCGCTCTCCCTGCCGCCTTCCGCGGAGCCGGTCGAGGTACAGGCCATCCGGGTCGCCGTCGAGGCCTGCCTCGCGGGCCGGGCGCGTGCGCTGGTGACGGGCCCCATCCACAAGGCGCGCTTGTCCGCACGCGGCTTCGGCTATCCGGGCCACACCGAGCTCCTCGGCGCGTTGTGCGGGGTGGACGAGCCGGTGATGGCCTTCGTCGGCGGGGCCGTGCGTGTCTCGCTCGTCACCGTGCACCTTCCGCTACGCGACGTTCCCGCGGCCGTCACCCGCGCGAAGGTGCTCCACACCCTGAGGGTGTCCGATCGCGCACTCCGGGAGCGGCTCGGTCTGGCCCGCCCCCGCCTCGCCGTGTGTGGCCTCAACCCGCACGCCGGGGACAGCGGCGTGCTCGGTCGCGAGGAGATCGACATCATCGGCCCCGCCTGTGACGACGCGCGGGCCGAGGGCCTGTACGTGTGGGGCCCCATCAGCGCGGAGACGGCGTTCTACGAGGCCGACCGGTCCGACATGGTGGTGGCGATGTACCACGACCAGGGGCTGGCCCCGCTCAAGCGCGTCGACTTCGGGCGTTCGGTCAATTGGACGTTGGGGCTACCCATCGTGCGGACGAGCGTCGATCACGGCACGGCGGACGCGCTCGTCGGGACCGGGGCCGCCAGCCCCGCGAGCATGGAGGCCGCGATCCGGCTCGCGCTCCAACTCACCGGGGGGCCGTAGCGACCGTCAGCTCGGCTCGAGGACCGTGGCGCAGGACGCGCCCGCGGACCAGGTTGCCCAGCGCTCGGGGGCGGCGCCGAAGGCCCGGCAATCGGCCTCCTCGTCTCCGGTCCGGGTCCAGACACGGAGGATGCCGGTCAAGTCGGCCTCGTTGCAGTTGAACACCGTGGAGCCTCCCAACGCGACGTCCCGCCAGTCGGGCACCACGGTCAGCGTAAGCGCGAGGGAGTCGGCCGTGCCGTCGGCGGCGGCGCTCTGGGAGTAGATCGTGTGCTTCTCCACGTAGTCGCCGTCCGTTGACAGGAGCACCTGGCCGTTGCCGGTCCACGCGTCGGTCTCGACGGAGAACTGCCACCTGGCATCCACCGGGTCGCATACGACGCTCGCTGAGGTGATCGTCGGAGCGTCCTCGGAGGGGAGCGTCGCGGTGTCGCCGGGTTTGCCGGTGCATGCCACAAAAACGAGCGCGGCGCAGAATCGGAGGGTCCGAATCTGCGCCGCGCGGTGGGACATTGGGTCCAGACTACTCGATGTTCGTGCAACGCTTGGCGAAGTACGCCGTGTCGTGGCCCGTGGTCCAGCAGTCGAAGTCCGCGCCGTCGGCGCTGCTGGCTTCGAAGCTCCAGGTCAGGCCGTCAGCCCAGTTGGTGTAGTTGGGGCCCAGCACCGTGGGGTTGAGGAGCGTGGACTCGTTGTCCACCTGAGCGGCGCTGTCGGTCACCCAGTCGAGACGGAGCTCGTAGACTTCGGAGCCGTCGGTGTTGGTCTCGGCGAGCACGAAGGCGGTGTGGGTCTCGACCCAACGCTCGGCGGACGGATCACCGGTCTCGGCGATCCAAACCTCGAGAAGGCCGGCCTCACGGGAGGTCGTCATCGTGAGGATGCAAACCTCGTCGGCGCAGTCTTCACCCGTGGCGGGGAAGGACAGGAGATCCCAGGCCACCGGCACGTCGGTGTCGGTGTCGGCGTCCGTGTCGGTGTCGGCATCGGCGCTGGTGTCGCCCGTGTCGCCCTTGTCAGCGGTGCATCCGTAGAGAGCCATGAGGCCGATAAGCAGGGAGTACTTCATTTTCTCCTCCATAGAGAGCGGTCACGGTATACCCGAGGTTGAGCTTGCTTGCAAGTGGCGCGAGCAGACAACCCGGTTGGTAGAAGAAGGCGAGGGCCGGGAGAGGGGACGTCCTCCCTCCCGGCCCTCGGACCGTCAAATCACCACAGATTGGCGTTGTTGGCGCAGTCGAAGTAGCTCGGATCGTGCCCGAAGACGGCGCAGTCGGCGTAGGCGCCGTCCTTGTCGTAGACGGTGTAGAGCACCGTGAGCTGGTTCGAGATCGTCGGGTCCGAGACGTCGAAGATGGTCGTCTCGTTCTGGACCTGCTGGTCGAAGCTCGAGACGAGGCCGAGGTTGATCTCCTTGGTCTCCGTGCCCGCGCTGTCGTCGAAGTCGACCAGGTTGAACTCGTCGTGGAACTCGGTCCAGAACCCCTCGGGCGAGCAGTTCGGGTCGGTCTGGCAGGAGCCGGACGTGTCACCGGTCTCGGCGAGGTCCAGCTCGACCATGCCGGACTCGCCGTTGGTCACGACCTCCCAGGAACAGGTGGCGCCGGAGCAGATGCCGTCCATCGACTTGATGGTGACATCCCCGGAGACGCCGCAGGCAGAATCACCGGTGTCACACTTTGCACCATCGCAACCGGCCAAGGAGAGCGCCGCGGCGCCGAGGAGCAGAAGGGTTTTCATGAGGCCATCCAGGTGAGAGTGAGTCCAGGCAACGACTCCCGTCGTGTGGGAGCTCGGTGCATGTAGTCACGCCATGGATGAGCTTCAAGTCTAGGCCACAGGCGACGCATCTCGGAAGGAGGCCGCCATGCGCTCACGAAAGAGCGTGCGTTCGATGCGATCGAGCAGGGCCTGGAGCCCCTCACCGGTGCGGGCGCTCACCGGGGCGGCGTCCCAGGATTCCACCATGGCGCGAACGCGCTCGGGGTCCGTGCGGTCCACCTGGTTGACCACGATGAGGGTGGGAATATCGGCGGCGCCGAGCTCCTTCAGCACCTCGTCCACGGTGGCCTTCTGGGCCTCCGCCTCCTCGTCCCCCGCGTCGACCACGTGGAGGAGCAGATCGGCCTCGAGCGCCTCGTCGAGGGTGCTGCGGAACGCGTGGACGAGGTCCTTCGGCAGGTCGCGGATGAACCCGACGGTGTCGGTCAGGATGATCTCGCGGTCCTCCGGAAAACGCATCCGGCGGGAGGTCGGGTCGAGGGTTGCAAACAGCTTGTCCTCGGCGTCCACCCGGCTCTGTGTCATCCGATTCAATAGGGTGGACTTCCCGGCGTTCGTGTAGCCGACGATCGCGACGAGAGGCAGGCCGACACGCTTCCGCCGATTGCGGCGCATCGTGCGTTCGGTCGCGATCTCGTCGAGCTGCCGTTGTACACGGTGCAGCCGCTCGTCGGCGCGACGACGATTGATCTCGAGCTTCGTCTCGCCGGGGCCCCGACCCCCGATCCCGCCGGTGAGGCGGCTCATCGCCGTGGGCATGATCGCGAGCCGCGGCTTGCGGTAGCGGAGCTGGGCCAGCTCCACCTGCAGCTTGCCCTCCCGCGTGGTCGCGCGCTGGCTGAAGATGTCGAGGATGAGCTGGGTCCGGTCGAGGACCTTCAGCTCGGTCTCCGTGGCGATGTTCCGGAGCTGGGAGGGCGAGAGCTCCTGGTCGAACACGAGGACGTTCGCGCCCAGGTGCATGCAGCGGAGCACGAGATCCTTGAGCTTCCCCTGGCCCACGAGCGTGCGCCCGTCGAGCTCCCGCCTGACCTGGAGCACCTCGTCGGCCACCTGGAGGCCCGCGGTGTTCGCCAGTCGGCTCAGCTCTTCGAGCGAGCGGCGGGCACCGCGCGGATCGCGGATGGTGACGCTCACGAGCACGGCGCTCTCCTTCCCGGAGACGGCGCGGGCCTCGGCCGCGGTGCGGAACTGGGCCTCGAGGTCCCGGATGAAGGCGGAGAAGTCCTCCTCCCACCCGTGCACGGAGGGCACCTTCTCCACCCGCCACATCTCCCCGCCGCGGGCGACCACACCGGGCGGCAGGATCACGCCGTACTCCAGCGCGCCTGGCAGCCCGTCGGGTTGCGCCTGGATGACCACGACGGTGTCCAGACGCAGGAGGGTGAGGTCGGTGAGGTCGTCCTTGCTCAGGCCCTCGCCGCGGAGGTGGGTGTGCACGAGGCGCAGGCCACGAAAGCGCCCCGCGCCCGCGCGCTCGCGACCCAGCTCGGGGATGAAGAGCTGATGCGCGTCGCCGACGATGACCTTCTCGATCAAGCCCGTCCGGTCGATCAGGAGGCCGACCTGCCGGTTGCATTCGCGCGACACCTCGGTGAGGCGGCGCGCGAGCTCCGGCGTCACGAAGCGCGTAGCGGAAATGCGGCGTTGGTAGAAGGACTGGAGGGCCTTGTTCTGGCTCGGCTTGAGGCCCTCGGTGTTTCCGAACAACGTTTCGATGATCGAACTCCTTGGTCGACCGTCGAATGCTCGACGGCTACCGGTTGACGGCCCGCTCGATGACGTTGGGCAGATCGATTCCCAGCGCCCCCTTGAGCTCCTCTACGAGGGTGACGGCCTTGCGCGCGCTGACCTCCGCGTCGGGGGGGAGGACCGTGAGGCGGTCCACCTTGACGCTCTGAATGGTAGACACCAGCTGTCCCATCGTCGCCTGTAGTTTCTGCATCAGGAAGATGTCGCGCGAGGCGTCACCACCGTTCTTCCACGTGGTGATCATCTGCTCCAGGACGTGGTTGGTGGCTCGCCCGTCCTCCACGATCTTGGCGGCAGCGCCCTTGGCGTTCGAGCTGGCGGCCTCCATCTCGGCCTGGGCGGGCGCGATCACGTCCGCCTCGAGCTGCCGACGCACCTGCTCCACGCGGGCGGCCTGCACCTTCAGCTCGCCCTCCGCGCGCGCGACCATCGCCTTCACCCGGCCGACCTCCTCGGCGATGAGGGCCTCACGGCGCGAGAGGGTCTCCATGATGCGGCGTTCGGTCTGCGTGCGCGCGATCTCGATGTCGGACTCGAGCTCCGACACGCGGGCCCGTTCGCGGGAGGCGGCGTCCTGGATGATCGAGCGGGCGCGGGCATTGGTCTCCGCGACCTTCGAGCGCATGATCAGGTCGGCGGAGCTCTTGCGGCCGATGCTGTTGAGGTAGCCCTTCTCGTCCGACACGTTCTGGATTTTCAGGGTGTCGAGCGCCAGCCCGAGCCGGGTCAGGTCGTGTTCGGCCTCCTCGAGGAGCTTCTCGGCAAACGCGATCTTGTCCTCGTTGACCTGCTCGGGGGTGAGCTGGGAGAGCACGCCGCGGAGGTTGCCTTCGAGCGTGTCCTTCGCGACCTGGACGATGTCCTTGCGGGTGTAGCCGAGGAAACGTTCGATGGCGTTGTTCAGGACCGGCTCGTGCCCGGCGATCTTGACGTTCGCCACGCCCTGGACGGTGAGCGGGATGCCCCCCTTGGAGTAGGCGTTCGTGACGCTGACCTCGATGATCATGTTGGTGAGATCGACGCGATCGACGGTCTCCAACAGGGGGATGCGCACGGACCGCCCGCCCTTCACGATTCGGTAGCCGACGGCCTTGCCTTCGAGCGGGCGGGTGGTGCCCGAGAAGATGAGGACCTCGTTGGGGCCGCAGATGTAGAGGAGGTTGCGCAGAACGACCAACGCGCACACCGCGAAGAAGCCGACGACGAAGAGGAGGACCACGGGGATGAGGAGGCTCACGACTTGATCTCCACGGCGGGGGAGGAGGAGCGGGCGAGGGCGCCGGTGACGTCGACACCCGTGGTGGCACGGAGCTCCTCGAGCACCGTCTTGACCATCGCGGGGTAGCCGGAGACGTAGGCGGCGAGCGCCCTTCCATCCCCCCGGTCGACGACGGTGACCTCCCCGATCTCGACGCTGTTCACGCGCGCGACGACCGTGGACACGATCTGCTCGAGCTGCTGGATGAGGAAGATGTCGCGTGCGTCGTTGCCCGCGGAGCCCCACGTGCGCGTGAGCATCTCGAGGACCTCGGCCATGCCCGCGCCGTTCTCGGCGATGATCTGCGCCTGGCCGCGAGCGCGCAGCGCCTCCGCCTGCTGCTGGGCCCGCGCGGGGAGCACGACCTCCGCGACGAGACGGGTGGTCTCCAGGTTCTTTCGGATCTCCTGAAGCTCCTGCTCGGCCTCGGCGCGTGCCTCGGCGGCGAGCTGCCCCGTCCGCTCCTCCTCGGACTTGGCCGTGCCCTCGAACTCCGCCTTGAACCTGCGGAGCTCGTTCTGCTTCTTCGCGATGCGGGCCTCGGCCTGCTCGACGGCGATCTTGCCGTTCTGGTTGGCGAGCGCCTCGGCCATCTCGGCCTCGCTCTTCGCCTGGGACTCGGCGATGTCGGCCACCATCAGGACGTTGGCGATGCGCTCGCGGCCGATGCTGTCGAGGTACTTCACGTCGTCGTAGACGTTGAGGACACGCAGCGTGTCGAGTTGGATGCCGAGCTTCCGGAGGTCGTCCTCGGCCTCGTCGAGCAGGGTGTTCGCGAACTTGAGGCGGTCCTCGTTGACCTCCTCGGGAGTGAGCCGCGCGAGCACGCCGCGGAGGTGCCCCTCGAGGGATTCCTTCGCGACACGGCTGATCTCCGCGGGATCACGGCCGAGGAAGCGCTCGACGGCGTTCATGATCACGTGCGGATCGCTGGACACCTTCACGTTCGAGATCGCGTGGAGGTTCAGCGGGATGCCACCCTTCGAGTACGCGTTGGTCACGTGCAGGTCGAGCGGGATCGTCGACAGGTTCATGGAGTCGACCCGCTCGAGCAGGGGCACGCGGAGGGTGCGCCCGCCGAACACGAGCCGGTAGCCGACCTCGGAACCGTCCGCCATGGACCGTTTGCGGCCGGAGAAGATCAGCACCTCGTCGGGGCGGCAGATGAAGATGAACTGCTTGGCGATGGCGACGACCAGCAGGAGGCCGAAGCCGAGCCCCGTGGCGACGCAGAGGGCGAACATGAGCTCTTCCAAGAGGGCTCCTCAGGAGGGGGTGTGGAGGGCGGTGGGGGGCCGGCGATCGGGCGTGGCGGGGGTCACGTCGGCGGTGCCGGCCGACACGTCGACCACCAGCACGCGTTCGCCGCGCTCGAGGATGCGGCCTTCCTTGGTGGTGGCGGGGAGCTCGATGATCTGGCCGTTGTGGATGAGCCGCACCTTTCCGAGCTTGTCCGGGCCCATGGTGAGGACGACCTCGGCGTCACGACCACGGAGCGACCGGGCGTCGAGCGCGCTCGACACGGTGTCCCTCGAGACGGCGCGCAAGAGCATCGTGACGCCGACACCCACGCCGCCACCGGTGACGATGGAGAGCACCAGCGCCAGGATCCTGTCGATCGGCAACAGGGTGAGCAGGAGGCCCGTCATGCCGAATGCGGCGATTGCGAAGGTCCAGAACCGCAGGGAGAGGAGGGTGGCGGCGACGGCGCCGATGCCCATGTGCGAGTGGTCGTTCGTGTGGTCGTGGGCGAGATCCTTGCCGAGGCCATGTCCGTGATCGTGGCCGTGGTCGCCGTCGATCTCGTGGCCCGCTTCGACAGCGTGGCCCGCGTCGACATCGTGCCCCGATCCGTCGTTGTCCCCGTCGGCATCCTTCCCGGCGCCGAACATCGAGGCGGCGATGAGGATGCCCCCGAGCACGAGGGAGCCGGCGTAGAGCGCGAGGAGGGTCACGAGGCGATCCTGTCAGGTCGGAGCACGGGAATCAACGGCCCCGTGCGAGGCTGAGCCACCCGGCGATGAAACAGAGGCCGCCCAGCGGGGTGATCGCGCCGAGGATGGGCATGTCGAGGAGGACGAGGGCGTAGAGGCTACCGCTGAAGATCAGGATGCCGAACACGAAGAGCATGCTGGTCAGGCGACGCGGCACGGGCGCGAGGCCGAGGGCGAGCAGCGCGACCGCGTGGAGGAGGTGGTAGGTCGCCGCGGTGTGCCAGGTGTCGAGCCGATCCGGGGTGACACGGCCCTCGAGGGCATGGGCCCCGAAGGCCCCGGCGGCGACGGCGAGCGCGCCGAGGATGGCGGCGACGCGCCTCATTCGGTGCTCCCGAGCGCGGAGAGGGCGGCGAGGAGCTCGTCGGACCCCTGGAAGCGCAGGGTGGCGCCGTCGATGCGGCAGAGGAGGAAACGCTCGCAGGCCTCGCACCGGTCGAAGCACTCGACGGTCGACAGGGTGGCCCCGGCGTCGGACACGCGGGTCGGGAGCGTGGGGTCGTGCCGCTTCATTCCCGTGGCGCAGACGACCACCTCGATCATGCGGCCTCCGCCGGAAAGGGGCGGGTCGAAGGACAGGCGGTCATCTCGGCGGTGTATCCTGCCGTCGTGTGGCGCGAGGGTAGGTTCACGCCCGCTTCCTGGCGGTTGGCCGCGCGCAGCGAGGACTGAACGCCGTTCTTGTTGCCCGGACAGATTCTGGCCTTGCGGGATGGGGAAGCTGAACGTACGTTCAGGGTATGCCCCAGTTGCCCCTCCGGCTCGTGCCCTCCCCGCGTCCCGTCCGGGCGGCGGCCGGCTCGGGGGGGCGCCAGGGCGGGGAGATCACGGGCCCCGCACCGGCCCCGTCGATGCCGGCCATCGAGTCGGCCCTACCCCCGCAGCTGCCCGGCTCCACGGCACGCACGGCGGCGATCGAGCGGCTGCGCGCCCTGGTGGGCTCGCGGGGCCGCGTGGGGGTGGTCCCCGGCTTGGACCCGCGGGCGCCACGCGAGCAGCGGGACATTCCGTCGCTCGCGCCGGGACACCTCTCCACGGGCATCGCCGGCCTCGACGCCTGGCTGCACGGGTGGCCGCAGCCCGGGCCAATCGAGCTCGTCGGTCTCGTGGGAGGGGGGCGCCTCGCCCTGGTCATCCCGCTGATCGAGCGGCTCACCCGCCAGGGTCGGTCCGTGCTGCTCGTGGATCCGCTCCACCAGGCGCATCCCCCGGGCCTGGGGCGGATCGACCCGGCGCGCCTGGTGCTGGTTCGCCCGCCCCCCGAGCGCGCGGCATGGGCCGCCGAGCAGGTGGCGCGGTCGGGCGCGGTCGACGCGCTCGTGGTGCTCGACGCCCCGCCCCTGGGGCGCGGGGGCGTGCGGCTCGCGCGGGCGGCCGAGGCCGGCGGCATGGTCGTGTTCGTGCTTGCCGAGCGCCCGGAGGCCGAGCTGCCGGCATCGTTGCGCCTCGAAGCCGCGGGGTGGCAGGGCGATCGCGTGCGGGTGCGCTGCACGCGCAGTCGGGACGGGCGGATGGTTGGCGAGCGGCTGATCGCCCCCTCCGAGCCCGTGCCGTCCGGGTGGGCGTCCTCCGAGTTCTACGCGTCCTCCGAGTTCTCCGGCGGCGCCGCCGGGGCGCGCACGGGCCTCTTCGTGACGGCGCCCCGCCGACGCATCGGGGCCGGCTGATGCGGCCGGGCTTCCTGGCGATCCATCTCCCGGGGTTCCGGTTGGAGCGCTGCGGGTGGGATCCCCAACTCCCCGCCGTGCTCGTCGCGGTGGAGCGCGGCGCGGAGCGGGTGCAAGCCCTCTCGTTGCCCGCGGGGCACGCGGGCGTGCGCCGCGGGATGACGCTCGCGGCCGCCCGCGCCCTCCTGCCGGAGGTGCGGATCGAGCGGCTCGATCCCGCGGGCGAGCTCGCCGACCTCGAGGCGTTGTGCGCGGCCCTCGGCCGCTTCACGCCGGCGGCCCGCCCGGTGCCGCCGGACGCGTTGCTCCTCGGGGTCCGTGCGGTCGCGCTCACGCCCATCCGGGCCTGCCTCGCCGAGCTCGGGCACCTCTGTCGGCTCGTCCTCGCCGAGGAGGGCGGGGCCGCGCTCGCGCTCGCACGCCACGCCGCGCGGGACCGCGTGATCCCCCCAGGCAGCACGGCGGCCGCCCTGGCGCCGCTCCCCGTCGCCGCGCTCGAGCTCCCGGAGGCCGTGCTGCTGTCGCTCCACGACGTAGGCATCCGCACGATCGGCCAGTTCGCCGTGCTCCCCACCGCCGCGCTCACTGGGCGGTACGGCCCGGAGATCGCCGCAGCCCACGCGCGCGCCAACGGCCGGGCCCCTCCCTCGGCGCTCCCGCTCCCGCCCCCCCGGGAGGAGACCTCCTTCCACGTCGACTTCGCCGACCCCGTCGAGGTGCTCGAGGCGGTGCTCTTCGTGCTCAACGGCCTCGTCCGCGATCTGACCGCGTCGCTGGACCGTACCGGTCGGGCCGCCATGCGGGTGCAGGTGCGGCTGCGCCTCGATCCGGGGGAGCACCTCCTGCCGATTCGGCTCGGCCAGCCCTCGCGCGGGCCGGATCGCCTGTTCCGGCTCTTGCGCGCGCGGTTGGAGCGCGTGCAGCTCGGGGCGCCGGTGGTGGGGGTGGGCCTCGAGCTGCTTGAGGCGGCGCCCTTCCGCGCCACACAGCCGGGCCTGCTCGACCGCGCGCAGGCCGCCGAGCCGCTCCCCGAGCTCTGTGCGCGGCTTCAGGACGTGCTCGGCCCCGAGGCCGTGTGCGTGCCGGTCCCGGCCGAGAGCTGGCGGCCCGAAGCCGCGTGGCACGCGGTGCCCTGGGGGGAGCCACCTCCGAGCCCGCCGCCCTCGGCGGCCTTGCCGGACCCCGCGGCGCCCCACGAGCCGGGTGATCTCGAGCGGGCCCGGCCCTCCGTGCTCCTCGCCGCGCCGTCCGCCCTCCGCGTCGCCGCCGCGCCGTCCGGGCGCCCGCGCGCGCTCCTGCTCGACCGCGTGTGGACCCCCCTCCCGGTCACGGAGGGGCCGGAGCGGCTCGCCGGCGAATGGTGGCGCCCCGACGGTTGGCGGCGGGACTACTGGCGGGTCGGCTTGCCGGACGGGCGGCGCGCGTGGATCTTCCGCGAGGCCCTCTCGGGAGATCTCGATCCGCTTGCCCAGCGGTGGTTCCTGCACGGCTGGCTCGACGGGGGTGACCACCCATCGCCCGCGCCTCCCGAAGGAGGCGAGGCACTCCTGGGCCCGTTTCCGGCCCAGGGCCCGTTTCCGGCCCAGGGCCCGCTTCTGGGCCCGCTTCCGGCCCCGGGCCCGCCTCCGGCCCCGGGCCCGCTTCCGG
>JAKFCH010000204.1:0-63465 GCA_036676765.1 Deltaproteobacteria bacterium
CTGCGCCGTGGCCGCCCGCGCGGACTCCCGGGCCGCCGCCGCCAGCGCCGCCGCGTTCCCCGCTGCGTCCTCGGCGTCGTCCGCCGCCTCGCGTGCCTCCTTGCGGGCCGTCTCGTCGGGCGACGCGCCCCCGTTCGTGCCGCCCTGCTCAGGCGGGAACGGCTCCCAGCCGGCGTCGGACTCCGGTTCGATCCCCTGCGGGGGCGGCCCGCTCCGCCCCCCGCATCCAGCGGCGAGCGCCAGCGCCACGATCCAAGCTCCACGTCGCATCCGCCCCTCGCAATTCTCCTTCGAGGCTAGCCGCGTGGGCCGGGCGGACAACCCGGAGCGCGTCATGGGCCCCGCCGCGGCGGAGGGCGAGGCTACGCCCATTGGCGTGGCGTTCGGGTGCTTTACCGGCCTCGTCCGCGACCTCTGTCCGCGGACCTCGAAGTCGTTGTATACAACCGCATGTTCGTTCCCCTCCTCTCCTTCGCCGTCGGGTGCGCCGAGCGGTCGGCGTCGGACTCAGGCACGATGACCGCGGGGCTTGTGCTCGGCAGCGAGGTGGTGTGCGCGGATCCGGTCGCCGGGTTCGGCCCGTTCACCGAGGAGTCGGTGGCACGCGGCGTGGACCCGCTGATCGGCGACTACGAGGACCACCCGGGTGGCAGCGCCTCCGCCACGCTCGCCGTCGAGGATCTCGATGCCGACGGTGACATCGACCTCGCCTTCCCCGACCTCCACGGCAGTCCCCTGCTCTTCGAGAACGACGGCACGGGGCACTTCACCCAGGTCCCCACGGCGCTGGCGGTGTACGGGGCCGGCCAGCACGGCGTCGCGGACATCGACGCGGACGGCCTCCCCGACCTCGTGATGGTCGGCATCGGCCACGTGTTCGTCGCCTGGAACCTCGGCGGCATGGCGTTCGCGGCACCGGAGGCGATCTTCGCGGTCGATTATCCGGCCCCGACCTTCGCCACGTTCACCGCCGGGGACATCGACCTCGACGGCGACATCGACATCGTCGTGCCGGGCCTGAGCCTCATCACCGACCGCTGTCAGCTCGATGGCACCTGCCCCTCCTCGGGACAGGGAAGCTTCGTGTACGTCCTCGTCAACGAGGGAGGCACGTTCCGCGTCGGCGAGATGCTCAGCCCGCACGGGGTGCCCGGCTATGCGCTCGCCGCGACGCTCACCGACCGCGATCGGGACGGTGACCTCGACCTCTTCGTCCCG
Organism: Deltaproteobacteria bacterium; assembly: GCA_036676765.1. Lineage (GTDB taxonomy): Bacteria > Myxococcota_A > UBA796 > UBA796 > SXON01 > CAJBVW01. The sequence goes on from JAKFCH010000204.1 coordinate 1,219, forward strand.
AGCGATCGCTCCGGCACGCCCCTCGGGATCGACGTGCCCCCCAACGCGTTCTACCGGAACGACGGGGTCGGCGCGGACGGCGATGTCGTGTGGGTGAACGACGCCGAGACGCTCGGCCTCCACTTCGTCATGACCGGGATGGGGATCGCCACGGGCGACTACAACGGGGACGAGCAGCTCGACTATTGCGTCACCGAGTTCGGCCCGGTGCGGTGCTTCCTCTCCGATCGCGACTCCTATTACGACGCGGGCATATCGATGGGGCTCTCTCCCATCGGCATGGATCCGTACGGGTTCGTCGGCTGGTCCGTCGAGCTCGTGGACCTGGACAACGACGGTGCGCTCGACGCCTTCGTCACCGGCGGACGCTCGTCGATCACCGGCGAGGGCGGTGGCCCGTTCCAGCCCGATCTGCTTTTCCAGGGCGAGGCGGACGGCACGTTCCAGGATGTCGGCGGCACGTGGTTCGGAAACGACGCCGACGACTACGGGGCCGCCGCCGCCGATCTCGACGGGGACGGCGTGCTCGAGATCGTCATCACCCCCGGGATCGGCGCGCCGCAGCTCTACCACGCGCCCTGCAACGCCCACGGCTGGGTCGCGGTCGACCTCGTCGGCCCCCCCGGCAACCCCCACGGGCTCGGCGCGCGGGTGGACGTGGAGGCCGCCGGGCGGCGCACGACACAGGAAGTCCAGGCAGCCCGCGGCCCGGGACAGTCCCCCTCCCTCGCGTGGTTCGGCCTCGGGGACGCCGACGCGCTGGACCGGCTCGTCGTCACCTGGCCCGGCGGAGAGGCGCAGGTGTTCGAGGATGTCCCCGCCCGGCGGACGGTCACGGTGGTGCATCCTGAGGGGGGGTGAGGGCGAGAGGGAGGCGCACGGGCCGCCCAGCGCGGAATATCTCGGCCCATCTGGGGCGCGCAGAGCCCCTGCTCGTCACCGCTCGGCCTCGAGCCACCCTTCCATGAAGGCGCGGCGCTTCTCGTAGAACGCGAGGAGCTCTGCGTTCTCCGCCTCGTAGAGCGCCCGGTCCACGAACGGATCCTCCTGGAGGTACGGCTCGATGCGCGCGAGCGTCGCCTCGTGGCGCGCCACGAGGGTCGCGGGGTCGAAGGCCTCGTCGAGCACGCGCTGGAGCGCGTCGAGATAGCGGGTACGCTCCTCGGGGATCGCCATGAGCAGGTCCCACGCGCGCCATTTCGCCGCCGGGCCCCGGCCGGTGATGAACGTGATCGGGTCTGCGTCGACGGTGTCCGGGAGCACGCCGCAGGCGGGGCAGAGCTCCGCCGGCGGTTGCGTGAAGGCCGAGTCGAGGTCCCACGGCAGGTACACGAAGCCGCGCCCTGGCTCGTTGTAGAGATAACAATTCGCGGACCCGGCCCAGACGCCGTCGGTCTGCGGGACGACGGCCTCGGCAGCGAACGCGAGCAGGAGCTGATCGACGTCGACCAACTCCCGGAAGCGACGGTCGAACTCCTCGGAAGACACGGTGCCGGGCGTGGCGTTCACCAGATCCTCCATGGCGTCCCAATCGGAGGTGTCACCGGTCTCGGCGTTCGTCTCCAGCGAACCATAGTGGCCATTCCAGATGAACCAGTAGAGATTGCCGTCGGGCTCCTCGAAGTGGTTCTCCAGGAAGGTGCCGTTGATCTGCTCGACGTTCTCGAACACGCCGTAGAAGGCGCCGTTGATGTACACGGCGGCATGGTTGGCGTCGGGGGCCACGAGCCCGTCGACGTCGCGGAAGACCGCCAGAGCGAGGCCGTTCTTCACCAGGGTCGGGTCGTAGTTCGCGGACTCCAGGTTCAGCGACGTGACGCCGTGGAACTCGGACGTGGGGTCGACGTGGTCGAGATCGACGCGGAACTGCATCTTCCCACCCGCGAGGAACGTGCAGGGGTTGCCCTTGAGCCGCAGCCCCACCACGAGCGTTTGGTCGCCGTAGCGGAGTGTCGCCGGGTGGACGGCGCGCAGCACCTCGGTCGCGACGCTCGTGCAGCTCCCGACCGCGGCGTCATAGGTGGCGCGCATCGTCGCGAGGTCCTCCTCGGCGAGCTCCAGGTCATACTGGACGACGCAGTCGTCGGCGTAGAGGTCGTCGGGCGCGGGGCAGGCACGCGGAGGGGCGTCTCCGACCCGCTCGACGACGGATGCGGCCGACCCGGTGTCCAGGGCATCGGGGAGCGGGATCTCATTCGGGCCGACGCAGGCGAGGAGCAGCAGCATCGAGCCTACCGTAACCGGGCGCTGGAGAGCCCTATAGAGGCGGGCAGCCGGACCCGCGAGGGCCTGACGATGGGTCTCGACGGCGCGGGCCGACGCGCGTTCCGGTGGCGCGCGGATGCGCCGCTCCTCGGAGTCCCAGCCCATCGCCGACGGCTACGGCGACGACGGACACAGTCGTCTCGGTGAGGCGTAGGCGGGCGGGGCCTGCGGAACCCGGGTTCGACATAGACTGTCGCATGCTCCTCGTGCTCGCCTGCGCCTCCCCCGAACCCGAGATCCCAGACGGGGAGAGCGACCTCTCCGATCCCGTGGACGAGCCCGTCGAGGCCGTCGGCGATGCTGGGACGCGCCCCGATCCCGACGATCCCTCCTTTCTGTTCGCGGACACCGGCCTCGTCGTGTTGGAGCTCGAGCTCGACGAGGGGGCCCTCGCCGCCCTCGCGGTGGACCCGCTCTCCTACGTGCCCGGCGCGCTCGCCCACCGCGCCCGTTCGGGGGTGGTGGAGCGCTACGGGCCGATCGGCGTGCGGCTCAAGGGCAACTCGACCTACCAGTGGATCGACGGCAAGCCCGCGCTGAAGCTCAAGTTCGACGAGTACACGCCTGGGGAGCGCTTCCACGGCCTCGAGCGCCTCACCCTGGACAGCAACTATTGGGACGGCGCGCAGATGGCGGAGACGCTGGCTTACCGGATGTGGCGCGCGTCGGACTCCCCGGCCGCGCGCACCGGCTACGCGACGGTGTCCCTCAACGGTGAGCCGCTCGGCCTCTACACGATCGTAGAGGCGATGGACGACGGGCTCATGGACCAGTGGTGGCCCGGCAGCAACGGAGGTCTCTACGAGATGGGGCGCAGCTGCGACTTCACGCTCGACTGCTCCTGCTTCGAGCTACAGGACACGGGCGAAAACTTCGACGCGAGCGGCCTCGGGCGGGCCTGCGCGGCGGCGGCCTCCGGTGACGAGGTGGAGATCCGCGCCACCTGGGACTGGGATCGCCTCGTGCGCTACCAGGCCCTGGAGCTTGGCCTGAACCACCCCGACTCCTACACGTTCAACCGGAACAACTACTACGTCCACCACGACCCGCCGACCGACCGTGTGGCGTTGCTCCCTTGGGGCGCCGACTCAACCTTCAGCTACGCCTACCCACCCGACGAGGACCGTCCGTGCCAACCGGGCCACTTCGACGCGTTCGTCATGTCCCGGGCGGGGGGCGTGTCCGCTTGGTGCGCGGCCTCGCCGACGTGTTGGGCTGACGTGAAGGTGGAGCTGCTCGCGCTGGCCGATCGCATCGAGGCCGAGGATCTCGCGGGCTTCGCGGCAGCCACCGCTGAGCGCATCGACGCCGCCGTCCTCGCGGAGCCACGTTGGCCCTGGGGCTACGACACCTTCGTCGAGCGGTCGACTTGTTTCCAGGAGTGGATCGCGGCGCGTCCCGAGCAGATTCGGGCGTACGTGGAGACCCATTGACGGGTCTGCAGATGTGCGGTCCCTCCGAACTGCGACCAGGGTGCACCCCCCCCCGAAATCCGTCGCCGAACGCAGAAACGCCCGCCCCGGATTTCTCCCGGGCGGGCGTTGCTTATTTGATGGAGCCGAAGATCGGACTTGAACCGACGACCTGCTGATTACGAATCAGCTGCTCTACCAACTGAGCTACCCCGGCTTGCCGCTGCCTTCTAAACGGCCGCCGCGCTATCGTCAACACATGTGGACGCTCCTCGTCGCCTGCGCCGCTCAGCCCGCCCCCGTCGCGGAGATCGCGCCCGCTCCCGCCGCCGTGTCCGCGCCGTGGGCCCTCGTCGGGCGGGCCTCCACCGACGGCCTCGACACCCCCTCTCTGTCCGACGGTGCGGCCTCCCTCGGTCCGAATTGCGCCACCCTGAACACGACGCTGCGTGGCGACGGTCCGCCGTGCTTCGTCGAGGTCTGGCGCGCCGACGGGGCCCCGCTCCGGGTCGAGCGCGCCGGTGCGCGCCTGCGGTTCGACGGGCTCCCCGGCCGCACCACCTGGAGCCCGATCGCGGGGATTCTGGCGTCCTGCCTCGGCGATCCGCTCGCGGTGCCGCCCGCGGGCGATCCCGGCGGGGTCCGCGCCCTCGATGGTGGTATCTGGGTGCTCGCCCTCTCCGGCCAGAACCCCTGCGCCCTCGCCGGCACGCTCCGCCTCGACGCGACCCGCGATCGCGCCGTGTGGAGCGGGCTCACCGCGGGCGGCCAGCCGTGGAGCGTGGGGGGTCGGGAGTTGGCGCAGGCCCTCCTCCGGGCCGAGCTCCGCACGCTCGTGCAGACGCGATGGCCGGAGCTCGACGACCTCGCGCGGGACGACGCCCGGCGCGCGCTCGCGGAGGATCCGCACCCGGACGCCCGCCGCCTGCTGGAGCTCCGGCGCTGACGACGGACGCGCCCTTCCCGGTCGATCGAGGGGTTCATGGGGCGGGGGGCGACCCCCCGCAACGCCCCCCGAAACCCGGATGACGTCGGACTCCCCCCTACCGCTCCACGAACCGCGTCAGGTGCGCCCGATCGACCGCGTCGAGCACCGGTGGCTCGACATGGTCGCGCAGAAGCGCGCGCACCGTCGGGCGCTCCGGCACGAGGACGCCCTCAAGATAGGCGGCCTCGGCCGCGAGATCGAGCGGTGCGTGGAGCCCGGCGCGCCCAACCGGCACGAGCTCGAGCTCCTCCAGGGCAAGCACGTACCGCCGCATCCGTACGAGGTGGGTGCCCACCCAGACGGGATGGTGGTCCCGCACCCGCTGCACGCGGGCGCCGTCGGCGGTGACGCCCTCGATGCCGATGCCCGAGAGCGCGGCCACCGTGCGAGAGGCCACCTGGGCATCTCCGGCCGACCAGAGCGGATCGTCGGCGTCGAGCGCATAGTGGACGCAGAGGGTGCCTTCGAGCGCGGCACAGCCCGGGAGCAGCGCGGGGCGCACGATCCGGTAGAACGGGGCGCCGCCGAGCACGTGGGTCTCGAACGGGAGATCCTGGGGCCCGCGCACAAGCACCTGGAGCGCGTTCCGCGCGGTCAGGAAGCCCGCGTCGTTCGTGAGAGCGGGCGTGGCGGCGCGGCCGAGCCACTCGACGACGCGGCGGGGTGCGATGTCGAGGAACACCTCGCCGGTGAACACGCCCTCGTCCGTCTCCACCTGGCCGCCCTGGACCGAGCGGATCACGCTGTTGGTGCGCACCTCCACGCCCTCGGTGTCGAGCGCGGGGCCTACCGCGGGCGCGTAGAGGGGGCCGTCGGTGACGGTGCCGTGGAACAGGCGCGCGACGTTGCAGGAGACGTCGGCGGGCGGGCCGAAGCGGGCTTGGCAGTAGGCCGCGTAGAAGCGCTCGAAGACGGGCTCGCCGAAGCGCTGGGATACCCAGTCCTTGTAGGTCCGCAGCTCGCTCCCGCCCCCGATGATCTTGCGCAGCTCGATGGTGCCGCGCATCCGTGACCACGCCGCGGCAGCCGAGGCGGCCTGGGCGGGCGGGACGAGGCGCGCGAGCTCGGTGCGGCCGAGAGGCAGGCGGTGGCTGCGGCGATCGACGTGGAGCGCACGATCGAGGCCCTCGACCACACACATCGGGCCGTACAGCCGCTCGGCGAGCGCACCGACCGCGGGCGTGACGCCACGGGAGAGCGGGATGTCCGGGTGGGCGAGGCCGCCCGGCCACGGGCCCTCCTGGAGGAGCGTCACCCGGCGCCCCGTGCTCGCGAGCGCCCGCGCCGCGCGTACTCCGCCCGGCCCCCCTCCGACCACGACCGCATCGTCCGCCATCGACACTCCCTCGCGCCCCGCCGCAAGGGTGCGGTACCGGCCGCGCGCATGGGCGGATAACCCGGTGACGCGCGGGAACCGAACCGGACGCGCGGGAGGACTCGATGACCCGGCCACCCCCCGGCCCCGCCGCCACCGTCGACGCGATCATCGAGCGCGACGGCCGGATCGTGCTCGTCCAGCGCCGCTACGAGCCCCTTGGGTGGGCGCTCCCGGGCGGGTTCGTCGATCCGGGCGAGAAGGTGGGGGACGCCGCGGTGCGCGAGGCGAAGGAGGAGACGGGGCTCGACATCGCCCTCGGCACGATCCTCCACGTCTACTCGGATCCCCGCCGTGATCCGCGCCGGCCGACGCTCTCGGTGGTGTTCACCGCCACCGGTTCAGGCGATCTCGTCGCCGGGGACGACGCGGGGGATGCCCGATGGTTCCCTCTCGACGCTCTCCCCTCCCCCATCGTGTTCGACCACGGCGCGATCATCGCCGACTACATCCGCTTCCGCGCCACCGGCATCCGCCCCGATCCGCACGTATAGGGCCACCGCGGTGTCCCCATAGGTGCGCGCGCGGTCGAGCGTGAAGCCCGGGAGGGACGCCGGCCACTCCACCGGCGAGCGGGCCTCGGCAACGATCATCCGCCGGCACAACGCGGCGGCGCGCTCGAGCCAGGGCTGGATCGGCTCCTTGAATGGCGGGTCGAGGTAGACGAGGTCCGCGGGCGAGCGCGCAACGGCTGCATCCCCGGCGACCACGCGCACGTCGGCGCCCACTGCGGCCACGTTGGCGCGGATGCACGCGAGGGCGGCGGCGTTGCGGTCCATGACGGTGACGGGCGCCGCCCCCCGCGAGGCGGCCTCGATCGCCATGAGCCCCGTGCCGCCGAACAGATCGAGCACCGACCACCCGTCGAGCCGCTGGCCGACCATGGAGAAGACGGCCTCGCGCACCCGCGCGGCGGTCGGGCGGACGTTGGCCGGCACGGGAGCCGGCAGGACGCGCCCTCTGAGCGCGCCCCCCGTGACCTTGATCACTGCGGCTTCGGCGGCAGGTCGAGGCGGCCGCGGGGCGGCATCTCGCTCTTGAGCGTCCAGGAGCACATCCCCTCCTGGCAGCCGCACGTGTCGAGCGCCGCGAAGCACGGCAGGATCTCGCAGGTGGTCATCACGTCCGGGGCGGTCGCCGCCGCCACGCACACCTCCTGGGAGCAGCCGGCCTTCGAGCAATCCGCGTCGGTCGTGCACTCCCCCGCCACCTCGGGGAGCTCGAGCCGATCCCTGCACGCCGCGTAGGCTTGCGCCGGTACCGGAGGGGCGCCGAGCAGCACCTCTCCCCCGTCCGCGGTGCCGTCGATCGGAGCCCCACCGCTCACGGGGGTGCCCACGGTTCCGGGGCCACCGACGGGCGGCGCGGCGGGCGCCTCGCTGGCGGCGGGGGGGGTGTCCGTCGTCGGGAGGTCGGCGGCGGGGCGCGGGCCGGAGCACGCGAGGATGAGCGCCAGGATCACTTGTACAGCTCCATGCTGAGGGGCCGCCTCCACGTGTCGGCGAGCGGCGTGCGGATCCCTACCACGTCGAACCCGCGAGCCGCCGGGCTCCGCCCGCGTGGGCCCCTCCCCGTGACGCCGGCCGCCGCACGCGCGCTATGCTGTGCCCGCACGGAGCACGCATGTTCAAGCTCGACGCCGCGTCGGCCGCCCTCATCATCGCGGAGGAGGACGCCCTGGCGACCCTCCGCAACCACTCCATCGAGAGCGTGCTCGCCACCATCGAGGACGTCGAGGAGATCGACGACGAGGAGGCCGCGTTCAACGCCCTGATGGGGGCGATGTACGCGCTTCGCCCGCAGGGCTACCTCTAGCCATGTGGTTGGTCGCCCTCCTCGCATGCGCCCCCTCCTCCGAGCCGGAAATCCTGCTCACCGGCTGGGAATACGAGTGGGAGCAGCTCTCCCACCGCGTCTCCTACCTCCGGGTGGGCGTGGAGGAGGACACGAGCCTCTCCCTCGGCCTCGTCGGGGGAGATTGGTCGACCGGCACCACCTTCACGGACACGCCGCTCTACCGCGTGCGCTACCAGCGGATCGAGGGCGCGGGCATCCGGATCGTGCGCGGCGCCGCCACTCTCCTGGTCGGCCCCGATCCGAGCGGCACGACGACCCTCGTGCTCGACGGCACCGATCTACCCGCGAACGCCTCGCTGGTCGCGGTCATCGACGGCTTCACGCTCGACACGAGCGTGCCGCAGCCCGACGGCTACCCCGATGGCTACGACCCCGCGTACGGCTACACCAGCCAGGGGTTCGGCCTCGCCCTCGGGGAGCCCGAGCGGGACGGGACCGACGTGCGCATCCCGATCGATGCGACCGTCCGGTGGGGCCCCCAGGACCGTGAGGACGTGAACGCCGCCATCCCCCACGCCGTGACCGAAGTGAGTGTCGACGTGGCGCTCGTCGCATTCGACGGGGACCTCGAGGTCTTCCCGCTCGCCGGCGCCCGCCCGTACGATCCGACCCAGGAGCGGCCCTACACCGAGCAGCCGCCCATCGAGATGCCCGTCGACTTCTCGGGTGGTGCGCGCGAGGGGTTCGTTGCATGGCGGAGCTTCGACCTGCAGCTCAACCTCGAAGGTCCGAGCGTCGGCGAGGGGGACTATCTCCGGGCCTTCGGGGCCGAAGTCGTGCCAACGGAGGTCGCCCAGCGCGCGTGGGCGGGCGCCGCGACCGCCACGCTGAGCACCTCTTCCCTCTCCGAGTGGAGCGACGCCCAGGCCGGCTTCGTGGGCGAGCTCGTCCGGATCGGCGCCCGTGACGTCGTGGCCGAACATTTCGTCGTCACGGGGAGGCATCCGACCGGAGCGGCGGTCACCGGTCCGACCCGCTCGGACTGAATATCCGAGCGCTTGCAGGCGATACGCTGCTCCGTTAGAGGTTGCACCGTTTCCGGAGAGTCCATGTACCGCGCCCTGATCGTGACCCTGTTCCTCGCCGCTTGTGGCGGCGAAGAAGCGGCGGAGACCAAGCCCGCCACCCCCACGGCGACCCCGGCCGCCCCTCCCCCCGCGCCGCCCCCGGCCGCCCCCCCTGCGGCTCCCGCGGCCAGCGGGCCCTACACCCCCGATCCGCTCGCCCAGGCCGCCTACGAGAAGGCCAAGGCCGCCGGCGCCGACGCGAAGACCAACCCCAAGAAGGGCGATGCCGCGGCGATCGCCGCCGGCAAGGCCCAGTACGAAGCCAAGTGCGTGGCCTGCCACGGCCCCACCGGGCACGGCGACGGTGTCGCCGGGGCCGCCCTCCCGCAGAAGCCGTCCAACTTCCACTGGAAGGAGCGTTGGGACGCCACGTCCGAAGGCGTGAAGCACTGGGTCCTCCTCAACGGGATCCAGGGCACCGGCATGGCTCCCCTCGGCCTCACCGAGGACCAGGCGTGGGAGGTCATGGCCTACCTCGACTCCGAGTTCGCCGGCAAGTAGCCAGCGTCTCCACGCCGCGCGGCCGCCGGTCCCCCCGGCGGCCGCCGCTGTTTTTTGGGCACGCGGCCGGGTCGACCCGCATCGAGATCGTGCACCGTGCGGGCGCCCCCGAGCCGCCCGCACCGGGGCCGGTTCGCGCGCGCACCACGACGTTCTCGCCCGTCGGATGGATCGACGGAGAGACGTGCGCGAGGACGATGGACATGCCCGCTGGCTTTTCGAGCGCACGCCCGCCGTAGTGAGGCATAGGCCCTTGTTCGCGCTGCTGTGCTGCATTAGGGTGCGGCCCCCGAACCCCCCCCTCATCACGAAAAGCGTTCCACGCCATCCGGCCGGAGGATGCATGCGTCACTTGCCAGGAACCGTCCTGGTGCTCGCGGCAGTCAGCGGAGCCGTACTCGGCTCCACCGGCTGCGCTACCGAGGCCGTCGCTGAAAATGCGGCCGAGGAAGTGTTCACCCGCGGCACGAAGAACCTCCTCCCGCCCGAACTGTTCGACCGCAACCTCGTCGTCGCCGTGGGCCAGCCCCTCGACGAGGCGATCGAGCAGCCGATCGCGTTCCCGCACGACCGCCACGTCCAGACCCTCGGGATGGAGTGCCAGTACTGCCATTCGAGCGCGCGGAAGGGCATTCATGCCGGCGTGCCGCCCACGCAGCTCTGCATGGGGTGCCACAACCTCGTGCCGACCGAGGGGCGTCCCGAGCTGGACAAGTTGAAGGACTTCTACGCGCGGAACGAGCCCATCCCTTGGGTGAAGGTCCACGATCTGCCGGACTTCGTGTACTTCAGCCACAAGCGCCACGTCGTCGGCGGGGTGCAGTGCCAGGAGTGCCACGGGCAGATGCAGGAAATGGGGGTCGCCCAGCGCGTCGCCACCCTCGAGATGGGCTGGTGCCTCGACTGCCACGCGCAGCACGACAGCATCGACGAGAACTACGGGACCAAGGCAGAACTTCGGCGCGCTGAGCTGAAGGACTGCTACACCTGCCACAAGTAGGCGGAGCGGCGAAATGGCTTCGATGAACCGTCGAGATTTCCTGCGGAACGCCGCTGTCGCGAGCACCGCGACCGCTGCCGCCTGCACCTACGATCCCAAGGTCCCCGCCGAGAACGTCCTCCCGTACGTCAATCAGGACGACGACGTTCTCCCCGGATCCACCCAATTCTTCGCGACCACTTGCACCGCATGCGCCTCCGCGTGCGGCATGGTGGCCCGCGCGAGGGACGGGCGTGTGGTGTTCGTCGAGGGCAACCCCGACCATCCGGGTGGCGTGGGCCTCTGCTCCCGGGGGCACATGGTGCTCACCGAGACCTACAACCCCGACCGCTACGCGGCCCCGCTCAACGCGGGCAAGCCGACCACGTGGGAGGAGGCGCTCGCCGCCGTGCAGGGCGCGATCACCCAGGCGCGCGCCGACGGCAAGGCCGTCGCGTGGCTCGGCCAGTACCGCACGGGCAGCCTCCGTCGCCTGCTCGACGAGCTGGGCGCCGGCATCGGGCTCCGCCGCGTCCATTGGGATCCGATCGGCGTCGAGACCCTGTTGGCCGCCTCCCGCGCGGCCTTCAACCGGGATGCAGTCCCCACCTACGATCTCGCGGACACCCGCACCATCGTCTCGTTCGGCATGGACTTCCTTTCCACGTCCATCGACACGATGCACATGATCCAAGGCTGGTCGCAGGCCCGTGACCCGCACCACGGTGGCGTGGTCGCCCGGTTCGTGGCCTTCGAGCCCCGCGTCGGTACGACCTCCGCCCAGGCCGACAACTTCCTGCCCCCCACCCCGGGCACCGAAGCCACCGTCGCGATGGCGCTCGCGCGCCTCGTGCACGACCAGGTCAAGTACAGCGGTCCCGCGAGCTCGCTCGTGGCTGCGGTCGACGTGGCCGCGGCCGCGAAGGCCTCGGGCATCTCGCAGGAGAAGCTCGAGCAGGTCGCCGGCTGGATCACCGAGGGCCCCTCGGTCGTCCTGCCGGGTGGCCACGCGAACGCCTCGGTCGACGGCACCACCCTCGCCATCGCCACGCTCCTCATCAACGAGTTCGCCGGCAATGTCGGCCGCTCGGTGGTGTTCGGCCGCGAGCTGCAGCCGGGGCCGGTCAACAGCTACTCCGACGTGAAGGCCCTCCTCGAGGATGCCCGCGCCGGGCGCGTGGGCGTGCTCTTCGTCGACGGGCTCAACCCCGTCTACAACCTCCCCACGAGCGACAAGGTGGCCGAGGCGCTCGACGCCGTCGCCACCCTGGTGCACTTCACCTCCGGCCCGAACGACTCGCTCCGGCCCACCTCGATCGTGCTGCCCACGGGCGCCGGCCTCGAGGAGTGGGGCGATGCCGAGATCGTCGGCGGCGTGCACTCCATCCTCCAGCCGACCATGGTCTCCGGGCTATACTCCCGCTCCGTGGGTGACGTGCTCCTCGCCCTCGGCAAGGCGCTCGTCCCGGCCGCGGAGGCGGCACCCGCGGTGGTGCCCGCCGTCGCACCGTCGGCCGACGCGCCGCCGGTCGAGGCTGTCGTGGTCCCGAGCCGGATGGGCTTCGAGAGCGCCGACTACGGCGCCTATGTGAAGGCCCGCTGGGAGCGAGAGATCTTCCCGCTCTCCGGCGGCGTCGACTTCACGGCGTTCTGGGTGGAGACGCTCCAGCGCGGCGGGTTCTTCCGCGAGGTGCCGAAGGCCCGCGCGGCCCTCGTGCTCACCAGCGCGCCGACCGTCACCGACCTGCCGGCCGGCGCGGATCCGGTGCTGGTGGTCTTCCCGCACGCGCACCTCGCCGACGGCCGGTTCGCGAACCAGCCCTGGGCCCAGGAGCTGCCGGACCCGCTCTCCACCTTCTCGTGGACCACGTGGGCCGAGATCTCCCCCGCGACCGCCAGGCGCCTCGGCCTCGGTGAGACCGACAAGGTCAAGCTGAAGACCGAGGTCGGCGAGATCGAGGTCGGCTACTTCGCCTCCCCAGGCGTGCCGGACAACGTCGTCGCCGTGAACCTCGGCAACGGCCACGAGCAGATGGGCCGCTACGGCACCGGTCGCGGGGCCAACCCCGTCCGGCTGCTCACCGCGGCGGCGGATCCCGTGAGCGGCGCGCTCGCGTACTACGGCACGCGCGTCGCGGTCTCCCGCGCGGTGGGCGAGTCCGACGTGCACCCCGCGGTCGGCAACCTCCACCAGGAAGGTCGGCCCATCGCCGTCACGGTCACGGTGGCCGACGCCATGGCGCACACCGACGGCAAGGCCGGCAGCATCGTGCACCTGCACACGATCCCGGTCGACGAGCGCCTCACCTCGACCGGCATCGTCGACATGTACCCCGAGCCGCAGCACCCGACCTACCGGTTCGGGATGGCGATCGACACGAACGTCTGCACCGGGTGCATGGCGTGCGTGGTGGCGTGCAACCTCGAGAACAACATCCCGTTCGTCGGGCCGGACCAGACGCGCAAGGGCCGCGTCATGAGCTGGATCCGCATGGACCGGTTCTGGGAAGGCGAGGGTGAGCACCAGGACGTGCGGCACCTGCCGTCGCTCTGCCAGCACTGCGCGCACGCGCCGTGCGAGGGTGTGTGCCCGGTCCTCGCGACCTACCACAACCTCGACGGCCTCAACGCGATGATCTACAACCGGTGCGTCGGCACCCGGTACTGTGGAAACAACTGCCCCTACACGGCACGGCGCTTCAACTTCCACTCGTGGCAGTGGCCCGAGTCGATGCACCTGATGCTCAACCCGGACGTGAGCAATCGCGAGATGGGCGTGATGGAGAAGTGCACCTTCTGCGTCCAGCGCATCCGCGGCGTGAAGGACACCTGGCGCGACGTGGGCGAGACCGTCCCCGATCAGGCGCTGCAGAAGCTGACGGCCTGCGCCTCGGCCTGCCCGTCGGACGCAATCACGTTCGGCAACGCCAAGGATGCCGAGAGCACCGTCGCCGGGAAGTGGCAGAGCCCCCGGGCGTACACGCTGCTCGGCGAGCTCAACACGAAGCCCGGAATCCGGTACCTCGCCCGCGCCCAGTTCTCCGACGGCGCCGTGAGCGGCGCGGGCGGGCACGGCGCGCCGCCTGCAAACCATGGCGCCGCCCCGGCCCACGGCGAAGCTCCGATTCACGAGGAGGGATGATGAAAGGCCCCACCTACAGTTCGGTCAACCGGGACGTACTCTCCCCCCTTTTCACGCCGAGCGCCGCCTACATGGGCGCGCTCTCGCTGGCCCTCGCCGCGCTCGCGTGGGGTGGCTACTGCTGGGCGGTCCAGCTCGTGCACGGCCTCGGCGTCGCCGGGTACCGCGCCCCGGTCTTCTGGGGCGTCTACATCACGACGTTCGTGTTCTGGGTCGGTATCGGTCACGCGGGCACGCTGATCTCGGCGGTGCTCTTCCTGACCCGCTCGCGCTGGCGCACCGGCATCTACCGGGCCGCCGAGGCGATGACGATCTTCGCGGTCATGACCGCGGCGCTCTTCCCGGCGATCCACGTCGGGCGCGCGTGGTACGCGTACTTCCTGTTCCCCTACCCCAACCAGCGCCAGCTGTGGGTGAACTTCAAGTCGCCCCTGATGTGGGACGTGTTCGCGGTGTCGACCTACTTCACCGTTTCGACCGTCTTCTTCTTCGTCGGGCTCGTCCCGGACCTCGCGGCGGTGCGTGACTCCACGCGGGGCTTCACCCAGAAGCTCTACGGGGCGATGTGCCTCGGCTGGCGCGGCACCGATCGCCAGTGGCGCCACTACATGGCCGCCTACGGCTTCTTCGCCGCCCTGGCCACGCCGCTCGTGCTCTCGGTGCACTCGGTGGTTTCCTGGGACTTCGCGATGGCGCAGACCCCGGGCTGGCACTCGACGATCTTCCCGCCGTACTTCGTGGCGGGCGCGATCTTCTCGGGCTGCGCGATGGTCATCACGCTCATGTTGCCGCTCGCGAAGGTCTTCAAGCTCGAAGACTACATCCACGTGTGGCATTTCGAGCACCTCGCGAAGCTCTGCCTCTTCACCGGCGGCATCCTCACCTACGCCTACATGACCGAGTACTTCATCGCCTGGTACTCAGACAACATGTACGAGTGGGGCACCTTCGTCGACCGCATCGTGGGCAACTACTGGTGGGTCTTCGCCACCATGGTGTTCTGCAACTGCGTCGCGCCGCTCGTCTGGTACTTCAAGCGCGTCCGTACGAACTACCTCTGGCTGTTCGTCATCAGCGTCCTCATCAACGTGGGGATGTGGTTCGAGCGCTACAACATCATCGCCAGCTCCCTCGCGCACTCCTTCGATCCGGCCGGTTGGGTCTACTACGTCCCCACCTACATCGAGTGGGGCATCATGCTGGGATCGTTCGGGTGGTTCTTCACCTGGTTCCTCCTCTTCGTGAAGATCATGCCCTCCGTGGCGATCGCCGAAGTGAAGGAGCTGATGCGTCCGCCGCTCAAGTCCGAAGAGGAGGTCGCCGCCAAATGAGCGTCTCTGTTCCCGTCGAGGCCGCCGCTTCCGTGGCGCCCGTCAAGGCGGTCTACAAGCATCTCGATTGCCTCGTCCAGGGCATCCACGACCTCAAGCAGGCCGGGTTTCGTGACCTCCACGTCATGACCCCCTTCCCGCGTCACGAGGTGGAGGAGCTCATCTACGAAGGCGAGCCAAGCCCCGTGCGTTGGTTCACCCTCGTGGGCGGCGTCCTGGGCGCCACCCTGGCGTTCACCATGACGGCGCTCATGTCGGCCAACTGGCCCATGATCATGCCGGGCGGAAAGCCGCTGGTGTCCATCCCCCCGTTCATCGTCATCACCTTCGAGGGCACCATCCTCTGGGCGTCGATGTTCACGTTCGCGGGATTGCTCCTGATGTGCCGGCTCCCGGGACGCGGCCTCCCCAAGGAGGTCGAGGACCCGCGCTTCAGCAACGATCACTTCGGGATCGTCGTCGAGCGCGTCGGGGCCCAGGACGCCGCGCGGATCAAGTCCATCCTCGCCCACTCGGGCGCGATCGAAGTGACGGGCGGCGGCAGCGACACCGCCCACGGAGCGCACCATGGCTGATTCACGCAAGCGTCGCCGCCTCCTGGCCGGCGCGGGCCTGTTCGTCGCCGGGATGGCGTGGGCGAGCCCCTGGGACATCGACCTCGTCGATGCCTACACGGCGAAGGCATACGAGTGGAAGATGCGGGCCAACCCGGTCGGCGCCGTCCAGCGTGCTCCCACCGGGCCGCAGACCCCCGGCGCCTACCAGGTGGCCTACGTGGCCCCGGTCGATCGCGCCACCGAGGCCGATGCCTTGGTGAACCCCTACCCGGCCGACGCAGCGTCGCTGGCCGAGGGGAAGCGCCTCATGCAGACCACCTGCGCCCCGTGCCACGGCGTGGACGGCAAGGGCGGCGGCCCGGTGACCCACAACGACCCGAGCAAGGACATCCGGCGCTTCCCGCTGCCGGCCCCCCTGCTGTCGGGCCCCGGCGCCGTGTCTCCGGTCCGGTCCGACGGGTACATCTACGCCACCATCCGTCACGGCGGCGCGCTGATGCCCGCCTACGGGATCAGCCTCACCGATCACGAGCGGTGGTCCATCGTGTCGTACATCCGTACGCTCGAGGGCGCCCAGTACGCGCCGCCCGCGCCCGTACCGACCGAGCAGCAGCCCACCGGGGGGACCAAGGGATGAGCAGGACCGTCGATCTACTCGCGCTCGCTCGCACCGTCGTCGGCCCCGGCCCCGACGTGACGCGGACCATCCAGAGCACCCCCCGGGAGGTGCCGGGAACCGTCAAGACCCTGACCACCGTCGGGATCCTCGCGGGCCTCGCGGCGTTCGCCGGCGGCCTCGCGATGCACGCGGACCGCACGCTCGGGGTGGTCCTCACGTGCATCGTGTACTTCATCTGCGTGGCGCAGGGCGGGGTGATCTTCGCGGTCGCCCAGCACGCGTCCTTCGGTCGGTGGGGCCGTCCGTTCAAGCGCATCGCCGAATCGTTCGCCGTGATGCTGCCGATCCTCTACCTGCTCTGGATCGTCTTCCTGCTCGCCGGCGGCCTCCACATCTACGAGTGGACCCACGAGCCGATGCACGGTCACAAGGCCATCTGGCTGCAGCCCGGCTTCTTCGTCGCGCGCCAGGTCGTGCTCCTGGGCCTCCTCTTCCTCCTCTCCCTCACCTTCCTGCGCAACAGCCTCCGCCCCGACCTGGGCGTGGCCGCGGAAGAGCTGGGCAGCCGCGCGCCCGCGTGGTGGAGCCGCATCACGGTCGGCTGGAAGGGCCGCGAGGCCGAGATCGAAGAGTCCTACCAGCGCAACATCAAGCTGTCGCCGGTGTTGATCATCGTCTACATGCTGGTGTTCTCGTTGTTCGCCGTCGACGCGGTGATGAGCCTCGAGCCGCATTGGTACGCGAACATGTTCCCGGCGTGGATGGCGGTGTCCAGTTTCTGGGTGTCGTTGGCCTGGATCTGCTTCTTCGCCGTGTTCGGCGGGCGCTGGCTCCAGATCGACCACCTCACCAGGCGGACGAACTTCCACGAT
The DNA here is from genome assembly GCA_036676765.1 of Deltaproteobacteria bacterium. Taxonomy (GTDB): domain Bacteria; phylum Myxococcota_A; class UBA796; order UBA796; family SXON01; genus CAJBVW01. Next base: position 18,184 of record JAKFCH010000204.1, read on the forward strand.
CTCGGCAAGTTGATGTTCGCCCTGTGCATCTTCTGGGCCTACACCACCTACGCGCAGTTCCTGCCGATCTGGTACGGAAACATGCCCGAGGAGACCGGCTACCTGATGCTCCGCATCTACACGGACACCTGGGGGCCGCTCGCCAAGATTGTGTTGGGGATGTGCTTCATCATCCCGTTCACCGTGCTGCTCTCGCGCGGGATCAAGAAGCTCCCTCGCTCGCTCGCGGCCGTGGCCGCCGTGATCGCCCTCGGTGTCTTCCTGGAGCGCTTCCTCCTCGTGATGCCGACGGTGTGGAAGGAGGACTCCCTCCCCATCGGCCCTGTCGAGCTCGGCATCCTCGTCGGCTTCGTGAGCCTGTTCGTCCGGGTCGTGACGACCTTCCTCGCGCAGGTTCCCGCGGTGCCGGTGTCGGACCCGTTCATGAACCCCAACCCGTCGGACGTGCACCTGCACCCCGCGGGCGCCCATGGGGCCCACGGGCACGCATGAGTCGAGAAGAGCTCCTCGCACAGGCGGCGGTCATCACCGCCGTCCTGCGCGACCTGGACGCCACCGAGCCCGCGGCCGCCGAACAGGCGCTCCGCGGGTTTCGCGTATCGGCCTTCGAGGCCGCGCTCCGCCAGGCACACGCCGAGGGCTGGGCCACGCCGAAGGAGGCCGGCGGCGTCCGCTACGGTCGCATCGCCCGGTCCGATCCCGCGCTCTCGGGTTTCAGCCTGGACGTGGTCGAGATGGAGGGGCCCGCCTCGGGCGCCCACACGCACCCGCGCGGTGAGTTCGACCTCTCCTTCCCCCTCGACGGTCAGCCGCGGTTCGACGGGCGGGCGCCGGGGTGGGTGGTGTACCCGCCCGGCAGCCGGCACGTCCCGACGGTCTCCGGGGGCCGAATGCTCATCGCCTACTTCCTGCCCGGGGGAGAGATCGCCTTCGATTCACAAAAGTGAATTCGGGAGTTTCCGACGCTGGGGGCCGTGATTATCCAGCCTCGTCTCTCCCCAGGAAGCGCATGTCCAACATTCCCCGCATCGGCGATCCCGCTCCCGACTTCACCGCCAACACCACCCAGGGCCCCCTCACCTTCTCCGAATGGCAGAACGGCAAGTGGGTCGTGTTCTTCTCGCACCCGGCCGACTTCACCCCCGTGTGCACGACAGAGCTCTCCGAGTTCTCCCGCCGAGCGGGTGACTTCGAGGCACGCAACACGAAGCTCATCGGGCTCTCGATCGACTCGGTCCACTCCCACCTCGCGTGGCTCGAGTCCATCGCCGACAAGATGGGCGTCGAGGTTCCGTTCCCCATGGTGGCGGACATCGACACCAAGGTGGCCCAGGCCTACGGCATGATCCACCCGGGAGAGAGCTCCACGGTCACGGTCCGCGCGGTGTTCGTCATCGATCCGAGCCGCACCGTCCGGGCGCTCATCTACTACCCGCTGTCCAACGGCCGAAACATCGACGAGGTGCTCCGCCTCATCGACAGCCTCCAGGCCTCCGCCGCGAACGGCATCGCCACGCCCGCCAACTGGCGCCCCGGTGACAAGGTGATCGTGCCCCCCGCCACCACGGTGGCCGCGCGCAAGGCTCGCCTCGCCGACGACAAGCTGGAGCACGTCGCCAGCTACATGGCGCTCAAGTCCATCTGAGGAATCGCGGCGCCGCCCTCCCGGTCCCGCGCGCGGCTACGGCTTTCGCGGGATCGGGGAGACAGTCTTGAACTCCAACAGGTTCAGGTCGTAGAGGCACCAGACCGCGGCCGCGGTCTGGGACCGCGACAGGCTCGAGATGGTGAAGCTCTCCCGCAGGCGGCACGGCGCGCGTTGGATGAGCTTGAGGAACTCCTGCTCCTCGGGGGTGAGCTTCATCTCGTCGAAGGTGCGCTCGACGCCCGCCGCGACCGTGACGAAGTGGTCGAGCCACGGCCGGAGGTAGCCCGCGAGCTCCTGCGCCGGCAGGTCGCGCGTGCTGGCGAGCATCGCCCGGTAGAGGATCGTCGGGATCTTGAGCGGCGGCGTGACGTAGCGCTCCGGGAGGTCCGGCAGCAGGTGGAACGTCCAGGTGCCCTCGCGCTCCAGGAGCGCCCGCTTGAGGATGAAGTCCACCTGTGTCTGCAGCATCCGGACGAGCTGCGGGAACGTGAGCACGTCCATGTCCACGAGGGCCTCCCCCTGCCGCCCCCCGGTGCGCTCCATCCGGGCCAGCGACTCGGCGAGCTGCTCCCGGGTCAGGGAGCCCGCGCGGTAGAGGAGCACTCCGAGCACCTCCTGCTCCTCGATGGGCTCGGACCGCCAGGCGACGGGCCCTCCCTTCGACCAGAAGCCCCAGCGCACCCGCCCGTCGGGCCGGGTCAGCGTCAGGAGGCCGGTCTGGCGCTCGATCGCGAGCGCCATGAGCGCGTCACGGAACGAGCGATCGGAGAGCTCGCCCGACAAGGAGGCGGGGATGCCCTCGATCGACGGCACGATGTGGCCGCGCGCGCGCGCGGATGGGGGCGCCGGCGGCGCGCCGGCCGTTGGCGGCGCGACGGGCGGCGCGTCGGGCGAGGACGGGGGGGCCGTCGCGGGCTCGCTCCCCGGGGCAAGGAGGGCCTCCAGCTCGCGCACCCGGGCGCGGAGACGCGCGACCTCGTCTCCCGCGGGGCCAGCCACGGCAGGCACGAGCTGGCCGGTCGAGAGAAGCCACTCCTTCACCTGCTCGGCGGTGCGGAGGAGCTGGTCGATCGCGGCGCTCGCCTGCGAGGGCGTGTCGATGATGCGGAGCGCGACCGCTCCGTCGGGCATCGTCGCGACCACCTGGCCGACGAGCGGCCCTACCCGTCCGAGGAGGGGGAGCACGAGATCGACCTTGATCTCGGGCGCGGGCGGTCCGTCCAGCGTGCCGGCGGGGAGCACGAGCGCGTGCACCCCGAGGGTGGAGGGGTACTCGACGAGGAAGGAAGTGAGATCGGCGTAGCGGCGTGTCGCCTGGCGGAGGCCCATGGCGGCGATCCTACTCCGTCCCCTCCTCCCGACGGCTCGCCAACCACTCCTCGACCGGAATCTTTCCCGAACCATCGGGCGGATCGATGACGTAGGCCGGGAGTCCGATCCCCGACGTACGCGCGCGCAACGCGCGGTGGATCGCCACGCCGCGCGCCGGGTCGACCCGGAAGTGCGCGTTGCCGGCCGCGTGGTCGGGGTGGTGCAGGTAGTAGGGAAACACCCGGAGCGACACGAGCCGCTCGGAGAGCGAGGCGAGCACGTCGACGTCGTCGTTCACGCCCGCGAGGAGCACGGCCTGGTTCAGGACCGGGAGGCCGGCGTCGACCAGCCTCCGCAGCGCGTCCTCCACCTCGGGCGTCAGCTCGGCCGGGTGATTGGCGTGCACGAGCACCCACACGGGGCCGCGCGCGGCGAGCCCCTCGACCAGGGCCGGCGTGACCCGGCGTGGGTAGGTGATCGGCGCGCGTGTGTGGATGCGGATCACCGGGATGTTCGGCCGGAGCGCGTCGATGGCTCCGAACAGCCGGTCGTCGGTGATCGCGAGGGGATCGCCACCGGAGAGGATGGCCTCCCGGGCCCCGCTCGACGCCGCCCAGGCGAGCAGCGCATCCCACTCCTCGGGCGAGGGATCGTCGGCCTCCCCCGGCTCGTGGTTCCGGCGGAAGCAGTAGCGGCAATAGAGGTGGCAGCGCTTCGTCAGCAGCAGGAGCACCCGATCGGCGTGCTTCCGGACGCCCCAGGCGACGGGGCTCATGCGCGCGTCCCCCACCGGATCGTCTCGATCGTCGGCATCGGGCGACGACTCGCGGACGTCGGGGAGGACGGTGAGCAACCGCGGGTCGTCGGGGCGGGTGGCGCCCTCGACGTACGCGCGCGGGATGTGGATGGGAAACGCGGCCGCGAGACGATCCCAGTCCAGCGCCGCGAGCCACGGCCAGCGCGCGAGCGCTTCCGGGCGTCCGACGTAGGGACCGTCCGTTGGCACCTTTCGGACCGGATGATAGAGGGCGGCCTCTCTTCGATCGCCCCTCCCCCCTGGAACGAACCCCATGTACGAGACCTCCGACTTCCGCAACGGCTTGAAGATCGAGCTCGACGGCCAGCCCTACACCGTCGTCTACTTCCAGTTCGTGAAGCCCGGCAAAGGTACCGCGTTCACGCGCACCAAGCTCAAGAGCATTCTCTCGGGGTCGGTCATCGAGCGTACCTTCCGTTCGGGGGAGACCGTCGGCGAGGCCGACGTGGAGGAGCAGCCGATGCAGTTCCTCTACAACAACGGGGACACCTTCACGTTCATGAACACCGAGAGCTACGAGCAGGTCGAGCTCGATCGCAAGCTCCTGGGTGACGACGCGAAGTTCCTCATGGAGAACCTCGACGTCTACGTGCTCTTCTACAAGGGCCGCGCGGTGAACATGACCCTCCCGAACTTCATCGAGACCAAGGTCGTGTGGACCGAGCCCGCCGTGAAGGGCAACACCTCCCAGGGTGTGCTCAAGATGGCCAAGCTCGAGTGCGGCGCCGAGATCCAGGTGCCCATCTTCGTGAACGAGGGGGAGCTCCTCAAGGTCGACACCCGCGAGGGTGGCTCCTACGTGTCGCGCATCAACAAGTAGGGATCTCCGCCGCTCGTCCGGCGACACGCATCACCGAGACCTGGGCCGCGGAAGCCCCCGCTCCTCCTCGAGGCGCGGGGGCTTTCCCGTTTTTCACGCCTCGCCTCGCGGCCGGCTCCCGGGCGCACGCGCGGGTAAGCAAGGTAACGTAGCTTTCAAGCCATTTTTAATGTACGATAGGGGTGGAAGCAGCCCCTTCCCGGCATCAGATTCGTCCCACTCATCGGGGGACTCGAATCATGGAAATCCGGGCTCGGACGCGGACGCGCGAGGGGAACATCGCGGCAATCGTAGGGCTCAGCATGGTCGTGCTGCTCTCGTTCGCCGCGTTGACCATCGATCTCGGGTACGGTCGGCTCGTGCAACAGCAGTTGCAGAACGCGAGCGAAGCCGGAGCGCGCGCCGGGAGCCTCCGGCTGAACGGCACGGAGGAGGGGCTCACCGCCGCGCGTACCACCGCCGCGGCCATGGCCGCCCAGAACACCGCCGGCGGGGAGAGCGTCGTCCTCGCGGACGAGGACATCACCCTCGGCGTGTGGGACTCCGCGGCCGGCACGTTCACCGCGAGCAACGATCCGCTGGTGGTGAACACCGTCCAGGTCACCGCCCGGATCGACGAGCTCGCCCTGTTCCTGGCCCCCGCCGCGTTCGCCCGCGAGACCATCCCCGTTGCCGGCACCACCCGCGCCATGGCGATGATGCAGGGCGCGGGCGAGGTCGAATGCTACATCCCGATGGCCCTCCCCGACTGCATCATCGAGCGTGAAGGGGTGGAAGGCATCCAGGATCTCACGATCCAACTCAACCCGCCGGGCGTCGACAACGTGGGGTGGGGCCGCGCCAACGGAACCCCGAGCGCCGACTGGGCGAGAGACCAGTGGGGCAATTGCGAGACCAGCGGATCGGCTGAGGTCGGAGATCCGGTGGGGCTCGGAAACGGCGCCATGATCCCGGCGCTCACCGAGCTCGTCAACCAGGTCAACAGCTCCGCCACCGTCTGGGATCCGGCCAAGTGGGGCGCGCTCCCCGCCCAGATGGACGGCAGCTCCATCAGCCCCACCAGTTACGGCAGGACCTTCGAGGGCCCGATCATGGTGATCGACGGCGGGGACGAGTTCTGCACCGGGAGCGGCGGCAGCTTCACCGGCAGTCTCCCGCTCAAGGGCTTCATGTGGGCCTCGATCTACGACGTGGCGAACCGGGGGGGTGCCGTCCCGAACCGCAACATCCGCCTCCGCGTCGACACCTCGACCACCTACGACCTGGGTACCTCCGGCGGGGGCGAGGAGTACGGCGTCGTCAGCACCTCGCCCGTGATGGTCCGCAACGACTGAACGGCCTACGGGGGCGGCGTGAAGCCCGCCCCGAACCCCGTGCGGCTGCGCCAACGCGCCGCGATCGTCCACGCCGTCCGAGCCTCCCTCCACGCCGAGGGATTCCTCGAGGTCCACCCGCCCGTCATCGTGGACGGGCCCGCCCTGGAAGAGACCCTTGAGCCCGTGCGGGCCGACGGTCGCTTCCTCCACACGAGCCCGGAGTTCGCGCTCAAGCGCGTGCTCGCGGCCGGGCTCCCGCGCATCTACAGCCTGGGGCCCTGCTTCCGCGACGAGGAGTGGGGCACCCACCACGCGCGCGAATTCACGATGCTCGAGCTCTACTTCGCGAACGCCGGGTACCTCGACCTCATCCCGGTGGTCGAGGGCCTCGTCGCCGCCGCGGCCGAGGCGGTCGGCGCGCCCGTCCCCGTGTTCGAGCGCCGCACGGTGACCGCGCTCTTCGGGGGGGAGGTCCCCGAGGACGACGACACCTTCTTCCTCCGCTGGGTCGACGAGATCGAGCCGGGGCTCACCCTCCCCACGTTCGTGCTCGACTACCCCGCGCGGCACGCGGCCCTCGCGGAGGTGCGGGGCACGGTGTCGGAGCGCCTCGAGGTCTACCTGGGCGGGCTCGAGCTCGGGAACGGCTTCTCCGAGCTCCGCGACCCCTCGGAGCTCCGCGCGCGCTTCCTTCGTTCGGCCGCGCGCCGCGTGGACCTCGGCCGGGTGCCCCACCCCGTCGACGAAGGCGTGATCGCCGCGTCCGCGCACATGCCGCGCTGCGCCGGCATCGCGATCGGGATCGATCGGCTGGTGATGGCGCTCACCGGCGAGACCGACATCGCGCATGTCCAGATCCCGCGGTAGAAGGGGCCGCTCGGAGAAGAGAGGATGGAACTCGAGGGCAAGGTCGCCGTCGTCACCGGGGGAAGCCGAGGGATCGGTCGCGCGATCTCCTTGGAGCTCGGCCGCGCGGGCGCGTTCGTGGTCGTCAATTACCTGAAGAACGCCGAGGCGGCCGAGCAGATCGTCCGTGAGCTCGGCGGGCGCGGGCTCGCCTTGCAGGCCGACGTCTCGACGCAGGAGGGGGTCGATGCCCTCATCGCGGCGGGCGAGGCCGCAGGCGGCGTCGAGCTGCTCGTCAACAACGCCGGCATCACGCGGGACGGCCTGCTGCTCCGCATGACGGACGAGGACTGGAACGACGTGATCGACACCAACCTCGGGTCGGTGTTCCGCTGCTGCCGGGCCGCCGCGCAGCACATGCTCTCCCGACGCCGCGGCGCCATCGTGAATCTCACGAGCATCAGCGGGATCGCCGGCAACCCCGGTCAGAGCAACTATGCAGCGGCGAAGGCGGGCATCATCGCCTTCTCGAAGTCGATGGCCAAGGAGCTCGGCCGTCGGAACATCCGCGTGAACTGCGTGGCTCCCGGCTTCATCGACACCGACATGACCCACGCGCTCCCCTCGGAGCTGGTGGACGGCGTGAAGCAGATGGTCCCCCTGCGTCGCCTCGGCAAGCCCGAGGAGATCGCGCCCATCGTGCGGTTCCTGCTCGGCCCCGGCGCGTCCTACATCACGGGTCAGACCTTCGTGGTCGACGGCGGCCTCAGCTAGTCGAGGGCCTCGAGGCGCGGCACCAGCACGGTCCGCAGCCGCGCGAGCACTTCGTGCACGGGGGCCGTCAGGACGACCCCCGCCGCCTTGGCGTGCCCGCCTCCGCCCGCGTCGAGCGACCGCGCGAGCGCGGCCACGTCCACGCGACCGCTGGATCGGAGCGACAGCTTCACCCGCGCGGCGTCGCGTTCGACCACCACCACGGCGAGGTCGACCCCCTCGATGTGCTGGAGCACGTCTACGACCCCTTCGAGATCCCCGTCGTCGGCGTCGAGCTCCGCGAGCATCGCGCGGGTGCACGTGGTGAGGGCGAGGCGCCCGTTCACCAGGAAAGTGGCGTCCTGCAACAGCCGCGCGAGCAGGCGCACCGCGGCGGGCCGGCGCTCGACGAGCACCTTGAGCATGATGCGCGCGTGGTCGATGCCGGTGTCGAGGAGCTCAGCCGCGACCCGATGCGTGGACGCCTGCGTGTTCGAGTACCGGAAGCCGCCGGTGTCGAAGATGATGCCGACGTAGAGCAGCGTGGCGAGCGCGGCGTCGAGCGGCACCGCCCAGGCCTTCGAGAGCGCGTGGACCATGCCGCAGGTGCTCTCGGCCGCCGGGTCGAACAGCGCCACCTCGTAGCCGTCGAGCTCGGTGGAGCGGTGGTGGTCGACGATGCCCCGCCACGCGGCGCCCTCGAACGACCGGGCGACACCCGGGTAGAGGCGCTTCTTGTCCCCGTCGAGGACGACGACGCCGGCGTAGGCGCCGACGGCGGAGTCGGGGATCATGGCGTCCGCACCGGGGAGCCAGGCGTAACGATGGCCCGGGACCCCCGCGACGTCCACGCGCACGCCCGGCGCCCGCACGGCCAGCAGGCGCTGGAGGGCGAGGCACGCGCCGATGCTGTCACCGTCCGGGCCCTCGGGCCCCGTCAGGAGCACGGGGCCGCCTTCGCGCACCCGCTCGAGCAACGACTCTGCGAGCAACCTCTGCGCGAGCAAGCCTTGCGCGATCTCGTCCATGGGGGCTCCCGGGAACCCACAAGCCTATTGCAACCGCCCCGTCGCGCAAGCGCCCGCGGTTGCGATGACGGGGGATCGGGATAAAAGGTCCCCTTTGTCGCGCGACCCGCGCGCGACCGTCCTGGAGAGCCGTTGTCCGCACCCGAAGAATCCATCGCCCCGACCCCCGAGACCCCCGCCGCGCCCACCCACGTGGAGCCTCCGCAGGGTGCCTCGCAGGGTGCCTCAGAGGGCGAGTCCCCCGCGCCGGTCGCCACGGCGCCCGCCGAGGAGCCCGCATCCCCCGCCGCAATCGCCGATTTCTCCGAGGTGGCCGCGCCCACCGAGGACGTCGCGCCGGCCCTCCCCCCCTCTGCCCGCCGCTCCGACTACGTGAGCGACCGGCACTTCGCCGACTTCCCGATCTCGTCGGAGGTCCTGCAGGGCCTCACGGAGCTCGGCTACACCACCGCCACGCCCGTCCAGGCGATGACCATCGATCCGGCCCTCGCCGGGCGCGATCTCCTGGTCCGCGCCAAGACGGGCACCGGAAAGACCGCCGCGTTCTGCGTCCCCGTGGTGGAGCGCATCACCGCCGGTGACCGCAAGCCCCGCGCGATCATGCTCGCCCCCACCCGCGAGCTCGCGATCCAGATCGCCCAGGAGTGCACGGGCATCGCCAAGTACAAGGACCTCCGCATCGCCGCGATCTACGGCGGCGTGGGGTTCCCCCCGCAGGAGCAGGCCCTGCGCGACGGCTGCGAGATCGTCGTCGGCACCCCCGGTCGCATCCTCGACCACATCAAGCGCGGCAACCTCGACCTCTCCAACGTCAGCTTCGCCGTCCTCGACGAGGCCGACGAGATGTTGTCGATGGGCTTCCTCGAGGACGTCCGCAAGATCCTCGATCGCACGCCGAAGACGCGCCAGAACCTGTTCGTCAGCGCGACGATCAACGAGAGCATCAAGGGCCTCATCCGGAACTACCTGAAGGATCCGGAGGAGATCTACCTCTCGGTCGACGGCGAGAACGTCTCCAACATCGCGCACGTGCTGTACGAGACCAGCCCCGACTACCACAAGGCTCGCGCGCTCATCGACCTCATCGAGCTCGAGCGGCCCGCCTCCGCGCTGATCTTCTGCAACACGCGGGAGGACGTGAACACCGTCTACTCGTTCCTCGATCGCCAGGGCATCGGGGTCGAGATGATCAGCGGTGAGCTCGCCCAGGCGCGCCGCGAGAAGGTGATGGCCCGCGTCAAGGCCGGCGCCGTGCAGTACCTCGTCGCGACGGACGTCGCCGCGCGCGGCATCGACATCTCGGACCTCTCGCACGTCATCAACTACGCGCTGCCCGACGATCCGAACGTGTACATGCACCGCTGCGGCCGCACCGGTCGCATCGGCAAGACCGGCATCGCGCTGACCCTCGCCGGCGGTGCCGACTTCTCGACGCGGCTCACGCTCGAGCGGCAGCACAAGATCCAGTTCGAGGTGAAGCACCTCCCCTCCCCCGAGGAGAGCAAGAAGCTCCAGGCCGATCGCATCGCGCGCGCGCTGAAGACCGCCGCGGGCACGATGGCGTACGAGGCCTACATCGATGTGGTGAAGGCCATCAAGGAGCGCCCGGACGCCGATCAGGTGCTCGCCGTGGCGCTTCGCGGCTTCTTCCAGTGGGACCAGGCGCGCCGCTCCGCGGCCGCCGCCGAGCTCGAGGGTGGTGAAGGCGGCTCCACCGGCGAGTCGCGCCCGGAAGACCGTCCGCCCCGCAGCGATCGGGATCGGGAACGCCCCCGTGGCGACCGCGATCGTGACCGTGGGGACCGCCCCCGCGATCGCGACCGCGCCCCCCGCGAGGCCCGGAGCGACGCCCCCCGGGGCGACCGTCCCGAGCGGAGCGACGCCCCCCGTGGGGATCGCTTCGAGCGGAGCGATGCTCCCCGTGGCGAGCGCATCGAGCGGAGCGACGCCCCCCGGGGTGACCGCCCCGAGCGGACCGAGCGCACCGACGCCCCCCGGGGTGACCGCCCCGAGCGGACCGAGCGCACCGACGCCCCCCGGGGTGACCGCCCCGAGCGGGCCCCCCGCGCCGATCGCCCCGAGCGCAGCGATGCGCCCCGTGCTGATCGCCCCGAGCGCAGCGATGCGCCCCGGGGGGATCGCCCCGAGCGGGCGCCCCGTGGTGAGCGGGCGCCCCGCGCCGAGGGCAGCGACGCCCCGCGTGGGGAGCGCAAGGAGCGCGGCGAGCGGCGCGAGCGCCCCGCCCGCGTCGAGGTGGCCCCGGGGGAGGCTCCCGTGGAGCCGACCGCGGCGCTCGTCGCGCCCGCGAACGAGGCCCGCCCCGCCACCAACGAGGACGGAGAGGGAGCCGAGGATGAAGGCGGTGACGACGCCGCCGACGCCGCGGGCACCGAGGGGGCGGCCGCCAAGAAGCGCCGCCGTCGTCGTCGTCGCGGTGGCCGTGGCGCCGAGGGCGCGCCCTCCGAGGGTGGCGGTGAGGGCGGTGGCGAGGGTGCTTCGGCCGGCGCCGCGTCCGGCGACCACGCGGGCAACGAGTCCGCCGAGTAGCGCGGCGCGGCATCGGCGGTCTACACTGGGCCGATGCTCCTCTACGCTTTGACGTTCGCCGCCTTCGCCCAGGACGAGGGCGGCGCACCGGCCCCCTCCACCGACGACATCGACCTGAGCGGCCCGGGGGACTCCCCGCTCTCCTACGAGGGCGGGCTCGCCGGCAGCGCGCCCAACTACGTGCCGGGAAAACCGCTGTCCGTCACCCACACGTCGGGCAACGTGTCCGTGCGCTGCATGGAGGTCGACTCCCTGACGGCGCGGCTCCAGTACACCGTGTTCGGCTCGAGCGAGGGCCCGATGGAGTCCTTCGGCAAGGGCATCGGCGTGGCCGTCTGGGGCGACTCGAAGGGCGGCGGCGCCAAGTCGCGCGTGCCGTCCCGGACGTCGGGCGTGGCGCGCGCCCAGGTCGACCTGACAGTCAACGTCCCCAAGGGCACCACCAGCCTCACCGTCTCCCAATCGGGCGCGGGCTGGGTCCAGGTGACCGGGTGCTCGGGCATCGTCAAGGTAAGCGCGGGCAGCGGGGGCGCCTTCGTCGGTGGGCCGCTGGCCGGCTTCAACGTCACCGCGTCGGGGGGCGACGTGAAGGTCGTCGTCGAGGGGGACGGGGTCCTCACCGCCACGTCGAGCGCCACCTCCCCCGCCAACCTCACGGTGGTGCTCCCCTCCGCGCAGGGCGGGAAGCTCTCGGTGAAGGGAGAGGAGGTCGCGGTTCAGCAGGTGGTGATGGGCACCAACACCCCGACCCTCGTGTCCGGTGACATGGGGGTGAGCGGCCCCACCCTCACGCTCGCCGCGAAGAAGCGCGCCGAGGTCAACTCTCCCTGACGCGTCGAGGCCGCCCGTCGAGCGGGCGGCCGACCGTCTAGGTGCCCTTCGTCGTGTCCATGGTCCAGACGGACAGGGCCTTCACGCGGGCGCCGGAGCCCGTGATCCGGGCGTGGCAGGCCAGCCGGAGGTTCGTCTTGCCCTTCCACTTCTCGTCGAGCAGCTTCTGCTCGGCGGCGGTGGGGGGCGCGAGACCGGTGCCGTCGAGGACCTCCACCGTGCAGCCGCCGCAGCCGCCGTCGGGGCAGCCGGTCGCGATGGGGGTCTCCAACGTCTGGGAGGCCATCACGATGGTGTAGCGCGGCTCGGCCTTCACCTCGTGCTCCTTGCCCGTGGGCAACACGATGCGGAGCGAGAGCGGCTCCTCCCGCTTGGCGGGAGCCGCGCCGACGCCGACCAGGCCCTTGATTCGATTGCGGATGCCCCAGGGTGTCACTTCAACTCCTCTCGATCGTTGCCTCCGAGCTCCCGCTCGATGGTCTCGAGCTGCCCGGTGAGGAAGGCGAACGCGTCATCCACCGAGTCCGTGCGGTGCACGAGCCCGAGATCCCGCTCGGCGATGGTACCCCATTCGACCATCTTCTCGAGGTTGATGATCGAGTCCCAGTAGTCGGTGCCGAAGAGCACCATGGGCATGGGCTTCTTGATCTTGCCCGTCTGGCGGAGGGTGAGGATCTCAAAGAGCTCGTCCAGCGTGCCGAAGCCGCCGGGGAGGATGACCATGGCCTTGGCGAGGTAGGCGAACCAGTACTTCCGCATGAAGAAGTAGTGGAACTGGAACGCCAGCTCCGGCGTGCAGTAGTCGTTGACGTTCTCTTCGAAGGGCAACGAGATGCCGAGGCCCACGCTGCGGCCGTCGACGACATCGGCGGCGCCGCGGTTGGAGGCCTCCATGATGCCCGGCCCGCCGCCCGAGCAGATGAGGTACCGGCGGCCGCCGGTCTTGTCGATGCTCCACTGGGTCAGCCGCGCGGCGAGCTGCCGCGTGTCGTCGTAGTAGCGGGACAGGCGGACTCCGCGCTGGGCCTGGGCGAGCTCGGCCGTCGCCTTCGGGCGGTGGGACTCGTCCATCACCGCCTCGAGGGCCCGCTGGGCACGATCGAGATCGGCGCGTGCATGCTCGGGATCTCGCACGCGGGCGGAGCCGAACATGACGATCGTGTCCTTGACCTGCTGCTCGATGAACCGCGTGCGAGGCTCTTCGTACTCGCAGAGAAGGCGGATGTGCCGCGCGTGGGAGCTGTTGAGGAACTTGAGGTTCTTGTAGGCCTTCTCGGTAGGCGGCACGCGGACTCCGTGGAAAAGACGACAACGTAACGCACGGGCTCGACTCGCGGCGCGCCCGGAATCCGGCGAAATGAGGTAGCGCATCCTCGGCTGCGCGGTGTCTACAGGTGCGGAGACCGGTTCGGGCCCCACCCCTTCCGCTCGCTCACCCCCCAGGAGACCCTCGATGACACGCCTCGTCTTCCTTCTCCCGCTCGCCCTGCTCGGGGGCTGCATCATCTACGACACGCACGGGAAGAAGTGCCCCGGCTGCGACGACGACGGCTGGTGGGACACCGGCGCCGGCGAGGATCCCGGCGAGGTCCCGGATGCCGAAGCGCTCTCCTTCACGCTCACCCCCTCCCGCGCCGAGGCCGGCTCGACGTTCATCGCGTCGCTCACGACGGAGGCGGACTTCGACTTCGCCACGGTCCAGAGCGTCGAGGCCTACGGCGAGGTCGATCTGCTCGCCACCGAGAAGCGCGCGGGCGAGCTCCTGCTGACCCTTTCGGTCCCCGTGGCGGCCGTGCCCGGTACCGCCGACCTGCTCCTCCTCCTGCCCGCGGATCGGGTCGAGTTCATCGAGGCCGCCCTCACCATCGTGGCCCCCGGTGACGACGGCACGGGCGAGTCCGACACGGGTGACGACGGCACGGGCGACGACGGCACGGGCGACGACGGCACGGGCGACGACGGCACGGGCGACGACGGCACGGGCGACAGTGGCAGCTGTCCCTGATCGTCGCGCCGGCGGCGCGCCCCCCCTGCCCGGCACGACCGGGCAGGGGGGTGTCGCGTTGTCCCTGGCCCCGGCGCCCGCCGAGGCGCTACATGGGGCCCGTCTTTCGGCGGCCCCCGTGGTGGATCCCCTCGACATCACCGCGCTCTACCGCCGCTACGGGGATCTCGTGCTCGGACGCGCCCGGACGCTGCTCCGGAACGAGGCGGACGCGCAGGACGCCCTCCAGGAGGTCTTCCTCAAGCTGCATCGCTACCGCGACAGCTTCCGCGGAGAGGCCTCGCCCTCCACCTTCCTATTCAAGATCACCACCACCACCTGCCTCAACCGCATCCGCACCCGCAAGCGGCGCCCCGAGGACCCGGTGGAGGAGCTTCCGCCGGTCGAGGGCACGGACAGCGTGCTGGATCGGCTCACCGTCCGCGACCTCGTCGAGCGGCTGCTCTCGGGGCAGGACGATCGGACACAGGACTGCGTGGTCTACCACTACGTTGACGGGATGACCCACGACGAGGTGGGCGAGCTGCTGGGGATCAGCGGCGCCGCCGTACGCAAGCGCATCTCGACCTTCCGGTCGTCGTTGCGCGACGCCCCTCCTCCCTGGCTCGCGGAGATCGACCGATGACCCACATCTCCACGCTTCGGCTCCATCAGCTCCGGCTCGGCGAGCTCGACGCCCAGGCGCGCGCGCCGATCGACGAGCACCTCGCCACGTGCGAGGACTGTGCCCGTCGCCTCGCCCACCAGGATGCGACGCGCGCGGGGTTCGTCCGCACCCCCGTGCCCGCGGCCATCGTGCCGGCACCGACCTGGTGGGAGCGCCTCGGGCGGCTCCGCGCCGCGCTCCTGCTCGTGCCGATCCTCGCCGCCGGGGCCCTCGTCCTCCGCGCCGATCCCCTCGCCCCCCCGCCGGAAACCGCGCCGATCGAGCGCCTCAAGGGGAGCGCGCCGGTCCTCGAGGCGTGGGTGAAGACCGGGGAAAGCGCGCGCCCCCTCTACACCGGCGAACGGGTGCGCGGCGGGACACGGGTCCAGCTCAAGTACGACGCCGGGGCGCACCGTTTCGTGACCCTCGCGGGCCGGGACGGGCGCGGCATCGTCGAGGTGTACGGTACGCTTCCGGTGAACGGCGCGGGCCTCGCCACCGCGCCGTTCGCGCTGACGCTCGACGACTCCCAGGGGGAGCAGGCGTTCTTCGCGATCCTGACCGACACCCGCCCCGCGCCCGACGCCGTCCTCGAGGCCCTCGCCGTCGAGCCGATTCGAATGGAACGGAGCGAGATCGCATCTGTGGTGCTGCGCAAGGAGTAGCGTGTTTTCCCTGTGGAGCTCACTCGCCGCGGCAGGGGTCCTCCGCCACGCCCTGATCGTCGGGGCGAACCAGGGCGGCGGCAACCTCGAGCCGCTCCGCTACGCGGAGCTCGACGCCGAGCGGGTCGCCAACGTGCTCGTCGAGCTCGGCGGCTACGATCCGGCGCACGTCACCGTGCTGTACGGGCCGGACGCCGTCGAGCTGAGGGCCGCCCTCCACGCCCACGCGATGGTCGCGGGCGCTTTCGACGACGACCTGTTCACCTTCTACTACTCGGGCCACGCCGACGCGCGCGGGCTCCGCATCGGGGCCGACCTCTACCCGTTCGAGACCCTCCGCGGCGACATCCGCGCCATGGACTCCGACGTGAAGCTCGGGATGCTCGACGCCTGCCGCTCGGGCACGATCACCCGCCTCAAGGGCGCCGCCCTCTCCGAGCCGTTCCTCGTGGAGGATCGCCTCGCGGCCGAGGGCGAGGCGTGGATGACCGCCACGTCGGCCGACGAGTCCGCACAGGAGTCCGACAAGCTCCGCGGCAGCTTCTTCACCCACTACATGCTCTCCGGCCTGCGCGGGGCCGCCGACACCGGCGACGGCGAGGTCAGCCTCGACGAAGCGTACACCTATGCCTACGACCGCGTCGTCGATCACACGGGCGGCACCGAGGCGGGCGCGCAGCACCCCAACCGCGACATCCGGCTCAAGCAGGTGGGCGAGCTGACGCTCACGCGCGTTGCCCTCGGGCGGGCCACCGCCACGCTCCCGGCCGAGGTCTCCGGCAACGTGATGATCCTCCGCATGCCCGACCGGACGCCGGTCGCCGAGGTCGCGAAGGTGCAGGGGCGCGCGGTCACCCTCGCGCTGTCACCGGGCACCTACCGCTTTCGCTTGAGCGCGGGGAAGGACCTCCGGGAGGTCGAGATCGGCCTCACCGAGGGGAGCCGCGTGACCGTGTCGCGGTGGGGGGCCTTGAACGCCGAGCTCGGCGCCCCCAAGGGGGAGCGCATCGCGCTCGACACGCTCGAGCTCGCGCGCATGCACACGGAGGACAGCCGCCGGTGGGCGGGCACCGCGCTGAACGTCGTCGATCTCCGCCACTCCCCGACCATCGCCGCGGGCGCGAGCGCCCTGCTCCCGGGCGCCGGCCAGTTCTACAACGGCCAGTGGGTGAAGGGCGGCCTCTACTTCGCCGGCACCGCCGCCTTCCTCGGGAGCTCCGTGTTCGCCGCGGGGGCGAGCGAGAACTTCTGGAACGGCAGCGTCACCGGCCCGGACATGCTGCGGCTCACCGCGGCGATGTTCTACGGCGCGGCCATCGCGGATGCCGCGTGGCACACCCACCGCCGCGAGGCGACCCGGCCGATGAAGGGCTGGACGTTGTCGACCACCTCGCTCTGGTCGCCCGACGCAGTGGGCGCGCCCTACACGGCTGGCATGAACGTCGAGTGGCTCGCGACGAAGGGCCTCTCCGTCTCCCTCGACCGGGTTGGGTGGACCCGCACGCCCGCGCACGAGAACGTGTGGAGCCTCGGGAGCCGGCTCCAGCTCGTCATCGACGGCAAGCACGTGCGCCCCGGGCTGTTCCTCGCGGTCGGGGGCCGGCTGCGCGATCCGCTCGTCGGCGAGTCGGTGGTGATGCCCACGATCGGCGGCGGAGGCTCGATCCGGTGGTACGTCACCCCGCGCTACTTCGTCGAGCACGAGCTGCGCGTGGAGACCGAGGGCGGGCCCGCCACCTTCCTGTTCGGCGGGGGCCTGGGCGTCCACTTCGGCCGAGGCTGACGCCGGCCGTACACCTCGGGTCGTCGCGACGCGCGAGCCCCTCGTGCCGCCGATCACCCCACCGTGTCTACGTTCGTCAAAGCTCCACTTCTTCCGGTTCGACTCCGGAGGGGAGCGTGCCGCGGCGTCTCTGATCGAGCGCTTGCGACGAACCGAGGGAGGGTGACATGTTTCTGATCTTGATCCTCGCCTGCGACGGGGCGAACGGATCGAACGCCCCTGCGCCCGCGGATCCCGCGTCCATCCGCGGCGTCGGCGCCGAGGCCACGGTCGCGACGGAAGCCCCCGGCCCGCGCGAGGCGTACGCCGCGCTGGAGGGGCGCTCCGGCAGCGCCAACACGGGGATGGTGACGCTTCGGACGACGGGGACGCCTGCGGGGCTCACCCCCGGGAGCGCAACGCCCATCACGGTGGCCGTCCGCATCGACCGCGCCGGGCCGGGCAACCACGCGATCTTCCTGCACGAGACCGGCGATTGCTCCGCGCCCGACGCCTCCTCCGCGGGGACGTGGTACGGCCCGCCTTCGAGGCCCCGGAGCGCCTCGCCCGGGTCCGGCCCCGCCGTGCCCGAGGACGGGGGCCCACCGCCCGGCTACCTCGGCTACGTCACCGTGGGCGCGGACGGGCAAGGCGCCAAGGAGCTCGTCCTCACGGCCTACACGCTCGACGAGAGCCCGGGCTCGCTCGTGGGCCGCGCCGTCGTCGTGTACGAGCGGGCACCCGACTTCACGCGCAACGGCGATCCGGGCGCGCGCCAGGCATGCGGGGTCATCCGCGCAGAGGCCGTGGTGCCCGACGGCGACGCCGGGATCAGCCGCACCGGACCGTCGCGCGCGAGCCCGACGCCGACGGGACCGGATCCTTAGAGGATCACCGACTCCTGGTACTCCCCGAACACCGCGCGCAGCGCGTCGGCCACCTCGCCGAGCGTGGCCCGCGCCTCGACGGCGCCGAGGATGTGCGGGAGGAGGTTGTCCGACCCCGCCGCGGCCTGCTGGAGGGCATCGAGCGTGCCCTTGGCATCCCCCTCGACCCGCGCGGCGCGGAAGGCCCTCAGCCGCCCGACCTGCTCGGCCTCGAGCGCGGGATCGACGCGGAGGAGCCCCTCGGTCGGCGGCTCGTCGTCCACGAAGTCGTTCACGCCCACCACGATGGCCTGCTTGCGATCGATGGCGAGCTGGGCGGCGTAGGCGGCGTTCTGGATCTCGCGCTGAGGGAAGCCGCGCTCGATGGCGGAGACCATCCCGCCCATGGCGTCGATCTCATTGATGAGCCGCCCGGCCTCGTCCTCGAGCCCGTCGGTCAGGCCCTCGATCACGTGGCTGCCGCCGAACGGGTCCACGTGCTTCGAGACGCCCGACTCGTAGGCGATGACCTGCTGGGTGCGCAGGGCGAGGCGCGCGGCGGGCTCGGACGGCAGGGCCAACGCCTCGTCGCGCGAGTTGGTGTGCAACGATTGGGTGCCACCCATCACGGCGGCGAGCGCCTGGAGCGTGACACGCGCGACGTTGTTGTCGATCTGCTGGGCGGTGAGCGTGCTTCCGGCGGTCTGCGTGTGGAAACGCAACATCATCGACCGGGGGTCCTTCGCGCCGAAGCGGTCCCGCATGATGAACGCCCACATCCGACGCGCGGCGCGGAACTTGGCGACCTCCTCGCAGAAGTCGTTGTGGGCGTTGAAGAAGAACGAGAGCCGGGGCGCGAATTCGTCCACGGCCAGGCCCGCGGCGATCGCGGCGTCCACGTAGGCGATACCGTCCGCAAGCGTGAACGCGATCTCCTGCGCGGCCGTCGAGCCGGCCTCGCGGATGTGGTAGCCGGAGATCGAGATCGTGTTCCACTTGGGCGCGTGCGTGCCGCACCACGCGAAGATGTCGGTGATGATCCGCATGCTCGCGCGCGGCGGGTAGATGTACGTGCCGCGGGCGATGTACTCCTTGAGCACGTCGTTCTGGATGGTGCCCTTGAGCGCGGTGGTCGGCGTGCCGCGCGCCCGCGCCACTCCGGCGTAGAGCGCCAACAACGTCGACGCCGTCGCGTTGATCGTCATGCTCGTACTCACCTCGTCGAGCGGGAGGCCCTCGAGCAGCACGTGCATGTCGTCGATGGTGTCGATGGCCACGCCGACCTTCCCGACCTCGCCCACCGACATCGGGTGGTCGGAGTCGTACCCCATCTGGGTGGGCAGGTCGAAGGCCACGGAGAGGCCGGTCTGGCCTTTCTGGAGCAGGTAGCGGTACCGCTCGTTGGAGCGCCGGGCATCCCCGAAGCCCGCGTACTGCCGCATCGTCCAGAGCCGCCCCTGGTACATCGTGGGGTGGATGCCACGGGTGTAGGGAAACTTGCCTGCCTCGTCCATCTAGCCCTCCACGCGCACGAGCTTCGTGCCGGCCTCGACCGCCTGGCCCTCGGCCACCAGGACCTCGGCGACCGTGCCGTCGATCGGGCTCTTCATCTCGTTCTCCATCTTCATCGCCTCGACGACGATGACGGGCTGGCCCTTCTTGACGACATCCCCCACCTTCGCGAGGAGACGGACCACGCGACCCGGCATCTGGGTGGAGAGCATGCCGGTCACCGCGCCCGCTGCGAGCTTGAGCGCCTTACGACGCGGATCGATCACGCCCACCTCGGTGGTCAGCCCCATGACGTCGACGAGGAACCCCTCGGGGGACACGACGCAGCCGGCCTCCCAGCTCTCGCCGTCGATGAGCATCTGGTAGGCCTCGGGGGTCGGCCGGAGGAGGTCGACCTCATGGGACTCGCCCGGCCACGAGACGCGGTAGCGGCCCTCGCCCGCGGGTTCGATGTCGACGGCGCGGGTGGTACCGCCGATGGTGATCTCGTACTTCATTGGAGCCCGCCTTTATCGTAGACGGGAGGTTCCTGGGGCGGGGGTCTCCGACCCCCGCAACGCCCCCCGTGTTCAAGAATCCCTCAGCCGAACCGCGCCGCCCTCGTCCCTACGGCACCCGCCACGTGCGCCCGCGCGGGCGCCCCGCGAGCTTCCACGGGCTCTCGGCGGCGGCCGTGTTGCTCACGCGGGCGGGCCGGGTATCCGCCTCGTACTTCGCGATGGCGGCGGCGATGGTGGCGATCTTGTCGTTGTGGCTCGTGTCGGTCAGGCGCGTCATGCGCTCGGGCGAGAGGAACCCGGTGGAGTAATTGCCCGCCTGGAAGTCGGGATCCCGGAGGATCGCCTCGAAGAACGGGATGGAGGTGCGGATGCCGCGCACCCGGTACTCGCGGAGCGCCCGGATGGAGCGCGAGATCGCCTCCTGGCGGTCGGCTCCCCAACACACGAGCTTCGCGACCATCGGGTCGTAGTGGATGGGCACTTCATAGCCGGCGTAGACGCCGCTATCGACGCGCACCCAGGGGCCGCCGGGCTCCCGGAGCCCCGAGATCCGGCCGGGGGCCGGCGCGAAGTTGTTCGCGGGATCCTCGGCGTACACACGGCATTCGATCGCGTGACCCACCTGTTTCACGTCCTCCTGACGGAACCAGAGCGGCTCCCCGCCGGCGATGCGGAGCTGGGCGCGCACGAGGTCGATGCCGGTCACCATCTCGGTGATCGGGTGCTCGACCTGGAGGCGGGTGTTCATCTCGAGGAAGTAGAACTCCCCCGTGGCCTGGGAGTAGAGGAACTCGCAGGTGCCGGCGCCGACGTAGCCGACGGCGTGGGCTGCCTGCACGGCGACCTTGGCCATCGCGAGCCGCGTGGCGTCGGAGATCACCGGGCACGGGGTCTCCTCGACGACCTTCTGGTTGCGGCGCTGCACGGAGCAGTCGCGCTCGAAGAGGTGCACGGTGTGGCCGTGCGCGTCGGCGAGGACCTGGATCTCGACGTGCTTGGGGTCGGCGACGAACTTCTCGAGGTAGACGGCGTCGTCCTTGAAGGACCGCGCCGCCTCGGACCGCGCGGCGCGCCAGGCCGCCGCGAACTCGTCGGGGCGGTCGACCTTGCGGATGCCCTTCCCGCCACCGCCGCCCGCGGCCTTGAGCATCACGGGGTAGCCGATCTCGGCCGCGATCTTCTCGGCCTCGGCCTCCGTCTCGATGGGGTGGATCGTGCCGGGAACGACCGGCACGCCGGCCGCGACCATGCGCTGGCGCGCGCCGGTCTTGCTGCCCATCGCGTCGATGGCGCTCGGCGGGGGCCCGATCCAGATGAGCCCGGCGTCCATCACCGCCTGGGCGAACGCCGCGTTCTCCGAGAGGAACCCGTAGCCGGGGTGGATGGCGGTGGCGCCCGCCTTCTTCGCGACGGCGATCACCACGTCCCCCCGGAGGTAGCTCTCCGCGGAGGGCGCCGGGCCGACACAGTAGGCCTCGCCCGCGTTGCGCACGTGCAACGCCGAACGATCGGCTTCCGAGTAGATGGCGACCGTGCGGATGCCCAGCTCGTGGCAGCCGCGGATGACACGAACGGCGATCTCACCGCGGTTGGCGACGAGGACCTTCTCGAGGGGGGGCTTCATGGTGGCGGCACTCTAACGCGGGAGGTGCGTTCGCTGTGGCCGCCCCTTCGCTCAGTCTCCGCGGCGCCCGGCGAGCAGATCCTCCACCAGGGCCCCGCGCGCGGCGCCCGCGAGCGGCGACCGGGCGGCGTAGGCAGCGTGGTCACAGACGAGCGTGGCCGTGCGACGCAAGTCACACAGGGCGTCGACCTGCGCGGAGGAGAGCGCGAACCGTACGAATTGGACCGCGGAGATGCGCTGGGCGTTGTACTGCTCGGCGTCGAACGCCCCCGGCACCGGCTCCAGGCCCTCGATCTCGAGGCGCACGTGGTCGTGGAGGCCGCGGAGCGCCGCGAGCATCCGGTCGCGCTCGACGGGCTCCTCGTACTCGACGAGCACGGTGGCGGCGAGCTCGTCACGCCCGGGAAGCAGCGCGTTGTACGTGTCGATTTCGTGCATCACGGCCGCGGGGGCCGTGATGTGCTCCACCCGACACATCTCCTGGATCTGCCACGACAACGTGACACGGTTCTCGAAGAGGAACGTGAGGTTGGGACCCAGGCCGACGCGGCGGGCCTCCTTGTCACGGATGACCTCACGTTCGAGGCGCGGGCGCGCGGCGAGGAAGGCCGGGTTCGGGAGGATGTCCTCCGGGGTCAACTTCTTCACGACTCCTCCTCGGGCGCGGGGGGGATCACCAGGGGGCCGGGCGCGAGCGGCGTCGACTCGGTGCCGCCGTAGGCCTTCCACATCACCTCGATGGGGTGGACCACCTGCTGGCCGGTGTTCTCTTCGATCTGGAGCTTCGCGATGAGGCAGTCCGACGCGAGCGTGCCGGGCTTCTTCGCCACGAGCCCGTCGAGGAGCGGCTGGGCGCCCTTCTTGGAGAGCTCGTAGTACTCCTTCTTCATGCCCCACGTGCCGTCCATGCACGAGCACTTGTCGACGAGCGTGACCTCGGCGCCGGGGAGCTTCTTCATCACGTCACGACTGCGAAAGCCGATCTTCTGAACCTTCAGGTGACACGCGAGGTGGTAGCCGACGGCGCCGATCTCGGTCGTGTAGTCTTCACGGAGGAGCTTCGCCTTCCGGAGGTTGAACAGGTACTCCATGAGATCGAAGCTCTTCTTAGCGACGGCCTCGGACGCCTCGGTGCCGAGGTAGTCCTTCCACTCGTGCTTCATCATGTAGGAGCAGGTGGGGCCGGGCGTGACGATGTCACACCCCGCCTTCACGTAGCGGTCGAGGATGTCCACGTTGTGACGCGCCCAATCGGTGGCGCGCGGCACATCCCCCCCGTCGAGGGCGGGCATGCCGCAGCAGCGGAACGAGGGCGCGAACACGGTGATTCCGCTGTGCTCGAGCACCTCGACCGCCGCGCGACCGACCTGGGGCTCGTTCCACTGCACCGAGCACGTGTAGAACAGGACGACCTTGCGGCCCTCGACGGCCTCGGGCTCCGGCGGCTTGGAATGCCGCTTGCCGAACCACTCCAGGAAGGTCTCGCTCGCGAAGGTGGGGAGCTGGCGATCGCGGTGGATGCCCGCCACCCACTCCATCGCGACACGATTGATTCGCACGGCGGCGCCCGCGTTCGCGATGATCGGCGCCAGTGTCCCGATCTTGCCGACGAGATCGGGATCGCCGAGGACGCGGTCCTGGAGCTTGACCCCGTGCTCCTTGGCGTCGATCGCCTTGTGGCGGAGCATCAGGCGCGGAAAGTCGACCCCGAATTCGTGCGGCGGGGTGTAGGGGCAGATCGGATCGCACAACTTGCATTGGTAGCAGAGGTCGACGACCTTCTGGTGTACCGAGAGCGGCACGTTCTCGAGCGCGTGGGCCTGCCCGTGGATGTCGGCGCGCGGCGCCGCGGCGTGGTGGTGCTCGGCGGCGGCGACATGGTTGCCGAGCGCGTCGACCTCGACCGCGGGCCTGTCCGACGGGGGGGCCACCGGGGAGGTGTCGAGCGCATCGACCGCGTCGAACAACGTGGGGAAGGACGGACAGAGGTTCCAGCACAACCGGCAGCCGTTGCAGATCTCGAAGACCCGCTTCTCCTCGGCGATCAGCGCGTCGCGGCTCCAATACTCGGGGTCGCGGGGCGTGGGGATGGTGTGCGCCATGGCAACCTCTGGCGAAGCGCTACCGGAGCGCGCAAGGGGCACGACGAACGTGTCGTGTACGGGGGGGCGTTGCGGGGGGGCGCGAGCCCCCCCGCCCCAGTCAACGTCCGACTACCCGAGGGAGTCGAGGCCCTTCTGGAACCGGCCCGCGTGCGACTTCTCGGCCTTGGCGAGGGTCTCGAACCAGTTCGCGATCTCGGCGAAGCCCTCGTCGCGCGCGGTCTTGGCCATGCCCGGGTACATGTCGGTGTACTCGTAGGTCTCGCCGGCGACGGCGGCGGCGAGGTTCAGCTCGGTCTCGCCGATGGGGAGGCCGGTCGCGGGATCGCCGACCTGCTTGATGTAGTCGAGGTGGCCGTGGGCGTGGCCGGTCTCGCCCTCGGCGGTGTCGCGGAACAGGCCGGCGACGTCGGGGTAGCCCTCCACGTCGGCGATCTTCGCGAAGTAGAGGTACCGACGATTGGCCTGCGACTCGCCAGCGAAGGCGGCCTTGAGGTTGTCGTGGGTCTTGGTGCCCTTGAGCGACATGGAAACTCCGGTGCGGGGGGTGGAACGGGGCCGATTTAGAATCGGTCCAGCTCGGTGCAGCTATCCGGTCCGTTCGGCGAGCGCAGCCGGGACGAGCGATAACTTCTCACCCCCCCGTGGAGCCGGATCGGCCGCCTGGCCCGCGTGCTGCGGCGCCTCCTCGCGCCCTCTCGGAGCCCACGGACGCTACTTGCTCGCCGCCTCGAGCGGCGACGCGTAGCTGTGCACGACCCCGAGGAAGCTCGTCACGTCGATGGGCTTGCTCACGTAGTCGTCGAAGTCGAGGGCGAGGAACCGCTCGCGGTCCCCCTTGAGCGCGTAGGCGGTCACGGCGATGGCCGGGATGCCCGCCAGCCGCTCGACGCCGCGCATGTGGGCGAGCACGCGCTCGCCGCCCCCGCCTGGGATCTGGATGTCGATCAACGCGAGCGCCGGCGTGTGGGCATCGAGGAGCCCGCAGGCGTCGGACACGTTCTCCGCGGCGAGCACGTCGAAACCCTCGGACTCGAGCAAATCTCTCACCAACATGAGGTTGGATGGGTGATCTTCGACCACTAGGATCAGATTTCGGAATGCCATGGCTGAACTTCCTGTGCCTGTACCGTTCCATCTACCCCCGTCTGGGCAACGAGGTGTCAGAGCTCCGCGACGGTCCGCCTCGTGGGGAGGACGTGTGTGAGGAGGGTTCGCGTGGCGAATTGGCGCGGCTCCCGACGCGTGAACGGAGGCCGGGGGACGCCCGGGGGTGCCCAGCCGCGCGACGAGTTGGCCGGGCGTGGTCGGATGGCGAGCGCGCCGTCGGTGCGCACGCAGGGGCCGTTCCGGACGACGAGCCTCCCATCGCGCGGCTTGCTGCCCCATCGGGGAGAACTCCCCGACCGAGGCTGGCTATCTTGAATTTGCAAGCCTTCGACGAGCGCGAGCAGGTGCCGCTCGCCTGCGGGCAGATGATCCACGTCCGGCCGGGATCCGAAAAAGGGAAGGAGCCCGCTCCGGATCGCTCCGAAGCGGGCCCCTGGTTTCACGCCGGCGGTTTCACCCCGACGCGGTGTCGAGCGGGCTAGGCGTGCGCCTCGCCACCCGCGCGCTTGGCCGCCGCGCGGGCCTCGAGCTCGGCCCGCACCTCGTTGCGGCGGGCCGCGAGGTTCTCCTCACCGAAGGCGTAGGACAGGACCTCCTCCATGCGCGAGCAGAAGTGGAAGGTCATCTCGTCGCGGATCTCCTTGGGGACCTCGACCAGGTCCTTCCGGCACTTGTCCGGGAGGAGCACGGTCTTGATGCCCGCGCGGTGGGCCGCGAGGACCTTCTCCTTGATGCCGCCCACGGGGAGCACGGCGCCGCGGAGCGTGGCCTCGCCGGTCATCGCGATGGTCGGATCCACCTTGAGGCCCGTGAGGAGGCTCACCATTGCGGTGAGCATCGTGACGCCGGCCGACGGCCCGTCCTTCGGGATGGCACCCGAGGGGACGTGCACGTGCACGTCGACGTTGTCGAACACGTCGGGATCGATGCCGAGATCCGCCGCAGAGGCGCGGATGTAGCTGCGCGCCACGCCCACGGACTCCTTCATCACGTCACCCAGGGAGCCGGAGAGCTGGATGGCGCCCTTGCCCTTCATCTTGGTGGCCTCGATGAAGAGGATGTCGCCACCCGCCGCGGTCCACGCCAGCCCCGTCGCGACGCCCGGAACGCTGGTGCGCTCGGCCACTTCCGCGAAGAAGTGGATCGGCCCGCGGATCTCCTCGATCTTCTCGGGGGTGAGCACGAGCTTCCCGTGCTGCTTGCCGGAGGCGACCTCCTTGGCGGTCCACCGGGAGACGGCCGCGATCTCGCGCTTGAGCGAGCGCACGCCCGCCTCGCGGGTGTAGGCCCCGATGAGATGACGGAGCGCCGCGTCGGGCAGCTCGAGCGACTCGGTGGTGAGACCGTGCTCCTCGAGCGCCTCGGGCAGCAGGTACTGCCGGGCGATCTTCATCTTCTCCTCCTGCGTGTAGCCGGGGATCTCGATGATCTCCATGCGGTCACGCAGGGGCCCCGGGATGGGGTCGGCGAGGTTCGCGGTCGCGATGAACAGGACCTTCGAGAGATCGAACGGGACGTCCAGGTAGTGGTCCATGAACGTGTCGTTCTGCTCGGGGTCGAGCACCTCGAGCAAAGCACTCGACGGATCCCCGCGGTAGTCCATGCCGAGCTTGTCGATCTCGTCCAGCACGAACACCGGGTTGTTGGTGCCCGCCTTCTTGATCCCCTTGAGGATCTTGCCGGGGAGCGACCCGATGTAGGTGCGCCGGTGACCGCGAATCTCGGCCTCGTCCCGCACGCCGCCGAGCGAGATGCGGACCATCTTGCGGCCGAGCGCGCGCGCCACGGACTTGGCGAGGGAGGTCTTGCCGACGCCCGGGGGCCCGACGAGGCACAGGATCGGCCCCTTCATGTCGCGCTTCAGCTTGCGCACCGCGAGGTACTCGAGGATGCGCTGCTTCACCTTCTCGAGGCCGTAGTGGTCCTCGTCGAGGATGCGGCCGGCCTCGTTCACGTCCATGAGGTCCTCGGTCGAGGTGGCCCAGGGCATCTCGATGAGCCAGTCGAGGTAGGTACGGCTCACCGTGTACTCGGCGGCGCCGGGGCTCATGCGGCTCATGCGCTTGAGCTCCTTGAACGCGACCTTCTCGACATCCTTCGGCATGCGCGCCTTCTTGATGCCCTTCTTGAGCTCCTCGAACTCCTCCTGGCGGTCGTCGACCTCGCCGAGCTCCTTCTGGATGGCCTTGAGCTGCTCGCGCAGGAAGTACTCCCGCTGAGCCTTGTCCATCTCGCCCTTGACCTCGGTCTGGATCTTGTTCGAGAGCTCGAGGACCTGGATCTCCTTGTTGAGCAGCGCGATGACCTTCGTCATGCGCTCCTTCGTGTCGAAGGTCTCGAGCAGCTCCTGCTTCTCTTCGACACCGATGCTGAGGTTGCTGGCGACGATGTCGGCGAGGATGCCGGGGTTGTCGATGCTGCGGACGAGGAAGCTCGCCTCGGAGGGGATGTGCGGCGACAGATCGATGATCTTCTGCGCGAGCTCGCGCATCGTCGACATCAGCGACTCGAGCTCGGGGGTCGACTCCGTGCCCTCCTCGAACACCTTGACCTGCGCCTTCAGGCACGGATCCGTGCCCTCCCAGCGCTCGACCTTGATGCGCGCGAGGCCCTGGATGATGACGTTGAGCTTGTTGCCCGGCATCTTCACGGATTTGAGGATCTTGACGACGGTGCCCGTGTTGTAGAGCTCGCCGACGTCGGGATCCTCGTTCTTCGCGTCCTGTTGCGCGACGATACCGAGCAGCTTGTCGCCCGCGAGCGCGCGCTCGACGGCTTCCAGGCTCTTGTCTCTCCCTACATTGATCGGGAAAGCGAGCACGGGGAAGATCACCGTGTTCCGGATGGCCAGGATGGGGATGTTCAGCTCCGACGGCAGGTTGACGGGGGCGCCCTGGTCGTAGCTCGGGGGGTCGAATGCCATTTTCACTCCTGACGCCCTGGGCAGGGCGCTTCACGGACTGAAGGTATCCCCCGAATTCCCTGCGACAAGCTTGCGCTGTGGAAACCCGCCTCTACTTCGGCCCGGGCGCCTGCGTGCGCTCCCGGACGCTCCCCGTGCGGCCGAAGAGCTCGAGTCGCTCCTCGTAGAGCGTTCGCCCCCAGTGCTCCCAGTCCCGGCTCGCGAGGCGCTCGGGAGTGGGCGCCCACGCCGGGTCCGAGGGGAGCTCGCGGCGGAGATCCCACAACACGGCGTCTCCGTCCACGCCGGTCGGCGGGCTGCCGAGCACGGCGCTGATCGCGTCGACGGACTCGCCCATGCGGACGGACGCGTCGAAGCTGCCCGGCGAGAGCTCGAGCTGCCGGTCCAGCTCGGTCGCAAGCAGGGAGCGCCGCAGGATCACCCAGCGGAAGCCGTCCTTCTCGATGTCCGCGCGGTCCTTCTGCGTCACGCTCCGGGGCTTGCTCGGATCGATCGCCGCGCCCCGCAACCCCCGCACCAGGCTGTTGTTCAGGCGCTTCCGGTACTGTTCGGGCCAGAAGATCCCGGCGGACTCCCCCATCCCCCCGAACGTGGGGAGCTGGAACTCGGTCTGCCACATCAGGCCGTCGTGCTGGATCTTCATCGGGAGGAAGATCACGCCGCCGCCGTGATCCCGGAGCGACGCCACCATCGGCGGCGCGCGCGTGTGGTGGTGGTTGAACGGCCAGGACCCGACGACGGTCTGCCCGGCGAGCCCGAGCACCACGAGCGCGCCGAGGGCGAGGCGCGGGCGGGGCACGAGCGCGACGAGCGCGCCGACCAGGAGCGCCGCGGGGATGAACGCCACCGCCGCCATCCGGTAGGGGAACCACAGCCGGTCGAAGAACGGCAGGTGCCGGTAGAGCGCCATGTAGTGCGGCATCACGACGGAGAAGTCGCCGAGGCGCAGCATCGTGCCGCCCGCGAACGCCAGGACGACGCCGAGGGCGACGATCCAGCGCCATCGTCCGCCCGGGATCGGGAGCCGGCGGAGGAACGGCACCGCGAGGAGCGGCAGCGCCCACGCCGGCTGGAAGAACAGGGGCGAGCCGTACACTTCCATCAGCCAGAGGCCGTGGAGATCCGACGAGACGTTGTTCGCGACGGGCTTCGGGGCGCTGAAGATGCTGCCCGTCGTGGGGTCGACCCCCGGGACGCGCCCGGCGTCGATCGCCCCGGCCATGCCGATCATGCCCGGCGCGACGAGGAGGAGGCAGAGGGCCACCCCCAGCGACCACCGGCGGACCACGCCCCACCGGTCGGAGGACGCGCGCAGCTCCCAGACGGCGAGCGGGAGCAGGAGGATCACGAGAAAGTAGGCGGTAAACCAGTAGGTCCACGCCGACATCGCCACCGCGAGGCCGAGCCACGCCCCGTTCTTCCAGCCGGGCTCCCTCGCCGCGCGAAGGAGGTAGAGCACGGCGGCGGGCAGGAACCACACCATCGCCTGCGTGGGGCGGCCGGCGGTGATCTCGAAGAGGACGAACGGGTTGATCTGCCACAGGAGGGTGGCCGCGAACGCCGCGAAGGTGTCCCCGCCGCCCGGTGTCGTCCCGCTCCCGTCTCCGAAGATGTAGCGGGCGAGCGGGCGGAAGGTGGCGACGTTCCCGAGCTGGAGCGCCAGGATCCACATCGGCGAGTAGAGCGTGGGCCCGAAGATCCACTGGAAGGGCACGGAGAGCACGGCGTCCACGAAGTTGTTGCCCGTGTGGGCGAACACGTCCTTGCCGTACGGGTAGAAGAACAGGTCGGTGAACGAGGGGTCCCCGAAGTGCTCGACGCACGTGCGGATCCACCAGAAGAACCAGTGGGTGCCGAAGGCGTCGACGCCGTCCCCCACCGTGGAGCCCGGGGAGAGCAGGGTGGGGAGCACGCCCGCGATCGCGATCGCGAGGAAGAGC
This sequence comes from Deltaproteobacteria bacterium, assembly GCA_036676765.1. Taxonomy (GTDB): domain Bacteria; phylum Myxococcota_A; class UBA796; order UBA796; family SXON01; genus CAJBVW01. Next base: position 47,756 of record JAKFCH010000204.1, read on the forward strand.
GTGTACTGGATGCGGCGGGAGGGCACCATCGAGGGGCTCCCCTAACTCCACGTGGTGGCGGTGCGGGAGCCCGCGCGGGAGGTGGATTGCTCGGGCCCGACGGGTCGCGTACAGTGCGGGCGCTCCGAGGACCCGATGCGAACGTTGCCCCTGTTGATCCTTGCCGCGTGCACGGGCGAGAAAGACGCCGACACGGCCCCCGTCGGTCCGCCGCTCGGCATGACCCTCGCCGACGACAATCAGCTCTACGCCGGCGTCGCGCGCATCGACATCACGCCGACGAACTTCGAGACCTACAGCGATCTCGACGGCGACCACAGCTTCGACGGGTGCATCACCGATCCCATCGCCGAGCGCACCGGCTGCGAGGAGCCCTTCGACGATCTCAACGGCAACGGGCGCTTCGACGGCGTGTGGATCGCCGGCTTCGGCAGCGCACGCGCCGCCCTCGGCGTGCACGATCCCATCACGGTGACCGCGGTGGTGATGTCCCTGAACGGCGAGTACGTCTCGCTCGTGGGGGTCGACGCCCTGGGCGTCCTCGAGAACCGCATCCGGGACGCCCGCGACCTGCTCCAGGCCGAGGGCTACGACCGCGACCGCATCGTCGTGAGCTCGTCGCACACCCACCAGGGCCCCGACACGGCCGGCATCTACGGCATCGACGAGGACCTCCTCTCCGGCATCTACCCGCCGTTCGTGGAGAGCATCCCCGAGGCGATCTTCGACGCCGTCGCCACCGCCTCGTCGGAGATGGTCGCCGTCACCCCCACCCAGGGCGCGGTCCACATGTCGGACCTCGATCCGGCCTTCAACGGCGAGCCGTTCGGCGGCACCAACCCGGACCCGAGCGTGGACGGCGGGATCAACGACATCCGCGATCCGGTCATCGTGGCCGATCAGGTGCTCGCGATCGCGCTCGACGGGGCCGACGGCCGCGTCGCCACCATCGTCACCGCGTCCGGCCACCCGGAGGTCGTGGGCGACGAGAACAGCGAGCTCTCCGCCGACTACGTCGGCTACACGCGGGACTACCTCGACACGCGCCACGGCGGCCTGACGGTGTTCCTGTCCGGCGCGCTCGGCGGCATGCAGTCCTCGCTCGGGGCCACGCTCCCGGCCGTCGACGACGCCGGCAACCGCGTGCTGGACGGCGAGGGCAAGCCCACCTGGATCGACGACTCCGGCCCCGGCGCCAAGTGGGAGTACGCCCGGACCTGGGGCACCCACGTGGCGCAGGCCGCCGAGGCCGCGCTCACCGACACGACGCCGTGGTCGAGCCTCCGCGTCCGCCACTCCGACTTCCTCATCCCCGTCGACAACGCCTCGTTCAAGCTCGCCTTCCAGGTGGGCCTGCTCGACACGCCCGACAGCTACATCGTCCAGGATTCGAGCTGCCCGAACTACGGCGTCGACCATGACCTGTTCGGCTGCGTGCCGTCGGCCTCGTGGGTGATCGAGCTCGGGCCCGTCACTTTCGGCACCGCGCCGGGCGAGCTGATGCCGGAGCTGTTCTGGGGCGTGCCCGACGAGGACGCCATGGTCGATCCCGCGCTCCGCCCCACCGACCGGCGGTGGGTACAGGCCGATCCCGACTGCGTCGCCGTGCCCTACGAGCAGTGCCAGGACACCGCGGGCTCCGTGGGGGACTGCGACTGCCTCAAGCACCACGCCGTGCCCTACCGCATCACCGACGACGCCTCCCTCGACACCATCGAGGCCATGCTGCCGGGCACCTTCAAGGCGCCCCTCGGCATCGTGAACGCGTACTGCGGCTACATCGTGCCCGCGCCCGACTACAACACCTACGTCTCGGTGCTGACGGACGACGGCGACCACTACGAGGAGACCAACTCCTGCAGCGGCTCGTTCGCGCCGTTGGTGCTGGAGGCCTTTGCGTCGCTCCGCGAGTAGCCGTCGGGCTACCGATCGATCCGCCGGGGCTCGATCCGCCACGCCTCTTCCGGCAGGAGCGTCGGCCCCGCGGACGCGATCTGGAGGCGGAGCGCCACGCACGCGCCGTGCAGCAGCGAATCCGCCATCGCGACGACCGAGCGCGCCGGGAGCGGCTCGAGCCACGAGCCGCGCACCCAGTCGTTGAACGAGCCCATCGCGGGGCCGCACCACACCTGGTAGTCGCGCTTGCGCGAGGCATCGCCCATCCGGGCCCACCGGCTCGAGAGCCCGAGGTACCAGCGGAAGCACAGCGCCATCTGGTGCCGACGGTCCGTGCGCGCCCGTTCGAGCTCCCGCGGATCCCGCGCGGCCCAGAACGCCTCGGTCTCCGCCCACACCTCGGCGAGCGGACGCTGGAGGATCTGCTTCTCGACCCGCTCGCGGTCGGCGGCCGGGATGTCGTCGAAGCTCGGGTAGGCCCGGTAGAGCTCGTAGAGGCGCGCCGCGCGCTGCGCGTACATCGTGCCGCGCGCGAGCACCTGCACCTGCGCGCCCATCTCGAACATGTCGGGGGCGGGCCCCATGGTCACGTCGGCGTAGCCGGCCTGCGCGAGCATCTCCCGCACGGTGTCGGAGGTGCCCGCCTCGCCTGCGGCCTGGTTTATCGAGCCGGTCATGACGTAGTCGGCGCCGAGCGTGAGCGCCGCGGCGAGCGACGACGGATCGCCGATGCCCCCCGCCGCGCCGATCCGGGGGCGCACGGCGTAGCCCTCCTCCGCGGCGATCCGCGCGGCCAGCCGTCGGAAGAGCGGGATGAGCACCGGCAGGGGCCGGCGGTCGGTGTGACCGCCGCTGTCGGCCTCGGCGGTGATGTCCTCGGCGACGGGCACCTTGCGGGCGAGCTCGGCCTGCCGCGCCGTGAGCTTGCCCGCGGCCACGAGCCCCTCCAGCAGCTTGACGGGCGCGGGGCGCAGGAACGGCTCCGCGACCTCCGGCCTCGACACCTTCGCGCTCACCCGGTTTGGGGTGACGATGCGCCCGTCCACCTCGTGGATGCCGTGGAGCCGGTAGCGCACGACCGCGGGGGTGAGCCCCATGAACGCGCTCGCGTCGACCTCGGTGCAGCCGTGCTCAATGTAGAGGTCGACCGTCGCCTCCTCCACCCCCGGCTCGACCGGGTTGTGCAGGAGGTTGAAGCCCGCGGGCGCATCTCCGACCGCCGCCTTGATCGCGCGCACGCCCTCGCGCACGGCCTCGATCGGGAGCCCGCCGGCGCCGAAGTAGCCGAGGTAGCCGGCCTCGCTCATCGCGGTCACCAGCGCGGGGGAGGCGATGCCGCCCGCCATGGCGCCGGCCACGTAGTTGTAGCGGACCCCGTGGTCCGCGCGGAACGACGGCGCGCCGAGCCGATCCGGGTGCATCGCCGGGACGACGAGCTCCGCGGGGCCCTCGCCCTCCCACCACCGGCCCTCGTGGAACCGGAGGGTACGCGCGGGATCGTGGAGCGCCGCGACGAGATCGGCGACCGGCCTCCCCTTCCCCACCAACGGGATCGCCTGCACGAGCTGTTCGCCGCTCGCCCACCGGGTCGACACGCGCGCGCCCCCGGCGTCCCGCTCGACGCGGACGGACACCTCGGCGTCCTCCAGCTCCACCCCGTCCACTCCGTCGTCGAGCAACGCGACGAGCGCGTCCGCTCCGCCCTGATCGAGCGCGCGGGCGAGCCCGCTGCCACCCGGCGCCTGCTCCTCGAGAGAGGCACCCCGAAAGATCCGCACGCTCCGCGCCGACGACAACAGGTTCATGCCGGCGCGCCTATCCGATCGCGGACGGCGACGGGATGGACCGGACGTCCGACCCCGACGTCAGCGACCGGCGCTCATCGTCGCCATCGGGACGCTGCGCGCGAGCGACATCAGCGCGATGATGCCGATGAACAGCTGCCCCAGGAGGACCGCCGCCGTTCCGACCCCCACCGCCACGAGCACGCCGAGGCGGGCCGCCCACAACATCGCGACGTTGGGCTCCTTGTAGAGCGACAAGCCGTGGAAGGTGACCATGCCGCCGTCGAGCGGGTACATCGGGAGGAGGTTGAACGCGCTCCAGAAGAGGTTGAACGAGGCGGCCGTCACGAGCAGGCCGCCGACCACGGGCGTGTCGATGAAGAAGGTGCCGACGAGCGCGACGAGCCCGAGGAGGAACCCCGCGACGGGGCCCGCCAGCGTGACGAAGATGCCCTGCTTGGGCTTCGGCGCGTGCGTGAAGCGGGTGAGCCCGCCGAAGCCGTGGAGCGTGATGGCGATGGGCCCGAGCCCGAACGCGCGCGCGACGAAGGCGTGGCCGAGCTCGTGGACCAGCACCGACCCGAAGACGACCAGGACGAGCAGGAAGCTCTTGTAGGCCGAGTGGGCGCCGCCTTGCGCGCCCATCAACACGAACAACGCGAGGATGGCGAGCGCGGAGGGCTGGAGCGTCAGGGGAAAGCCGAAGATTCGGCCGAGCTGGATGTCGTTCACGGATCCTCCGGTGGCAGGCGAGGCGAGAGGGTCGTCGTGGGGGTGGACGGAGGCTCCTCCGTGAGCCCGAACCCCCCGAGGGACCAGAAGAGTCCGCCGATCGCGAGGGCCGCGAGCAGGGCCGCGACGAGCGCGTAGGCGTTCGCGGCGCGGAGCGCGAGGTCCCGTTCGGCGCGGGTAGAATCGAGGGAGCGGGCGAGGGCCGCCTCGCGCGTGGCGGCGGCGGTGACGAAGGCATCCAGGTCGACGATGCCGTGGCGGGCGAGCGCCGCGGCGGGCCCCTCCACGTCGGGGCCGGGGACCCCGCGCTCGCCGAGCCACGCCACGATCGCCGCGTGGAGGGGGTGCCGCGGGCAGGCGGCGAGGGCGTCGCGGACACGGGGCGCATCGTCCGCGACGAGCGCGTCGAAGAGCGGGACCGAGCCGCGCACCTCGCGCACCCGATCGAGGGCGTCGAGGAGCGCGTCCCGCCCTGGATGGGGCTCTCCGCCACTGCTCACGCCGGGACGAACATCAGCCAGGTCCAGGCGGAGGGCTGCAGACCGGTGGCGGTGGCGGTGCCCCCCGTGACCGTGGCCGTTCCCAGCGGCCCCTCGACCTCGCCGTACTCCGCGAGCGAGTAGACCTGGTAGGTGCCATCGGGCGAGGTGAGCCCGGTGACCTCGACGTCCATGGGCTCGCCGAGCTCTGCGCCCCAGGGCAGGAAGCTCACGACGAAGGCCGGTGACACGGACCACAACGCGGGGATTGCGGCGCCTTCGAGGACGCCGGCGAAGAGGTTGAAATTGCCGGTCTCGCTGTCGACGGCGCCGAAGGGCATGCTCAGGGACGAGGCCGTGAACGTGAGCGAGACCGCGCCGATGGCGTAGGTCTGGGAGCCGGAGGTCTCGTTCGCGACGACCGGCCCGCTGACGGGCGGGGCCACCATCGCGGGCGAGATCGTGAAGGCCTCCGCGACGCCGAGATCCACGCCGACCAGCGCGTTGCCGAAGCCCGCCTCGCTGTAGGTGGCCCCGATGGCGTCGACCTTGTAGCGGGCGCCCTCGAGGCCGCCCTGGGTGAAGTTGCCGGCCTGGTCGGTCTCCGTGTAGCGGCAGACCGTGGAGCAGACCTGCACCTCCATCAGGGCGGCGGGGCGGCCGTCCCAGAGCAGCACCATGCCGGAGATCACACCGGTCTTGGGATCGGCGTCGGTGTCGGCATCCGTGTCGGTGTCGGCGTCCGTATCGGTGTCCGCGTCCGCGGGTTCCCCGGTGTCGTCCTTCGGGATGCCGGTGCAGGCGAGGAGAAGCAGGGCGAGCAGGCGCATGGGGAACTCCAGCGGGCCAGTCTATCCGCGCCGAACGACGATGCGTACACCCTCGAACAAGACCTCGGCCTCCGCGCGCGCCTCCGCGTCGAGCTCGATCCCCTGGACGTCGATCACCGCGAGCCATCCGCGGGCGAACCCCGCCTCCGGCGAATAGACCAGGTCGACGAGATCGTGCTCGCGGCCGCATCCGCACGCGACGTGTCGGGGCCCCCCCACACGCCACGCCTCGAGTGCGCTGCTGAACGGCGCCACGACGTTCGAGCCGTCGACCGGGCAGCGCACGGAGAAGCCGCCCTGCCCGCTCGACGCGAAGCGGGTGCGATCGAACACCTCGGGGCGCGCCCGCGCGAACCCGCCCTCGACGAGCGGCCGCGGGCCCGGACCCCCATCGGGGCCGATCCAGCCGCCCCGTTGCAGGCGCTCATAGAGCTCGACGGCGACGCTCCCGGGGCGATCGGGATCCATCGGCAACAGCAGGAGCGTGAGGCGGTGGGCGGCGGGAGGCACGAAGGAGCCTATACGCCGAGACGGGAGGTGGTCAGAACCATTCCGGGATCTCGACCTCGACCTCCCCCAGCACCTGGGCCTGGCACGCGAGGCGATCGCCCCGGGCGACGTGATCCGCGCCGAGCGCCATCTCTTCCATCCCCTCGCGCCGGGAGAGGTTCCGGTGACCGCGCACGATCACGACGCGGCACGTGCCGCACGAGGAGTTCCCGCCGCAGTAATGGCGCAGATCCAGGCGCCCGGCCTCGGCCGCCTCGAGCACGGTGGTGCCGCGCTCCACCCGCACGGTCGTGGCGCCGAACCGCACCTCGACGGGGCCCGTCGACACCCGCGTGGGCGCGGCCGAGGCAGGCCGCCCGAGGAACGGCGCCACCTGGGACTCGTTCCGCAGCACCCGCTCGACCACGGTAGCACCCGCGCGGCTCGCGGCGCGTAGCCCGCGGCGGAGGACGCGGAACGGCAGGACTGGTTCGTCCGACATCGCATCTACTGTGGACCGCCCGCCCCCTGCGCGCAAGGCCGACCGCGTCGGGGCGTAGCGTGCGGCACAAGCGCGATGCAGTGGCTATGTTCGAGCCACGAGGCTGCGTGTCCGCCAACCGTCAGTCGAGCCCTACCCGCCCCGCGGGGCCTGGCCTCCGGCGCATGGCGCTCTGCCTCGCATGTTCCGGCGCCCTCCACGCGGCGCCGCTGGTCGCGTGGGTGGTTGGAGAGCCGCTTCCCATGCCGACGCCCGAGGCGCCGGCGCGCGTCCGGCTCCTGGACCCGGCCGAGGAGGCCGCGCTGGACGCCCCGATCCCGGTCGCGCGCCCGGAGCTCGTGGAGAAGCCGAAGTCCGACGAGCGGCCGGACATGTCGAAGGAGGCCGAGCGCGCGGCGGCGCGTGAAGCCGCGAGGAAGAAGGCCAGGGGCGCGGGCGATCCGGAAATAGAGCGCGCGGGCAAGCAGAGACGTTCGGAGGAGCCGGAAACGCCGGAGACGCCCGAGCCGCCGAAGACGCCGGAGCGCGCGAAGAAGAAGGCCTCGCCGAGAGCGGAGGCCACACGCGCTGCCGCCGAGCAGGCGGCGGTGCGGACGGTGAAGGCGCGGATCGACACCGCCACCGCCGAGGTCGTGGAGGCGGCGGCCGCCGAGCGTGCCCGTGCCCGCGCCGCCACCGCCCGGGTCGCCGCCGAACGGCGGGACGCTGCGGACCGGGCCGCCACGACGGCCGCGGCCGCGCGGAGGGCGGCCGAACAGGCGAGCCCGCCCGCGGCGAACCCCGTGGAAGCTTCGGCGCGCGCCGAGGCGGTCGTGCGAGCAAGCGCGATGGAGAAGGCGACGAGGGCCCTCGCCGAGGCGACGCGGGTCGAGGCGACCGAGGCCGGGCGAGCCAGCGACGAGGCGGGGCGACGCGCGGTGGCCGCGCGCCAGGCCGCGGACGCCGCGCGGGCGACGATGCGGGAGGCCGAATCGGCCAAGGGGGAGGCCGTCCGAGCGGCGGTCCAGGCGAGCGTCGCCTCGGAGGCCACGGCGCCGATGGTCGCGGACCTCGCGGACGCCGCCGAACCGGAGGTCGCCGACCCCGCCGAACCGGAGGTCGCCGAGGCCGACGCCGCCGAACCGGCGCCCCCCGACCCCGCCGCCGCCAAGGCCCCGGCCCCACCGACGCCGCCGACGCCGCCGCAGAGCCCGGCGCTCACCGAGGCCCCGACTCCCGCGACCGCGAAGGACCCGACCACCGCGAACCGCCCCATCCCCGCTCGCACCGAATCCCCCGGCGACCCTGCGTCCTCGAAGGCGAAGAAGGCCTCGGCCAAAGCGACGGCCGCCGAGAAGTCCACCGCCGAGGACGTGCGCAAGGCGGACATCGTCGGGTCGGAGGGCGCATCCGCGGCGGGGATGGGCGAGTGGCTCGCGTTCGTGCGCGGCGAGGGGGAGGACGCCGGGTCCGCCGACGCCGACGCCCGCTACATCAGCGACCGGAACAAGCGCGCCCCCGAGGAGACCCGCGCCCCCGGGGCCGTGGCCCGCTCCAACGGGGACGGCTCGGGCGATGCCCCCCTCGCCATGCGCACGAGCACCACGACGAAGGCCACCGCCACGGCCGCGCCGATCTCCGTCCCCCGCACGTCGGCCCCCGCCCCCGCGGGCGGTGCCACCCGAGCGTCGTCCCCGTCGGAGGCCTCCCGATCGGCGGACGCCCCCGCTCCCATCCCGGTGGCGCGCCTCCGGGAGCTCGACCTCCCCTACGTCGCCGCGGGGCTGCCCTCCACGATTGCCCCGCCGGGCACCGGGATGCGCCTGACCGCTGGGGAGCTGCCCACGGTCGAGCCGCGCACCGCGGACGTCCCGCGCCGGCCCACGGACCGTCCCACGCGCCCCGACGCGAAGACGGTGGCGCCGACCCTCTCCGCCGAGGCGCCCACCGAGACGCCGACGAGCGAGCCGACGCGGCCTCCGCCACCCGCCCCCTCCCCCGCGCCCCGCCCCACGCCGGAGGACGACTTCTGGCTCCCCTCCGAGCCCACCCTCGCCGACGGCGCCGTCGAGGCCGCCGCGTCGGAGGTGACCGCCGACACCGTCATCCTCGGCGAGACCGACACCCGATCCCTGGGGTGGTCGGACCTCGCCATCCTCGACGAGCGCGCCACCCTCTCCGACACGACCCGCTACGGTGCGCGCGCCCACCCGCTCGGAAAGTGGATGAACGGCATCGATGACCAATTTCGCCAGCGGTGGGTGTATCCGCCCGCGCTACGTGCTCTCGGCGTCCAGGGAATCGTGGTCGTGCGGTTCCGGGTGGCCCGATCGGGGGCTGTGTCCGAGGTTCGCGTCACGTCAAGCTCCGGAAATCCGGAGCTCGATCTCGCGGCCCGCGCCGCGATCCCCGAGCGGTTCGCCGCGATGCCTCAGGGCAGCGGAAACGGCGTCTGGCTGCAGTGGACCTTCCGCTACAGAGCGACCTCCCCGTAGGCGACCCCGCCCCACATGCCGCTTGTCGTTCGGCTGTACCCGGCAATAAGCTCTAGGAGGACATGCCCGCCCGCCCGCCAACGAACCTGCCGCGCTGGCAGATCGCGATCCTGGTGGCGCTCTCCCTGCTCCTGCACGTGGTGGGGGCGCGCGTGGGGCTGCCCTTCCTCGGGCGCTTCGACATGGCCACGTACGAGGCCCCCGTCTCGGTGCGGATGCTCGACGGGGATCCGCTCGACGCCCTCACCCCCGACCAGCTCGCCCGCCTCGAGGCCCTGGAGCAGCGCATCGACGAGCAGATGGGGGAGGTGCCCGAGGAGGAGGAGGAGGAGCCCGATCCCGTCATGCCCGACGGGCAGATCGTCGAGACCGTCACGCCCGACGAGGAGAAGCAGCCGCTCGTCTCCGACTACCTCGCGGAGCACGACAACGCGGTCCCGGTGGAGACCCGCACCGACGCCTACAAGGTGAACCCCGAGGTCCTCTCCAACCAGTACAGCCGCGACTCGAAGATGGAATTCGAGGACGTGATCGACGTCGGCGCCAAGGACGTGTCGACCGGCGCCACCGTCGGCAGCCTCTCCGACCCCGCGCCGGGTCGCGGCGCGCCACGCTCCATCATCCCGTCCGCCTTCGCGCTCACGAACAAGGAGGGGCTGGCCGCGCCGACCAAGGCGTCGTCCACCAACCAGTCGCTCTCCGGCGCGCCGCAGAACGACCTGCTCAACGAGAAGCTGGGGGACACCGTCGCGCTCAACACCCGCGAATTCATCGGCGCCGCCTACATCAACCGCATCCGTCGCCAGGTGAACTTCTACTGGAAGCAGAACATCGACAACATCTCGTCGTCGTTGCGCCTCTCCAAGCCCAACTACGCGACGGTGGTGGCGATCGTCCTCAACGGGGACGGCCAGCTCGAGGCCATCACCGTGACCGACGACAGCGGCGTGACGGCGATCGACAGCGCGGTCGTCGAGGCGTTCCGGGTCGCGGGCCCCTTCCCCAACCCGCCCGAGCAGCTCATCCGTCGCGACGGACGCGTCTATCTCTCCGACCTCTCGTTCACCTTGACCGTCGGGCAGGCGCAGATGCAGTACCAGGGCATCGATCCGCGTGCCGGCGTGCAGTTCCCGGGCATCCTGAAGTCGCCGCGTTAGCCCGCGTCGTATTGCAGGTTGTGGTAGGCTTCCCGAGTGGAAGCCGAACGCAGAGAGCTCGAATTCCTTAGCACCCTCGGTTCGGGTGGATTCGGCGCCGTCTACCTCGCGAACCTCCACGGCCGCGATCGTTTCGTGCGTCGTGTCGCAGTGAAGGTGATGCGCGACGGGCTGGATGCGACGCCCGACCTCGTCGCGCGGCAGAAGGACGAGGCGCGCCTCCTCGGCCTGCTCGCCCATGACGGCATCGTCCAGGTGCTCGATCTCGCCGAGGTCGACGGGCGCCCCGCCGTCGTGATGGAGTACGTCGAGGGGGTCGACCTCTCCGAGCTCATCAAGAACCTGAGCCCCCGCCGCATCCCGGTGCGCGTCGCCCTGGAGCTCGTGGCGGGCGTCGCATCGGCGCTCGACGCCGCGTACAACTCCACCTCCGCGGTCACGGGCCAGCCGCTCCGCGTCATCCACCGGGACATCAAGCCCGCGAACGTGCTCGTCACCGTCCACGGGCGCGTGAAGGTGCTCGACTTCGGCGTCGCGAAGGCCGACTTCGCGCGGGATGGCCAGACCACCAACGGGGGCTGGGGCACGCCCCGCTTCATGGCGCCCGAGCAGTGGCTCGGAGAGTCCTACGGCTCGCCGGTCGACATCTACGCCCTCGGCGTCACCCTGTTCGACCTCGTGGCCGACCGGCCGTGGGAGCGCCCGCCCCTCGCCCGCACCCCCTTCGAGCACCGCGTCGGCCAGCACCTCGACAGCCAGTCGGACCTCCCCGACGTCGTGCTCGAGATCATCGCGGCGATGGTCTCCTTCGAGGCGGCCGACCGCCCGACCGCGGCGGACGTGCGGGAGCGCTGCGAGGCGGCCCTGGCGCTCGTCGGGGGCGACAGCCTCGCCCGCTTCGCGCGCATCGAGGTGCCGCCGCTGGTCGAAGCACGCAGCCGCACCCACGCCAACGACCCGCTCCCGGGCACCGTCACCCTCGCGGGCGTCTCGGTCAGCACGGGCGCGGGGGGGGAGCTCTCGCTCGCGCGCGGCGGTGCCGGCGTCGCGGCCGATCGCGCCCCCGCCGACCGATCCCCGACCGCGTCGGGGCTGGCGCCGAGGCCGACCGGCCGGCCGCTCTCCCAGTGGCTCGCCGCGGCGTTCGTCGTCACGGGCGGGTTCGCGTTGGTCGTTCTCCTCGTGTTCGTCGGCGTCTATCGATCGCGCACGTTCGTCTCTTCGGGCGTCCCCGAACCGTCCGCCGCGAACGCTACCGAGGCGGCCGTGGTCGCGCCGAGCGCCGTCACGACCGATGCCGACGTTCCGGCGGAGGCGATCCCCACGCCCGTGGCGGACGTAGCGCCCGTGGCGGACGTAGCGCCCCCGGAGGAGGCGCCGGCCGAGGTCGCCCCCTTCCAGGCCGCGGAGGCGCCGAAGAGCGCGGCGAAGCCCACGCGGGCCGCCGCGACCACGCGCACGTCCACGTCCGCCGCCCCCGCCACGGCGGTGGCCGCCTCCCCTCCCCCCGCCGCCGCGACCTTCCCCATCGACATCGTGGCCGACTCCATCGGCCTCGGCGTGTGGGTGGACGGCGCGCGCATCGGCGCCACCCCCATCACAGGCCACCGGCTCGCGGCGGGCCCGCACACCGTGTCCGTCGCCGTGGGGGAGGACCGCTCCGCCCCCTACACCGTGATCATCGGTGCGGACGGCCCCTCCCGCCTCAAGTTCTACTCCGCCGAAGCCAAGTGGAGGATGTCCAAGTGATCGCACTCCTCGCGACCCTCGCCTACGCCTGCCCGAACATCGACACCGAGGTCGAGCGGGCCACGTCCGCGCTCGTCGCGGGCGATCCGACGGGCGCCCGCGCCGCCCTGGACACGGCCGAGTCCGCCTTCGCGTGCGCCGCCGCCAGCCCCACCCAGCTCGCGGGCTACTGGCTCGTGGAGGGCGCCGCGGCCCACCTCGGCGGGGACACGACGGCCGCGCGCGCCGCCTTCTCCGCCGCCCGCGGCCTGGCCCCCGATCGCTACGACGCGCGGCTCGGCCCCGACGTGCGCACCGCGTGGTCCGCCGCCCGCCCCGAGGGCGAGGGCAGCCTCCTCCTCGAGCCGCCTCGCGCCGCCCTCGTCGACGGCGCGGGGGTGTCGGCCTGGCCACTGACCGTGTCCGCCACGCCGCACCTCGTACAGGTGGTGGGCGCGAACGGCACCGTGCGCTTCGCGCGGGTGGTCCGGATCGGCGCGGGTGAGGACGCCGTGGTCGAGACCGGCCTCGGCACCGAGCCGGACACGCTCTCGGCCACCGACCCCCTCCCCGAGACGCCGTTCGCCGACCCGTCGGCCCACAAGAAGAAGTCCCCGGCGATGCTCATCCTCGCGGGGGTGGCCGCAGCGGGCGCGGGGGCGTGCGTCGGCGGCGCCTTGGCGCAGAACGGCGCGATGAACGCCGCCGAGGACATCGACACGCTCGACGCGGCGTTCGGGACCCAGAAGGTGCTCGGGTACTCGGGCTACGGGCTCGCCGGCGCGGCCGCGGCGGCCTTCACCCTCCACTTCGTCATCAAGTAGCGCGGCGTAACCGGCCGTAACCTCTACTTGATCGGCCCTTCGAGCCGCCCCTCGACGAACTGCCGCACGCGCGGATCGTCGGTCACGCGGAAGGTCTCGGCGGTGCCCTCGAGGATCACCCGCCCCTCGTGGAGCATCGCGATCTTGTCGGCGATGCGGAACGTGGCCGCCATGTCGTGGCTGATGACGAGCGAGGTGAGGCCCGGGTTGGCGTCCTGCGTGTCGCGGATGAGGGCGTCGACCTGGGCGGTCATGATCGGATCGAGGCCGGTGGTGGGCTCGTCGTAGAGCAGGAACTCGGGGCCGCGCACCATCGCGCGGGCGACACCGACCCGCTTGCGCATACCGCCCGAGAGCTCGTTGACCTGCTTCTTGCCCGCGTCCTTCAGGCCCACGGACGCGAGCATCGCCTCCACCCGGATGCGGATCTGCGCCTCCGAGAGCTTCGAGTGCTCGCGGAGCGGGAAGGCCACGTTGTCGTAGACGTCCATCGAGTCGAACAGCGCGGCGTGCTGGAACACCATGCCGAAGCGGAAGCGCTCGCGACGGAGCTGGGCGTCGCTCAGCCCGGCGATGTCGAGCCCACCGATGCGGATGATGCCCGAGTCCGGCCGCATCAGCCCCATCACCTGCTTGAGGAGCACGCTCTTGCCCGTGCCGCTCCGCCCGATGATGACGGTCACCTCCCCCGCGGGCACGTCGAGGCTCACGCCGCGGAGGACCTCCTGGTCGCCGAAGCGCTTCTTCAGGTTCTCGAGGCGGATGCCCTCCTTCTTCATCCGTCAGCCGATCGAGAGCGGGGCGAGGATGAGCGTCATGAAGTAGTCGCTCGTGAGGATGAGCACGCCCGAGATCACGACGGCGGAGGTGGTGGCGCGGCCGACGCCCTCGGCGCCGCCCGAGGTGGTGAAGCCCTTGTAGCAGCCCACCGACGCGAGCAGGAGCCCGAACACCGAGGACTTCACGAGGCCGCCGATGATGTCGTCGGGGTCGACCCACCACTCGATGCGCGCCTGGAAGGCGCCCGGGGTCACGGAGAGCTGCTTGACGGCCACGTACCAGCAGCCGAACACGCCCACGACGTTGAACACCATCGTGAGCGCGGGCACCATCAGGGTGGCGGCGAGGATGCGCGGCGCCGCGAGGTACTGGTGGGCGTCGATCGCCATGCTGTCGAGCGCGTCGATCTGCTCGGTGACCCGCATGGTGCCGAGCTCGGCGGCCATCGCGCTGCCGACGCGCCCGTTCACCATGAGCGCGGTGAGCACGGGGGAGAGCTCGCGGGTGAGCGAGAGCGTGACGATGGCGCCGATGAGGCTCTCCGCGCCGAAGCGCGAGAACCCCACGTTGGCCTGGACGGCGAACACCATGCCGGTGAACAGCCCGGTCACGATCACGATGAGGAGCGACTCGACGCCCACGAAGTGCATCTGCTTGAAGAGCAGCCGCAGCCGGTAGGGCGGGAGCAGGCCCCCGGCCGCCACGCGGAGGAGGAAACGAACGTAGTAGCCGACGGCCTCGATGACGTTGATGAGCAGCGCCCCGAGGCGGGAGATCGGGTTCATCGACGATCGGCCTCGGCGCGCCGGCCGGCATCTGGGGCGGATGGGAGTGACATCGGGTCGTCCGCCTATCCGGTTATCAGGCCCGGATGCGCATCCTCGTCACCGGCGGAGCCGGCTTCGTCCCCTCCCATCTCTGCGAACGCCTCCTCGCCGACGGTCACGACGTTGTCGCCGTCGACAACTTCGTCACCGGGCACCGTCGCAACCTCGCCGTGCTCCAGAAGAGCCCGCGGTTCACGTTCGTCGAGGCCGACGTGACCAAGGCGCTCCCGGTCGACGGGAAGGTGGACCGCGTCTTCCACATGGCCTCCCCCGCGAGCCCCATCGACTACGTCCAGCTCCCCTTCGAGACCCTGTACGCCGGCAGCGACGCGACGCGCATCGGCCTCGATCGCGCGCGGGCGGACGGCGCGCGGTTCCTCCTCGCCTCCACCTCCGAGGTGTACGGCGATCCGATGGTGCACCCCCAGGTCGAGTCCTACTGGGGCAACGTCAACCCCATCGGGCCGCGCAGCGTGTACGACGAGGCCAAGCGCTACGGCGAGGCCCTCACCATGGCCTACCACCGCTACCACGGCGTGCAGACACGCATCGTGCGCATCTTCAACACCTACGGGCCCCGCATGCGCGCGAACGACGGGCGCGTCATGCCCGCGTTCTGCAGCCAGGCGCTCGCCGGCGAGCCGCTGACCGTCTTCGGCGAGGGCAGGCAGACCCGCAGCTTCTGCTACGTGACCGACCTCGTCGACGGCATCGTGCGGCTCATGGAGTCCGACCTCACCGAGCCCTGCAACATCGGCAACCCCCACGAGATGACGATGCTCGAGCTCGCCGAGTACATCAACCGGTACACGGGGAACACCGCGGGCATCGTGCATCGGCCCCTCCCGCCGGACGACCCCACGCAGCGCAAGCCCGACATCACCCGGGCGCGTACCGTCCTCGGCTGGGAGCCGAAGGTGCCTTTCGCCGAGGGCGTGGAGCGCACGGTGGCGTATTTCCGCGCGCTCGTGGCATAAAGTCCGTCGAGGGCTCTCGAGCCCCCCCGCCAAACGCGAACAATCGAGAACGCCGATGACCCGCTCGATCCTGCTCCTCCTCGCCCTCTCCCTCGCCGGATGCATCCCGAACCGGTCCGACTTCGACACCGCCGGAGAGGAGGCCGACGCCGACACCGACGCGGACACGGATGCGGACACCGACTCCGACACGGACGCGGACACCGACTCCGACACGGACGCGGACACCGA
>JAKFCH010000205.1:0-3314 GCA_036676765.1 Deltaproteobacteria bacterium
CGTCCTCCGGGCGGCCGCCGAGGGCACCCCTGACGGACAGGTCCCCGCTCGACGTCCTCTGGGCGGCCGCCGAGGGCACCCCTGACGGACAGGTCCCCGCTCGACGTCCGCCCGCTTGATCCGTCAGACGGTGACCGTGCATCTGCTGTTGAGGGCTTCGAGCTGCTCCATGACCGGCTGACCTTCGGGTAGGCGCGCCCGAGTTTGGCTCGGGCGTCCTCGGCCGAGAACAGCCACTTGATCGTCGCACCGTCGTCGTTCCTGCGCGACTGCCATGCCTCCACCTCGGTGCGCAGCGTGTCCATGTCCCCGATGCGGCGGTCAAGGCATTGCTTGTTCAGAACGCCGATCTCGATCTCGGCCATGTCGAGCAAGCTTGCGTGCTTCGGCGTGTGGTGGAACTCGATGCGCCTCGCGTCCCCCTCGGTCCACCGCATGGTGGTGGAGTTCGTAGAGCGCGGCCTCCTGGCGAAAACTCCGGGTGCCGCGCGACGCCTTCGGGTTCTGGTTCGGCGGGCCGAGCTACCGGAGCTGGAGTGACGACGTTGTTACAGAAACCCCTGCGACGAGGTACTAGCTCGCCGCCGTCCAGGTGCTCAGCAACGCTGTACACGAGTAGCGGCGCCGTTGGACGCATCGAATGCGAACGCGCCGACCGTGAGGCGGGTGAGGCTGCCGCTGGGGTCGGCGGTCACGGACCACAGCTCTACGCCGCCGGTGTGAATGCGTTCGGGGCGGGGCCAAGGGTGGCTCCTCCGGAAGATGGTCAGGAGCGGTAGCTGAAGACCGTGTCGCGCTCGTGGGAGACGGGGGGCTGGGGACAACCCTGCCGTTGTCCAGGCGAAGCTCGAGAGTTACCCGTTGGTCGTCGTCTCTCCCGAACGATCCACGGGAGTGATCCAGAATGGCGAACGCCTGCATTGGTAGCACCGGGGGACCCGAGGCCCCGATGCTCGTCACGCCCGCCCACGACCACGACTACGACGCGGACACCAAAGCGGCGGTGGAGGCCGATGCTCGCGCAAGGCTGCTCGAGGACATGGAGCACACCGCCCGTGAGAGGGGCGATGACGACGAAGATCAGGCCGCTGACGCGGAGCCCGCGCCAGGGCTCCGGAGGGCGGGCGTGGACGCCCTCACGGTCCGTCCGGGCGTCCGCGCCCGGCCGCTCTCGTTGTCCGACCAAGCGCGGAGCGCGCGCCCGTAGGAGCCCGACCCGCCCGGCTCGGCGGGCGGGGGGCGCCCCGATGCGGAATCCGCCGATCGGTCAGCTCCGCGGCGCGCCCAGGAGCTGCCCCAGCGGCAACCCCGGAAGATCCCCGCTGATCTGGCGCACCTGGTCGCGCAGCATCTGGGGGAGCTTCAGCTTCGCCTCGTCCTCGACCATCTTCCGGATGCCGGTGAGCTCGGGGCGCTCCATGTCGCGCACGCCGAGGTCCTGGCCGGTGCGGAGCTGGGCCATCATGCCGAGCACCTTGAGGAGGCCCAGGGCGGTCTCGGCGCCGAGGGTGTAGCGCATGTCGCGCACGGAGAGGTCGGGGCCGAAGGTGATGCCGTGGAGATCGAGGCCGCCGAGGAGGCCGACGCTCTCGTGCTCGAGGGTGAGGCCGTCGGTGTCGAGACGCAGCTCGCGGAGGCGGGGGCTCGCGAGGGCGTCCGCCATGGTGCCGTCGAGGCGCGCGAGGAGGTTGAGGCTCGCGTTGTCGTCGAGGCGGAGGAGCATGCCGCCGGAGAGGGGGATCTCGACGGGGCGGGCATTGACGCTCGCCGTGAGCTCGGGCTCGGTGATGCGGGAGAGGAGATCGGCCTTCTTGCCGCCGTTCGCGCCCGAGGTCGCCGGGAAGGCGCTGGAGAGCGCGGTCACCACGGAGGAGAGGCGCTGGGCGAGCGTGGGGTCGGTGTAGGGGTCGTAGTTGCCGCCGCGCAGGTCGGCGGGCATGGCGCCGGTGACGGCGTCGGCGAATTTGGCCTCGATGCCGTCCTTCAGGTCCATGAAGAAGTCGAGGAAGTCACCCGTGGCGCCGGTGTCGATGGAGAGCGAGGCGCGGCCGGTCTGGAAGTTGAAATAGAGCTGGGAGAGGGTGATGCCGCCGGTGGCCATGCGCTCCCAGAAGCCGCCGGGCGTCATGAGCAGCGCGGGGTGGAACCGGGCCCACATGCCGCTGCGGCCGACGCCGACTGAGAAGCTCGACGCGGCCTCGGTCTTGAGCTCGTTGCCCTCGGAGGAGCCGAGGAGCGCGTTGGCGGGCAGCCGGCCCGAGACGGAGACGCTGGCGCCGTGCGTGCGCTCGCGGAGCGCGGACTGGGCCCCGGTGATGCCGCCGGCCGGGGCCGCGGTGGCCTGATCGGTCGTGCGGGACTGCACCGTGGCGTTGCCGACCTGCTGCTGGCGCGGATCCACGCGGGTGGAGGTGGCGGGGGCGTGGGTCGCGGCGGGGGCGCGGGACGCGGCGGGGCGCTGCTGGGACGGGCCGGGCATGGGCTTCCGGGGAGTGGCCCCCAGTGTAGCAGCGGGGCCGCCGTCGGGCCGGCTCGTTGGGGGTGAGGCGTGGGATTTCGGGATGTACGTCGCGAGTGCGGCCCTACTGCGCGTCCTTCACCTTGAGCCAGGTCACGCGGGCGTACTCGTCGTCCCAGCCGGAGGGAGAGAGCACGAACGTGTCCTCGTAGAGGTAGTACGTGCCGGCGTAGGTCGTGCAGACCGTGCCCTCGTCGCTGTCGTCGCGACAGCTGTCCACGCGCAGGAGCGTGGCGTTCGAGGGGATCTCGAGCTCGGTGCCCTCCACCATGTCGATCTCGTCGGTGAGGATGGTGACGAGGCTCGCCTCGATGGGCTCGTCGTCCTCGTCGTCGCGGGTGTCGTCGGCGTCCGTCTCGGTGGGCGTGGTGTCGCTCGTGGCGCCGTCCTTCGGGGCGAAGAGGGAGGCGCAGGCGGAGAGGAGGAGGAAGGTGTACAACGGAACCTCGGGTGCGCGGCCGACTAAGGCGCCCACCGGTGAACGCAAGGTGGAAGCGAGGGCCCCGGGGCCCGTCCCCACCCGCGCGTCGGTTAGGGTGGCGATCGGCCCGACGTGCACCCCCTCTCCGCCCGATCCCGCCCCGTCCTGGTGCTCGCGTGGCTCGCGTCGTCGACCGCGGCCTGGGCGCAGGCGCCGGAGGCCGAGGAAGGGCCGCCCGCGGCGGAGCGGGCCGGCGAAGGTGTCGACGACACCGGCGGGGAGGCCCCCGCCGAAGCCCCCGTGGCCGAGGCCCCCGACGAGGCCCCCGTGGCCGAGGGCCCGCCCGCCACCGAGGCAGCGTCCGCCGCCGAGGCC
>JAKFCH010000206.1:0-9163 GCA_036676765.1 Deltaproteobacteria bacterium
CACGACATCCCCGAGGCCGGCCTTCGGGGCGGCGGGCGCGGTGGCGGTGACGGCCGGGGTCGGGCGGCTCGCGGTGGGCCGGGGGGGCGCCCCGAACACGAGCTGCCACGCGGCGAAGACGAGCACCGCGAGCGCGACGGCGAGGAGGCCGAACGCCGCGAGGGTAGCGGGGACGCGGCTCGCCGAGGGGGCGCGCGGGGCGGCGCGGGGCGGGGGCTTGGCGCCGTGGGCATCCCCGAAGCGGACCGGCAGCGACGGCGGCGGCTCGATCCGCGGGCTGCCGAGGCCGGCGCGCGACATCGTCGGCATCGAGCGGGGCCGCTCCTGGGTCTGGGAGGAGGGCGCGCCGTCGAGCGCCCGGAGATCGCGGAACAGGCGGACGAGGCTGTCGTGCACGCCGACGGGATCGACCACCAGCGTAGAGAGCGCCCGACCGAACACGGCCGCGTTCCGATGCCGTGCGTCGGGATCCCGCTGGAGCGCGCGGACCAGGACACCGCCGAGGTCCGACCAGGGGCCGCCGAGCGCCGCGGCGCGGGCCGCCCCGGTGTCGTCGAGCAGCCGCTGCCGGATGATCCCGTTGTCCTTCTCCGTGAACAGGGGCTCGAGGGCGGCGAGCTCGTAGAGCACCGCACCGAGCCCGAACACGTCGGCGGCGGGCCCCACGTTGCCGCCCTCCGCCTGCTCGAGGGCCATGTAGCCCCACGTCCCCTTCACCGCGCCGGTGGTGTCGGGCGTGCCGTGCGCGGACGAAATGCCGAAGTCGAGCACCTTCGCCACGCCGTGCCCGTTGAGCATGATGTTCGACGGCTTGATGTCGCGGTGGACGAGGTGGAGGGGCTCGCCGGTGTCCGTGGTGAGGTTGTGGGCGTAGTGGAGCCCCTCGCACACCTGCCGGCCGAGCTCGGCGATCACCTGGACGGGGAGCTGGAGCTGGTGGCGTCGGCACGCGGAGATGATCTTCCGGAACGTGACCCCGTCGATGTACTCCATCACCAGGTAGTAGAGGCCGCCCTCGCGGTTGAACTGCTGGATGCGGACGAGGTTCTGGTGCTCGAGCCGGGCGGAGATGCGCGCCTCGGTGATGAACAGCTCCTGGAACGCCGCCTCGTTGGCGAAGTCCGGGTGGATCACCTTGACCGCCACGCGGGTGGTCACCCCGGCGAGCGAGTCCAGCCGCCCTTCGTAGACGCGCGCCATCCCGCCCGCGCTGATGGGGCGGATCAAGCGGTAGGGACCGAGGCGCGCGTCTCCTGCGCTGAAGTCCAACGGGTCGGGAAGGGAGGGGGCCGCCATGTCGCGCGTCAGGATACCCGATCCGGCCGCTCGCGAGCCAACGTACGAAGCACGTCGACGGTGCGGGCGGCGCCGTGACGGGCGACGAGGGCCGCGCGTACGGCGTCGGGACCGGGAAGCGTGGGGACGGGATCGGTCTCCGGGTCGTCGAGGACGACGCTGGCCGCCTCGGGGATCCCCCCGACCCGCGAGCCGATCGACGGAATGCCGCGCGCCGCCGCCTCGAGCAGCACGAGGCCGAGGCCCTCCTGGCCCGCGCCGCCCGGCGGGCATGTCCAGCCGCGCGGCACCTTCTCGGGCGCCTTCGGATCCGGCCGCGAGAGCAGCGCGAGCGCCCAGGTGCCCGCCCAGGGGATGCGCTCGCGGGGGACCGCGCCGGTGAACGTGGCCTGCACGCGGAGATCCTTGGCGAGGGCCTCGAGCCCCTCGCGGGCGGGCCCCTCCCCCACGACCGTGATCGGGCGCCCGAGCCGCGCCGCGAGGCGGAGCGCCGAGTCCACGCCCTTGAGCGGGCCGAGGCGCGCGACGACGAGGAGCTTCTCTCCCGGTGACACCGGCGCGATCGGATCGATCGGCACGGGCAGCACCGTGAACGGCGCGTCGAGGAGGCCACCCAGGTACGCCGACACCGGGACGTGGATCGCGGACCTCCGCACCCGGTCGAGCCCCCCGACGAGCGGCGGCCGGGTGATGTCCGAGCCGTGCCACGCCACGAACACCGGGACGTCGCACCGGGCCGCCCCGCCGAGGAGCCGCGCCGCCATCGGCCAGGTGGCGGCCACGACGTGGTCCCCCGCGCGCAGGCGCGCCAGCACCGAGCCGGCCGCCCACCAGCTCCCCCACCCTGCCCACGATCGCCCGCGCATGCGCACGATCGGGGCGCCGCCCTCCGCGGGCACGCCCTCCCGCGCGTGGACGAGCACCGGCTCGCCCGCGTCGTGTAGCGCGCGCGCCACGCCCTCCGCCCAGGTGGCCACCCCCCCGACCCGCGGCGGGTAGTCCGTGGTGACGACGTGCCAGGTCACGCGGCCGCCTCGGCGAGCGCGGCGCGGCAGGCGGCGAGGACGGTGCCGACGTCGAGGCCCCGGAGGCAGAGGTGGTCCCCCACCGGGCAGGTCGCGCCGCCGAAGCGCGAGCAGGGTCGGCACGCGAGATCGAGCTCCACCGCGTGGCCGCCGTAGGAGTAGAAGCCGTCCGTCGAGGTGGTGGGCCCGAAGAGGCCGACCACGGGGAGGCCGACGGCGGCGCCGAGGTGGAGGAGCCCGGTGTCTCCCGCACAGAGGACGGCCGCGCCGTCGAGCGCCGCGAGGGTCCGGTCGAACCCCGCCTCGCAGACCCCGCCGAGCCGCGCCACGAGCGCTTGGTCCCCCGGGCCCCCGATGGCGCGCACGGGGCCGGGCCACGCGGCGGCGAGGGCCTCCCAGTGCGGCCACCGCTTGGTGGCATGCGCGGCGCCGGGCGCGAGGATCAGGGCATCGCCCCTTCGGGCGGGCGGCAGCCAGGGGGGCGGGCGGGGCGGCACGCCGGCGGCGCGGGCGTAGCGGGTGATCACCGGATCGGCGGGGGCGGCCTTCCACCACACCCGGGCGCGGCGGCGGAGGTCCTGGCGCGCCACGCGCACGTCGGCACGGATGCGGGCGCTGCGAAGGTTGTGGTGCAGGTCGATCACCCGGGCGCCGGGCGGCAGCGGATCCCCCGGGGCGAGGACGCCCACGACGCCGTCGAGGCGCCGCGCGAGGTCGTGGTAGCGCGGCAGGGTGAGGAACCACACGTTGCCCAGCGCCCCGGTGACCGCGCCGGCGAGCACGATGTCGCCGAGCGACGAGTAGCGCACCACGACGTTCACGGGCACGGGGGGCCTCGGAGGACGGGGGCGCCCAGGGCGGGCGCGCCGACGGCGGCGGCGACGCGGTCGAGCGCGAGGCCCCGGAGGCAGCCGAGGCCCGGGGCTCCGAGGACGGCGATGACGCAGCGCTTCCGGTAGCAGGGGCGGCACCAGAGGTCGGGGCCCTCGATGGCCTCGCCGACGCCGGTGCGGTCCGCGCTGGTGGATCCGTGCAACACGACGACCCGGGCGCCGCAGGCCGCGGCGAAGTGGGCCGCGCCGCTGTCGTTGCTCACGAACACGCGGCAGCGGTCGAGCGCGGCCGCGAAGTCGGGGAGCGAGAGGCCCTCCACGACCGGGTGCGGGCCCGCGACGGCGCGCACGGCCGCGCCCTCCCCCGGGCCGGCGAAGAACACGACGGGCCCGGAGACGCTGTCCGCGAGGGCGCGGAAGTGGGGCCAGCGCACGGTCGGCGAGGGGCTCCACGCGTTGAGGCCGACGTAGCCGTCCGGCAGCGCCGGGGTGTGACCCCGGCGGGTGTACCGAGGGGGGCCGTCGACGGTCGCGCCGAGGATCGCGGCGACGCGGGCGTAGCCCTCGCGACGGTGCTCCGGGTGCACGGGGACGGCGTCCGTCAGGAGCGCGCCGCGCCCGGCCGTCGCGAGGCCGATCCGCCGGGGGAGGTGCCGCCACCGCCATGCGGCGCCGAAGCTCGGCTTCAGGAGCACGCCCACGCCGCCGTCGGGTCGCGCGTCGGTCGGCCGCACGTCCAGCCCCTCGTAGAGCTCGGGCCCCCACCGCGGTGCGTAGACCCGGGCCGGTCCGAGGGCCGCCATCGCGCGGATCGCCGGGAGGGCCATCACGCCGTCCCCCAGGTGATCGGGCGCGCGGATGTCGAGCATCCGGGAGCGTAACCCGGCGGCGCGCACGGGCCGGATGCTGCTTTTGGGGCCGGGAAAGCAGAGGGGAGGCGAAGGCAAGGGAGGTTCACCACAGAGGGCACAGAGGTCACAGAGAAGAGCAAGGCCGAGGAATGAGGGGGAGAGAGAACGAGCCGAAGAGGTCCCTCCACAAATCCTCCCCTCCTCCCCCCTCCCTCCCCTTCCGACTCTTCCTCTGCCTTTCCCTCTGTGCTCTCTGTGTCCTCTGTGGTGCACCTCCCCCTCCCCTTCCCCTCTTCCTCCCCCCACAAGCGCACTAGCAACACGACGAACACCCGCCTCCGTCCAGGCTCGAGCTCGTGCGATCGACGTCACCGCGTGACAGGCGGGAGGCGCCCGCGCTCCATGCGGCCGGCCGTGCGGCCCTGCCTACGATCCTGACGTGGAGCACATCCCTGCTTCTTTGGAGCAATCATGCAACGGTGACCAACCCGTGACACCCCCCGTGTCGCGCCGGAGTAGATCGCCGGGCCTTCGACCGCCACGGGAGCCCATCTGTCCGCCAGCGCCCTTCCGACCCTTGGCACCTTCCGCCTCTCTCCGGACTCCCACGGCGCGTGCGCTTTCGACCGCGCGGCGCTCGTCCAGGCCGTCGCGCGCATCCGCGAGCCCGCGCACATCGTCCGCGAGCCCGCCAGCGCCCACGCACCCGGCGGGGGTCGGGTAGGCCTCGCCTTCGACGGCGCCCCGTCCTTCGGAGGCGCCGCGGCCCCGGGGGAGCTCGCCTGGCTCGGCACCCTGCCCTCCCTCTGGCCCGAGTGGCTCGGGGATCGCTCGTTCGCCGAGGTGCACGGCACCCGGTTCCCGTACATCGCGGGCGCCATGGCGAACGGCATCGCGTCGACCGCCATCGTCATCGCGATGGCGCGCGCCGGCATGCTCGGCTTCTACGGCTCGGCCGGCCTCTCGCTCGCGCGCGTGACCGCGTCGATCGACGAGATCCAGGCCGCCGTGGGCGATCGCCCCTTCGGCGCGAACCTCATCCACTCGCCGAGCGAGCCGCTGCTCGAGGCCGGCATCGTCGACCTCTACCTGGCCCGCCGGGTGCACCGCGTCAGCGCCTCCGCGTACATGGGCCTCACCCCGCACGTGGTCCGCTACGCCTGCACCGGCCTCTCGGTCGGGCCCGACGGCCACATCCGCCGTACGAACCACCTGTTCGCCAAGATCTCCCGCCCCGAGACCGCCGCGCGCTTCCTCGCGCCGCCGCCCGGCGAGCTGCTCGACACCCTCGTGCGGGAGGGCAAGCTGACCGCGGAGGAGGGCCGCCTCGCGCGCCTGTTGCCGCTCTCCGAGGACATCACGGTCGAGTCCGACTCCGGCGGCCACACCGACAACCGGCCCCTGGGCTCGCTGTTCCCGACCATCGCCGGCCTGCGCGATCGCCTCGTGGCCCAGCACCGTTACCCCCGCCCCGTGCGCGTCGGCGCCGCCGGCGGGCTCGGCACCCCCGCGTCGGTCGCCTCGGCGTTCGGCCTCGGCGCCGCCTACGTCCTCACCGGCTCGGTCAACCAGTGCACCCTCGAGGCGGCCATCTCGCCGCTCGCGAAGGAGATGCTCTGCAAGGCCGACGTCGCCGACGTGACGATGGCCCCCGCCGCCGACATGTTCGAGCTCGGCGTCGAGGTGCAGGTCCTCAAGCGCGGCACGATGTTCGCCGCGCGTGCCCACAAGCTCCGCGAGGCCTACCGCGCCCACGACAGCTACGGGGCCATCCCCGCGGCCGACCGCGCGAAGATCGAGAAGGACATCTTCAAGGCCGACTTCGACACCGTGTGGGACGCCACGCGCGCCTTCTGGAACGGGCGGGACGCCCGCCAGGTCGAGAAGGCGGAAAAAGACGATCACCACAAGATGGCTCTGGTGTTCCGCTGGTACCTCGGGAAGTCCAGCCGCTGGGCCATCGAGGGTGAGGCGAGCCGCGTCGCCGACTACCAGATCTGGGCCGGGCCCGCCCAGGGCGCCTTCAACGCCTGGGTCAAGGGCTCCTTCCTCGAGCCCGCCTCGGCCCGCTCCGTGGTCGAGATTGCCGCCAACCTGCTCGAAGGCGCCGCGGTCATCACCCGCGCCCAACAGCTCCGCACCTACGGCGTGCCGGTCCCCGACGAGGCCTTCGCCTTCTCGCCCCGCCCGCTCACCTGAACACCGCCTCGAGGAGGATGCACACGATGTCCACCACGCCGATCACCAAGGAAGCCCCGTTCACCCCCATCGCCGTCGTCGGCGCGGGCGCGCTGTTCCCGGGCTCGAAGGACACGTCCGGCTTCTGGCAGAACATCCTGGCGAAGAAGGATCTCATCCGTGAGATCCCGCCGGGCCACTGGCTCATCAAGGACTACTACGACGCCGATCCGAAGGCACCGGACAAGACGTACGCCAAGCGCGGCGCGTTCCTGGACGACGTGGCGTTCGACGCGATGGGCTTCGGCATCCCGCCCTCCATCCTCCCCGCGACCGACACGTCCCAGCTCCTCGCGCTCATCGTCGCGCAGGCGGTGCTCGACGACGTCTCCGGCTTCAAGACCGCCGCGATGGACCTGTCCCGCGTCTCGGTCATCCTCGGCGTCACCGGCGCCCAGGAGCTGTTGAGCTCGCTCGTGAGCCGGCTGCAGCGCCCCGTGTGGGAGCGCTCCCTCCGCGGCATGGGCATGAGCGAGGCCGACGTGAAGGAGGCCTGCGATCGCATCGCCAGTCACTACGTCGGCTGGCAGGAGAGCTCGTTCCCGGGCCTCCTCGGCAACGTCGTGGCCGGGCGCATCGCCAACCGCCTGAACCTGGGCGGCACCAACTGCATCACCGACGCCGCGTGCGCGAGCGCCCTCGCGGCGGTGCACCTCGCGATCAACGAGCTCCGGCTCGGCCAGAGCGACATGGTGGTGACCGGCGGCGTCGACACGCTCAACGACATCTTCATGTACATGTGCTTCAGCAAGACCCCGGCGCTCTCGCCGTCGGGCGATTGCCGCCCGTTCGACGAGTCGGGGGACGGCACGCTCCTCGGCGAGGGCCTCGGCATGGTGGCGCTCAAGCGTCTCGCCGACGCCGAGCGCGACGGGGACCAGATCTACGGCGTCATCAAGGGCCTCGGCACGTCCTCGGACGGCCGCTCGAAGTCGGTGTACGCGCCGGTGCCGGAAGGCCAGGCGCGCGCGCTCCGCAACGCGTACGCGTCGGCCGGCTACGGCCCCGAGACCGTGGACCTCGTCGAGGCCCACGGCACCGCCACCAAGGCGGGGGACGCGGCGGAGCTCAAGGGCCTCAAGGCGGTGTTCGAGGAGTCCGGCCGCGCGGATCGCCAGTGGTGCGCGCTCGGCTCGATCAAGTCGCAGATCGGCCACACCAAGGCCGCCGCGGGCGCCGCGGGCCTCCTGAAGATCGTGCTCGCGCTGCACCACAAGATCCTGCCGCCCACGATCAAGGTGACGAAGCCGACGCCCGCCGCCGACTTCCCCAACAGCCCGTTCTACGTCAACACCGAGGCGCGGCCGTGGATTCACGGCAGGGCGCACCCCCGGCGCGCGAGCGTGAGCTCGTTCGGCTTCGGTGGCTCGAACTTCCACATCGCCTGCGAGGAATACGTCGGCCCCGGCCGCCGCCCGATGCGCTCCGACACGCCGGGCGCCGAGCTGCTGGTGTTCTCCGCGGACACGGCCGAGGGGCTGATCGCGGCGCTCCAGGCGGCCCGCGGCAAGCCGGTCGTCCAGCTCGCGTACGACTGCCAGAAGGCCTTCGACGCGAGCAAGAAGTTCCGCATCGCCCTCGTCGTCGAGGAGCCCATCGATCCCATCCTCGACCGCGCGATCGCGACGGTGCGCGAGGGCAAGCCCATCCACCGGGCCCACGTCTACTTCCACCCCGGCTTCGACGCCGGCAAGGTGGCCTTCTTGTTCCCCGGCCAGGGCAGCCAGTACGTCGACATGGGCAAGGACCTCGCGATGCGCTTCGACGCCGCGCGCGGCGCCTATGACGCCGCCGAGGCCGCTGTCCCCGGGTTGGCGAACGTCCTGTTCCCGCGCCCCACCTTCACGAAGGAGGACCGCGCGCGTGACGAGGCCACGATCGTCCGCACCGAGTGGGCCCAGCCCTCCATCGGCGCGACCAGCTCCGCGATGGTCGCGCTGCTCGCCGCGTGCGGCCTGCGCCCCGACGCCACCGCCGGCCACAGCTTCGGCGAGCTCACGGCCCTCTGGGCCGCCGGCTCCATGGCCTTCTCCGACTGGATGACCGCGGCGCGCACGCGCGGCGTGCTCATGGCCGGCGCGAGCGAGATCCCCGGCGCGATGGCCGCGGTGACCGGCACCGCCGCCGACGTGACGCCCCACCTCGTCGACGGCGTGAACATCGCCAACCTCAACGCGCCCGAGCAGACCGTCGTGGCGGGCACGATCGAGGGCATCGACGCCGTGATGGCGAAGTGCAAGGCCGCCGGCCTGCGCGCCACCCGGCTCGCGGTCGCGACCGCGTTCCACTCCCCGATCGTCGCGCCGGCCGCCGAGGCCTTCGCGGAGCACCTCCGCGGCGTGTCGTTCACGGCCCCGAGCGTGCCGGTGTGGTCGAACACCACCGCCGCGACGCTCGCGCCGGACGGCCTCGCCGAGGCGCTCGGCGCCCACCTCGCCAAGCCGGTGCGCTTCGTCGAGCAGATCGAGGCGATGTACACCTCCGGCGTGCGCACGTTCGTCGAGGTCGGCCCCGGCGGCGTGCTCTCCGGCCTCGTGACGCGGATCCTCGGCGATCGCCCGCACGAGGCCTTCTCGGTGGACCAGAAGGGCCGCTCGGGTGTAGACGCGTTCCTCGCGGCGCTCGGCCGCGCCGCGGCGCTCGGCCTCCCGGTCCGCTTCGAGGCGCTCTGGTCGCAACGCGACCCCGCTCCCCTCACCGCGCCGGCCCCCAAGATGGCCGTCCAGATCAATGGTTCCAACTACGGGAAGCCCTACCCCACGCCGTCCGGCGGGGGCCCGCTCCTCCCACCCCGCTCGCCCCCGCCCGGCTCGACCCCACTCGGCCCCCCCGCACGCAAGGAGGACCTCCCCGTGAAGCACGGCGTCCACACCCATCCGCTCCCCACCCCGTCCGCGACCGGCGCAGGCCCACCAGCTCG
>JAKFCH010000207.1:0-5460 GCA_036676765.1 Deltaproteobacteria bacterium
CCCCCGCGGCGGACCGGGCGGCGGCTACGAGCGCCGGCGGCGCGCCGTGGTCCGTGAGCTCGCGGGCAAGCCGCAGGAACGCGGGCACGGACGCCGCCTCCGCGTGCGCGGCGCGGGCGAGCCATCGGGCCGCCCCGGCGCCGGGGAGACGCGTCGGCGCGAGGCCCGCGGGGCGGCGCCCGTCGCAATAGGTGCCGTACCCGCACGTGATCACGATGCCTCCGCTGTCGAGGGGCGCATGGTCGATGCAGGCCAACCCCCAGGCCGAGCTCTCGCTCTCGCACGCGGACAGGCACTCCTCCTCCGAGACGACCGCGTCCTCCCCCGCGAGGAGCTCGACCTCCTCGGCGCTGTAGGTCAACCGGAACGTGACGTTCTCCGGCACGAAGGACTCGCAGTTCCCCGTCTCCTTCACTTCCGCGGGGAGGCAACCGACGAGGAGGGCGAGCAGCGGAGTGAGGCGCATCTCCCTCCATTAGCGCCCGGCGTTCACCCGCGCGCTACCATGCGCCGCGGAGGTGGGGTGAGGACGTTCGTGGCCGGGCTCGCGCTCGCGATGGGGGGCTGTGGCGCGGCGCCCGCCCCGCCGGCCCCGCCCGTGGGGGTCGGCCCCGGGTTCTCCATGCTCACGTACAACGTGAACTTCGAGCGCTACGACCCTGCCACCATCGACGCGATCGAGGCGGCCGACGCCGACCTCGTGTTCCTCCAGGAGACGACGGCGCAGTGGGAGGCGGGGATGCGCGCCCGCCTCTCCGCGCGGTACCCCTTCATGGAGTTTCGAGCGCACGACCCCGACGGGGGCATGGGGGTGCTCGCCAAGGTCCCGGTCACCCCGGTGAGCTGGCTCCCCTCCCCGGTCGGCCGGTTCCCGGCGTGGTGCCTCACGGTCGACTCGCCGCTCGGGCCCCTTCGGGTGCTCCACGTCCACCTGCACCCGCCGCTCGACGAGCGGGGCCTGATCAGCGGCTACTTCACCACCGGCGGGGCGCGCCGCACCGAGATGGTGTCGCACCTCGGGTGCTTCCCCGACGCGCCCGACCTCGTCGTCGGCGACTTCAACGAGGAGGAGGGCGACGCCGTCGAGCTCGTCGAGGCGCGGGGGCTCCGCGACGCGGCGAGCACGTTCCCGCCGGTGCGCCGAACGTGGCGCTGGGACACGACGTTCGTGGAGCTGGAGGGGCGCCCCGACCACGTCTACTTCGGGCCGGGGCTCGCGCCGCGCGACGTCGAGGTGCTGGAGACCGGCGCCTCGGACCACCGGCCGCTCCGGGTGGTGCTCCAACGGCGGGCGCCATGATGTTCCTCGGCGTGCGGTGGGGTGCGAAGCGGATCGCCTGCGGGCTCCTGGCCGTCGCGAGCACGGTGTTCGCGTTCGTCGTCACCCACCTCCCCGCGCCGAGCGCGTTCGGCGCGTCCGAGGCGGACCTGTCGCGCCGGGTGGCGCGCGGCGCGTGGCACACCGTCGGCGAGGTCGTCCATGGCGTGCTCGACCACCTCCCCGACGCGCCGGCGCTCCTCGATCCGCTGCGGTCCGACAAGACGATCCACGTGCTCCTCTTCGTCGGGCCGGGCTTCTTCTGGGCCCTGACGTTCGGGGGGCGGCTCCGCGCGCGGTCGGCCCTCGTGCTCCTGGGGCTCCTCGCCGCGTGGGCCGGCCTCGACGAGGGCTCCCAACACGTCGTGAGCCGCGACGGCGAGCTCGGTGACTGGCTCGCCAACGTGGCGGGCGCGACGATCGGCGTGGCGGGTGGCTGGGCCGCGTGGTCGGCGTTGCGGACCCTCCGCGGGCGCCGGGGCGGGTGAGCCCGGGCGCCCGGTCGTGGCCTCACCCGGCGTCGATGGTCACGTCGCCCGACCCGCCGTCTCCCGCGCGGCCACCTCCAAGCTGGTCCCGATTCCGGGGAACCGTGCGCGGAACTTGCCGTCGTCGACGAGGAAGGGGTGGTCCCACTGGTAGCGGGTCTCCCGGACCTCGCCGAGCAGCGGCACGAACGGGGCGAGCGCCGTCAGTGCCCACGCGGGGATCGTGTGGGCGCGGCCGGCCCGGCCGAACGACGCCGCGATGCTCGCGACGAGCGCGGCGGGGGCGACCTGCAGCGCGGGCAGGAGGTAGACGCCCTCGGCGTCGGACTCCCCGAGGGCCACGAGCCCGGCGATCACGTCGGGGATGTAGCCGAACGCGTGCGGGGCCGCGGTGTCCCCGACGAGCCAC
This sequence comes from Deltaproteobacteria bacterium, assembly GCA_036676765.1. Lineage (GTDB taxonomy): Bacteria > Myxococcota_A > UBA796 > UBA796 > SXON01 > CAJBVW01. The sequence continues at coordinate 2,216 of JAKFCH010000207.1, forward strand.
ACGGCCTTCCCCTTCTCGAGGTCGGCCACTACCTTGGGCGAAAAAAGCGACTGGTCGCCGACGCCGGGGCCGAAGAAGTCACCCGCCCGGCCGGCCGCGTAGCGGAGGCCCCGATCCTTCGCGGCCGTGCGGAGCGCGGCGTCCCACGCGACGCGGACGCGGCCCTTCCGGCCCGTGGCGGCCAACGCCGTCTCCTCGGTGCGGGGCCCGTCGACGACCCCGTAGGCGTAGAGGTTGTCGAGGCAGACGAGCTTCGCCCCGCTCGCGACGCAGCCGCCGATCAGCGCCTCGCCGAGCACCGGGAACTCCGCCTCCCACGCCGCGCCCGTGTACGCCGAGGGGTTGATGCAGTGGTAGACCGCGTCGGCGCCGGCTGTCACCCGCGCCACGAACGCCGGATCCCGGGCGTCGCCGCTCACCACCTCGAACCCCGGAACGGGCGTGGCGCTCCGCCGGACGACCCGGACCGTGTGACCCCGTGACACCAACTCGCGGGCCAGCCCGCTCCCGACCTGACCCGCTCCGAATACGACGTGCAATGCCATGAGGACCTCCTGCACGAGCATGTAGGCGGCCGGATCACCGCGGGCCCATGCATGATTGGTATAGAATCGATGCATGGAAGGCATCGATCTCCGCGCGCTCGACCTGAACCTGCTCGTGGCTCTCGACGCCCTGCTGCGCCTCGGCAACGTGACGGCCGCCGCGCGCGCCGTCGGCGTGACCCAGCCGGCCATGAGCCGCACGCTCCAGCGCCTGCGCGACACCCTCGGGGATCCGCTCCTCGTGCGCGTCGGCCGCGGGGTGATCCCGACGGACCGTGCGCGCTCCCTCGCGGAGCCGCTCGCGGACGCGCTCCGCGCCGTGCAGCGCGTGTTCGCGCCCCCCGACGCCTTCGATCCCGCCACCGCGCGGGGCGAGCTCACCATCGGGCTCGGCGAGGAGGCCCAGGTGGCGTTCGCCGATGCCATCTTCGGCGCGATCTGGGCGCGGGCGCCGAACGTCGACCTCCGCGTGCGATCGCTCACCGCCGCGAGCCTCGACGAGGGGCGGCGGGGCGTGCTCGACCTCGCGATCGGGCCCGATCTGTCGCCGCTCCCGGCGATCGCCGGCTCGGTCGACTACGCGGACTTCGTCGCGAAGCCGCTCTACACGCGCCGCTTCGTGGTGGTGTCCTCCGCGCGGCATCCGCGCCGCTCGCTCACCCTCGCGCAGTACCTCGCCGCGCGCCACGTGATCGTGGGCTTCGACGGCGGGGGCCGCGGCTTCGTGGACGACCTGCTCGCGGTGCACGGGCACACACGGCGCGTGGCCGCCACGGTCACGTCGTTTCCCAGCGCGGTGAACCTCGTCGCGAACACGGATCTCCTCGCGACGGTGCCCGAGGAGCTGGTGCGGAGCTCGGCGTCCATCGTGGCGAGCGACGCGCCGTTCGACCTGCCGACGCTCCCGATGTTGTGCATCTGGCACCCGCGCCGGACCCCCGACCCACGGCACCAGCTCTTCCGGGAGGTGGTGATGCGGGCGGTCATCGACCGGGTGGCGCGGTAGCCGCGGCGCGGGGGCCCGCTCGACCCGATCACCCCGTTGGGCCGGCTCCGCGCGCGTGCACCGCTTCGTAGACGGAGGTGGTCCCCGCGACCATGCGCGCCACCGAGAACCCCGCCGCGACCGCGATCCCCTCCCCGCGCGGCCGCGCAAGCGAGGCGCACATCGCGATCGCAAGCGCGACGGGATCGCCCGGCGGCGCGAGCATGCCGATGGTCCCGACGATCTCCGGGAGCCCGCCGGCGGTGGTCGCGACGACGCGGCACCCCGCGGCCATGGCCTCGAGGACCACCTGGCCGAGGCCCTCCTCGACCGAGGGGTGCACGAAGGCGTCGATCGATTCGAAGAACCCCGCGAGCGTGGGGAGCGCGCCGAGGAACCGGACGCGGTCGGTCAGCCCGAGGGCGGCCACGCGGGCCTCCAGCGCGGCCCGGAGCGGCCCCTCGCCGGCGACGAGCAGCGTGCCGGGCACGCCCGCCATCGCGTCGACGAGGTGGGCGTGGCCCTTGTGGGGCACGAGGGCGCCGGCCGCGCCCCAGATCGGGCGGGGGGTGTCGGCGGCCAGGGCGAGCGGAACGGTCGGGGTGCCCGCGCGCGGCGCCTCCACGCCGTCGTGCACCACGGACACGCGCGCGATCCCGGCGGCGCGGAGCACCCCGGCGACCGCGTCGCTGACGGCGATCACGGCGGCGGCGGGCCCGTACTTCCACGGGTGGCGCGGCGGAAAGTCGACGCGGCGGTGCACGACGAGCGGGCGCCCCGCGAACAGCGCGACGCCGTGGGCGTGGGGCGTGTGCGCGGCGACGAGATCGTAGGCGGCGGCGGCGCGGCGGAGACGGAGGGCGTTGCGGGGATCGCCGGCCGGGAGGAGCGCCACCGCGGGAGGCCCCACGATCGCGGCGAGCGGCGCGTCGGGGACGCCGGCCCAGGCATCCCCGGGGCGGCCGGCCAACAGGAGCGCGAGCTGACGCTGGCCGCCGCGGAGCTCGGTGGCGGTGTCGACGTGGAGCACGCGCTTCATCGCGCTCAATGGAGGCTGCGCGAGACCAGCGCGGCCTTCACCGGCCCCGCGCGCGTGTGCACCAGGGCGGCGAGTGGCACGCGCGCGGCGTCGTCGGTGATCCACACGGTCATCTTGGGCTCGACATCCTCGGTCCCGTGTTCCGCGAGCACCTCGACGCGCAAGGCGGGCTGGCCCTGGTAGGGCTCCGCGGCCGCCGTCCACACGACGACGGGCACGGCCTTCCGGCCCGTCCACACCCGGTAGTGCACGCGCTCGCCGACGGGGCCGGCCTCGTCGCGCAGGCGGTAGAAGGCCGAGACCGGGTCCTCCGCGGCGGGGGCGCCGGCGTAGCGGTCCTCCGAGGTCCGCCACCCCTCGTCGAAGCGCTGGGAGCGCGCCACCACGACGCCATCGGCGCCGAGGCGCATGTCCTGGTCCTGCTCGAACCGCCCCTCGCGGAACCGCGTGACGTACCGCGTCGAGCCGAGGCCGGCGGTCCACTCGGACCGCACGAGGTCGTCGATCGGGTAGAGCGACGCGAGCCACCCCGCGCTCCGGGCGCCGGCCTCGAACACCCAGGCGGCGGCGCTCGCGACGGAGCCCGCGGCCGCGCCGGCGGTGGCGTCGGGGCCCGCGCCGGCGGTGGTGGACCACGCCGAGCCCGCGGGGACGCCCATCCACGTGATGGCCCACT
>JAKFCH010000208.1:0-19391 GCA_036676765.1 Deltaproteobacteria bacterium
GCGGGGGTGGCCGCCGCGACGCCGTAGATCTCCTCGAGGACGCGCTCCACCTCGGCCGCCGTGGCGAACCGGATGGGGATGACCTCGATGTGGCTGCGCGGGGCGGCCACGTCCATCTGCTTGATGATGCGGTAGACGCGGCGGATGTTGAACGCCGCGTCGGTCAGGATGAGCGTGTTCGTGGGCGCGTAGGCGATGACCTTCGCGCTCGGACCCGAGAGCTCCTTCACGACCGTGGAGATGTCGGCGACCGTGACGTTGTCGAGCTCGATGATCTGCGTGACGAAGTTGTCGGTGCCGGGGATGTTGTCCCCTTCGTACACCCGGAGCGGCGCGTTGCTCGCCTTGCTCGTCGCCACGATCTTGGTGTTGCCGCCGACGGTCACCGTCGTGAAGCCCGCCACCTCGAGCGAGGAGAGGAACGCCTCGTAGGCCTCCGCCACGCTCACCTGCTGGTGGCTGATGATGGTCACCTGGCCCTTCAGCTCCTCCCCGAGGATGAAGTTGCGGCAGGTGATCTCCGCCATGTACTTGGCGACGTCCATCAACGGGGCGTCGACGAAGTCGATGGTCACCTTCGTGGAGGGCTCCACGCAGGGCACCTTCTTCGTGGCGACCGCGCTCGGCGCGCCGGCCTCGGGGGGCGGCTTGACGGCCTTGTCCGCCTCGGCGCCCCTGGACGCCGACATCCCTCCCCCCTGCTGCGGAGGCGGGGGCGGCTGGCCGGCGACCGGCGGCTTGCCTTCCTTCTCGTCCTGGGCCCAGGCCGGACCCGTGAGCGCAGTGGCGAGGAGCGCGGTGACGCCGAGGATCGCGAAGGTGCGCATGCCGGTGAGGGCCATCCGGGGGAGGGAGGAGCGAGACGGGCTGTTCATGGGGGTGCTCATGTTCACCGGACCTCGAAATCCAGCGACTGGCGCTGATTGCGGCGGGTGACGTCGAAGGTGAAGCTCCGCTCGCTGCGGAGGGTCTGGTAGACTTGCAGGGCGCCCTCGGTGCTGGTGAGCGGCTGGCCGTTCACGCCGTGGACGATGTCCCCGTTCTTGATGCCGAGCTTCTCGAACAGGCTGCCCTTGCGGATCGCGGAGAGGCGGTACCCGTCGATCGCGCCGTCCGCGCCCTTGTGCGGCACGACGCGCACCTGGGTCGCGAGGGTCTCGAAGTTGTTCATCGCGTCGTCGATGACGGACTGGTCGACGACGGTCTTGCCGCCGTCCTGGGAGATGCCCTCCTCGCCCTTGTCCCCCGCGGCGGCGACGGGCCGCGCGGTGTCGCCGCCGATGCAGATGCAGCCGCCCGCGTCGAGGCAGACCTTCTTCTGCTCGATGAGGGTGATCCGGCCCTCGGCGCCCACGGTGTCCCCGATGGAGTAGCCCTGCGCCTTGGCGTCACGCGCGCTGCCAGTGGCGATGAGCGCGGACGAGTAGCTGGGGGGCTCGGCCACGATCGTGGCGAGCAGCCGGACGCCGGAGTCGGACTTGCATTCGCCCGCGACATCCCCCTCCTTCAAGGCGCTGGGGTCGTACACCGCGGTCGAGTCGAAGATGTTCCGCCGGACGATCACGTCGGCGTACTGCTTCAACGGCAGCGCCCGCGGGCGCTTCGGGGCACGATCCGGCATGTCCCCGGGGGCGTCCGCCATGCCCTCTTCGGGCACGGAGGCGTCGACGTAGTCGGGGAGCTCCGCGTCGTCCGGCAACGCGAGCAGGCGCGCCACGGCCCGGTTGGTGACGGCGCCCCCGCCGAAGCCGAGGATGCCCACCACCCCGAGCACGAGGAGGATGCGGCGTCGGGTAGATGCGGCCGAGGGTTCAGGCACGTGGGTCCTCTCGCCTGTAGTTCTGGAAGGGTCGACGCCTTAGCAAGCTCCGTGCCTGCCGGAAAGGGCCCACGACCGCGCTTTACACGCCCCGTTCCAGACAGCCTGTCGCGCCCCCGGCTCCAACGGGCCCCACCCGCGACAGATTGTCAGTCATGGACGGTCACGGGGCGGCCGCCCGAAGGGACGTAAGGTCGGAGCCGGCGCGGCATCCGGGCGGAGCGAGGCTCCAACCCGGGCATCCGCCGGCGGTGGTCGACACGGACCCCGGCGGGCGGATAGAGTCGCGCGGCCGAGGAGGCCCCGCGTGCAGACCCGCACCCGCACCCGCACGGTGGTCTTCACCGACATGGCCGACTATACGCGTCGGACCTCGGAGAGTGACCGCGAGGGGCTCCGGAACCTGCTCGCCATGCACCAGCGCTACGTGGAGCCGGTGCTGACCGGCCGCGGCGGGCGGATCGTCAAGAACATCGGCGACAGCTTCATGGCGTTGTTCGAGAGCGCCACCGACGCCGTGCGCGCCTGCATGGACCTCGTCGAGGCCCACGACGCCGCGCGCGGCGCCGACGTGTCCTTTCGTGCCGGCATCGCGACCGGGGACGTCGAGGAGATGGAGGGTGACGCCTTCGGCGAACCCGTCAACCTCGCGGCCCGCATCATCGCGCGCACGCCGACGGGCGAGGTCTGGTTCTCGACCCCCGCGTGGCACTGCCTCAACCAGGCCGAGATCCCCTGGGAGTCCACGGGCCGCCACAACCTGAAGGGCATCCCGTGGGAGACCGAGGTCTTCCGCGCCGTGCCGCTGAACCAGGCCTGGCTCCCCGACGCGCTCGCCGCGGCGGCCCGCGCCCGCTCGCTCGTGGTCTGGCGCGCGGGGGATCCCGTCCCCGTGCTGCTCCCGAACAGCCAGCTGGTGCTCGAGGGGTTCCGGCCCGGTAGCCCCGCGTTGGCCGAGGCAGTCGATCGCCTCCCGCACCTCGAGCCGTCCCGCCTCTGGCTCTCGACGTACAACGTGTCCCCGAACGATCGCTACGAGTGGACGCGCAACGGCCGCGGCCTCGTGATCGGCACGCCCGGCGCGGTCCGCGCGGCCATCCACCAGCAGATCCAGGTCTCGTCGCGCTCCGTCGGGTCCGACACCATCATCCTGGACGTGGGCTCGGCCTCCGTGCTCGACCTCATCGTCGCGGGCCTCGCCCTCCCCGCCGTGCCCCTCTCCGAGGTGGTGGCCGGCTACAGCTACGATCTCGCGCCGGACGGCCGCTGGCTCAACCACAGCGAGCGCGCCCTCGTCCGCGTCGACGTGTCCTCGGCCGGCGCCACCGTGCTCGCGCTCGCCCCCGGGGTGACCATCGGCGGCAACCCGATCCCGTCGAGCACGCCGGTCCCGCTCCTCCCCGACATGGCGATCCAGACGCCCGCGGGCGTCCTCCGCTACGTCGCGCTCGGCGGGCAGGAGGGCTACGTCGGCGCGCTCGTGGGCGACACGCAGGTGCGCCTCGGCGTCGGCACCGGCCAGCAGGTGGAGTTCGGGCGCGAGCCCAACCATCCCGGCCTGCTCCTCCCCGACCGCAACTCGCAGGACAACATCCGCTGGCTCCCCGGCCCGCGGGCCACGCGCGCCCGTGAACGTGGCTTCACCCTCGACAAGGTGCTGACGGGCCGCCACCACGCGGCGCTCCAGGCCACGAAGCAGACGATCAGCGTCATCCCGCTGCACGAGACGTGCGCCACCCTCCTCGTCGACCGGGAGAACCGCGTGACGCGCCTCGTGGCGCCCACGGAGGCGGCCACCGACTCCCTCCTCCTGCTCGGCACCATGGTGATCGCGCTCCGGGAGCCCGCTTTCTGACGATTGACAGGCTGTCAAGCACCCGCGGAGAGGGCCAGGGTAGCGAGCGCATCGGATGGACCGACGCGCCACGCCTCCGGACGGTCGATGCTCCGTAGGGCGGCCGGCAGCGACGCGACCTGGTCGGCGCGGTGCTGGCGCACCTGGGCGAGCGGCGGGTCGGCGGCGAGGCGTTCGCCCTCCCGCATCACCGGGCGCAGCAACGCCACGGCGCCCGCCCGCTCGAGGCCCCACGCCTCGTGCTCAAGGCACAGGACGTCCCGATCCGGGAACCGGCAGATCTGCTTGCGGCCCGGATAGGGCGCGCTGCCGGCGCGGGCGACGGGGGTGGCGTTCGGGCCCCGCATCATCTCGGCGATGCGGAACGCCATGCGCATCCCCTGGTCGCTCGCGGAGGCGAGCGCGCGGCCGACCGCGTAGAGCTGGATCGGCGCGCCCGCGGCGACGAGGCGCCGGATGCGGACCTCGTCGAGGTGCCCGGAGCCGAGGATGCGCACGTGGCGCATGTCGTTCGCATCGAGCGCGGCGCGGACGAGGCGCGACACGCGGTCGAGGTCTTCGTGGTCGATGCGCACCGTCTGAACCTCCTTCTTGAAGGGCACGAACCGCTTCACGCCGTCGACCGGATCGTCGTCGGGGAGGGAGAGGTGAGAGAGGCCGGGGAAGTGGAGCCGGAACGCCTGGAAGGCCAGCCGATCGTCCCCGTAGGCGGCGAGGAAGGTGTCCGCCATGGTGCCCATCGGCGGGATGCCGAGGTGGAGGGCGGCCAGGGCGTTGGTCGTCGCGGAGACCCCGCCGATGTACGCCGCGCGCGCCGCGAGCAGCGCGGCTTCGGGCCCGGCGCACCGGCGGCTCCCGAAGTCGAGCACGGGGTGGCCGCCCGCGACATCCACCATCCGCGCGGCGCGCGTGGCGATGGCGGTGGCGGCGCTGACGATCTGGATGGCGCGGGTCTCCAACAGGGTGCACGCCAGGAGCGACGCCGTGACCCGGACGATCGGCTCGCCCGGGTACACGAGGGTGCCCTCGGGGACCGCCGAGACCTCCCCGCGAAAACGGAAGCGGCGGAGGGCGTCGAAGAAGGAGGGGGCGACCTTCGCGAAGCGGGGCTCCCGCCGCAGCAGCTCCACCTCCTCCTCGGTGAACGCGAGCGCGTCGAGGTGGTCGAGGAGCGTGCCCAGCCCCGCCGCGACGAGGTAGCCGTGGCCGTCGGGGAGGCCCCGCGCATAGAGGTCGAAGGTCGCGTCACCCCAGAGGCCGTCGGCGTGGTAAACGGCCGCCAGAACGAACTGGTAGAATTCGGCCTGCAGCGCGAGGTGACCCGGCATGAAGAGCGGGCGTTCCATCCCCGGATCCTATCGCGCGCCGAGCGCGCTGACGGTCAACGGGTACAGCGAGAAGTGGTTGCGTCAGGGATTTCCCTGGGTCTACCCGAACGAAATCACCTCCGGACACGCGCGTCCCGGCGAGGTCGTGCGCCTCGTCTCCGCATCGGGCGCGGTGCTCGGCACCGCCCTCGCGGACGACGGGTGGATCGCCGCCCGCCGGTTCCGGGTGGACGACGGTCCGCTCGACGCGGACCTCGTCCGCGCGCGCGTGGACGCGGCGTGGGCGCTCCGGGCGGGCGTGATCCCCCCGGACACGACGGCGTGGCGCCTCGTGAACGCCGAGAACGACGATCTCCCCGGCGTCCGCATCGACGTGTGGGGCGGCCAGGTGGTGATCACGCTCGACGCGGCGGCCCTCACGCCGCTCCTGGACCCGCTCGCCGACGCGGTGGAGGCGATCCTGGCCCCCCGCGCGATCCTGCTCGCCTGGCGGCCCGACCCGCGCGAGAAGGATCGCCCGACGCCGCCGCCGCGCGTGCTCCGCGGCACCCCGGAGGCCGAGGAGCGTGTCACCGAGCGCGGCATCGCCTACCTCGTGCGCCCCGGCGCCGGGAAGGACGTCGGGCTGTTCCCCGACATGCGCGACAACCGCGCGTGGCTCGCCCCCCATTGGAAGGGCCGCTCCCTGCTCAACCTGTTCGCCCACACCGGCGCGTTCTCGGTGGCCGCGGCCGCGGAGGGCGCGGAGACCGTCACCGTCGACCTCTCCCAACCCTACCTCGATCGCGCGGCGGCCAACTTCGCGGCCAACGGACTGCCCCCCGGCGAGCTGCTCGCGGAGGACTCGTTCAAGGCGCTCGACCGGTTCCGCCGGCAAGGGCGGCGCTTCGACCGGGTGCTCCTCGATCCCCCCGGCCACTCCCACTCCAAGGACGGCACGTGGTCGGGCGAGCAGGACTACGCCCGCCTCGTGTCGGCGGCCCTCCGGGTGCTCCCGCCGGGCGGCTGGCTCATCGCGGCGTCCAACCTGGGCTCGGTCAGCCCGCACCGCTTCCAGGGCATGCTCGTGGCGGGGGCGCGGAAGGCCGAACGTCACCTCCGGATGCTGCACGACGGCTCGCAACCCCCCGACTTCCCCGCCGCGCTCCACTTTCCCGAGGGGCGGTACCTCAAGTTCGTGGTGTGCGCCGCCGATTGAGCGGGCCGCCCGGTGCCGAGACAGCGGGTGCGTAGCTTTTGCGCAGGTCCGGGTGCTTGTTCGGCGGCGCGACTTCTGGTACGAAGCCACTGTGCAGGACGAGCCCCCTACCGGAAATCAAGGTCCTCCCGCGACCGATGCCTGGTACCGGGCGCTGTTCGAGCAGTCCCCCACCGCGATGGCCATCCTCGACGCCCACCTGGGGTTTCAGCAAGTGAACCCGGCGATGGGCGTGATGTTGGGTCGTACCCCGGCCGCGCTCCTCTCGATGAGGGCGACGGAGGTGACCCACCCCGACGATCTGGGGGATTGCCTCGCGCGCTTCGACGAGATGCGGCGGGGAACCCCCGTCAACCTTGAGAAGCGCTACCTGCGGCCGGACGGCGCGGTCGTCTGGGGGCACGTCACCGGGAGCCGTTGGACCGGCCCCGACGGCGCGGATTGGGCGCTCGTCGTGGTGCAGGACATCACCCGGAACAAGCACACCGAAGCGATGCTGGCGGACCGGGACGACGAGCTCTCGACGCTCTTCCACGAGGCGCCGTTCCCGATGGCGGTCAACGCCCCGGGAGGCCGCTTCCTCCGGGTGAACCGCGCCTTGTGCGGGCTCGTCGGCTACACGCCGACCGAGCTGCTCGCCATGGACTGGCTGGACCTCGTCGACCCCCTGGAGCGCGTGGCCAGCCGGGAGAACGACGACCGGGAGCGCCGTGGCGAGGTGAGCGAGCGTGACGTCGTGCGGCGCATCCTCACGAAGGGCGGCCAGGCCGCCTACCTGCGCTGCAAGGCCCATGTCGTCCGCGACCGGAGCGGGCAACCCCGCTACTGGCTCGGCCAATTCGTTGACCTGACACCCGAGCGCAGGCACGAGGAGGAGCGGCGGACCTTCTTCGAGCGCCTCCGACAGTCCCAACGCACCGAGGCGGTCGGGCGGGTGGCCGGCGGCGTCGTCCACGACTTCAACAACATGCTGGCGGTGATCCTGAATGTCGCGGAGCTCGCCCGCCTGCGCACGCCGGACGCCCGGACGCGCGAATACGCCGAACAGATCCACAGCGCCGCGACCCGCGCCGCCGCCCTGTCGCGCCGCCTCATGACGTTCGGGCGTCGCGACGAGGGCGATCCCGAGCTGCTCGACCTGAACGTCGTCGTCACCGAGCTGCGCCACCTGCTCCAGCGCGTGACCGGCGAGGACATCGCCTTCACCACCGAGCTCGCCGCCCCGCTCGACGCCGTCCACATGCCCCGGGCACAGCTCGAGCAGGTGCTGCTCAACCTCGCCGTCAACGCGCGCGACGCCATGCCCCTCGGCGGCCGCCTCGTCCTCCGCACCTCCCGACGCCACCTCGACGAGCCCGACATGGAGCTCCCCGCGGGGGACTACGTGGCCCTCGAGGTGGAGGACAGCGGGACCGGCATCACCGACGACGTCGTGCCGCAGGTGTTCGTGCCCTTCTTCACGACGAAGGAGGAGGGGCGCGGCACCGGGCTCGGCCTCGCCATCGTCGAGCACGTGATCACGACCGCGGGCGGCGGGGTGCGGCTCCGGACCACGCTCGGCGTCGGCACGACGTTCCTCCTCCTCCTCCCCGCGGCCCGGGCGACCCCCCCGGTTCCCGCCCCCGACCCGGGGAGCGGCGTGCGGCGCGGACGCGGCGAGCGCATCCTCGTCGTGGAGGACGAGCTCACGCTCCTCGACCTCACCACCCAGCTCCTCGCCGAGCACGGCTACGTGCCGCTCGCGGCGCCCGGGGCCCAGCCGGCCCTGGAGCTCGTGCGCCACATGCGCCAGAGCGTCGATCTCTTGCTCACGGACATCGTCATGCCGGGGGCGTCCGGCACCGAGCTGGCGAACCGGGTCCGGGAGACCCACCCGAACACCCGGGTCCTCCTCATGTCCGGCCATCCCGACGATCGGATCGCGGGGCACGGGCCCAAGGACCGGGGGCATCACCTCCTGCGGAAGCCCTTCAGCTCGCTCCAGCTCCTCGCGGCGGTGCGGCGCGCGCTCGACGCCACCTCGGAGCCCTGATTGCCAAGAACGGTGTCCCGCATCGCGCTCGGGTCGCGCGGGATGGACCTCACCCTGGTGACGATCGCGGCCCCGGCCGAGCGGCGGCGGGTCGAGAAGGGCCCGGTCGTGGTGATCGCCGCGAACGTGCACGGGGACGAGTGCACCGGCGTCGGGACCGTGCTCCGGCTCCTGCCCATCCTCGACACGCTGCTCGTGAAGGGCGCGGTCCACCTCTACCCGACGCTCAACCCCGAGGGGTTGGAGCGGCGCTCCCGCAAGGTGCCGGAGGACGACCAGGACCTGAACCGCCTCTTCCCGGGGGACGCGTCGGGCAGCCCCTCCGAGCGCCTCGCGCACGCGGTGTGGACGGACCTGTGCGCGCACAACCCCGACCTCGTCGTGGACCTGCACACCGACGCCCCCGCGTCGATCCCCTACGCCCTCCTCGACCGGGCCACCGGGATCCGCCACGGCAACCGGGGCGCGGTGGAGGGCAGCGCGCGCGCGATCGCCGCGGCCAGCGGCCTCACCGTGCTCCACGAGTACCCGGAGGATCGCTACGCCCGGTACCGGCTGGACCGCTCGCTCACCGGCGCCGTGCTCAACCGCCTCCAGGTGCCCGCGGTCACGGTGGAAGCGGGCCCGCGGCTCTATCTCGACACCGCGGCGGTCGACACCGCCACCAACGCCGTGCTCGGCATGCTGCATGCGCTCGGCATGATCGAGGCGCCCGCGCCCGCCCACCCCACCCGAATGGACGGCGGCCCATGGCGTCGGGACAGCGGCCCACGGGCCTCGTCGACCGGCGTGCTCGTCCCCCTCGTCGCCCCGGGCACGCTCCTGGCCCGCGGCGACCGCGTGGCCGAGATCCGCGCGCTCTCCGGCGCCCTGCTGGAGGAGATCCACGCCGAAGCCGAAGGCTTCGTGGTGAGCCTCGCGGAGCGGACGCACGTGGTGGCGGGGGTGCCGGTCTGTACGTTTGCGCTTCGGGAGTGATCCGGACTCGGATCCGGAGGTGCACCACAGAGGCACAGAGGACACAGAGAAGAGGGAGACAGGGGGAAGCAAAGGAAAGACAAGGGAGACAGGGGGAAAGGCAGGTCGACCTCCGCTGTCTTCCCCGCCTCTACTTAGCCTTTCCTGCCTTTCCTCTGGCTCTCTGTGCCTCTGTGGTGAACCTGCCTTTCTCCCCCGCGGCACGCAAGAGTCCTAAGCGAAAGACCGCCGACGCCCCCGCGTCCAACGGTCCCCCTGACGACGGAAGCCGAGGCCGTCCAGGACGGCGGCGGCTTCGGCGGGAGGGAGGTCGGTGGGGGCGTCGAAGGTGCCGCCGCGTGCGCCGGCGCGTGCCTTCGCGGCGAAGGCCTCGAGCGCCTCGACCGGCATGGAGACCCCGCCCACGATCGGCGCGCCGATGACCCGGTGGAAGCCCGCCGAGCGCTCCTCGCCGTGGTGGATGCGCCAGAGGATCGCGTGCTCGCGCGCGCCCGCGAGCATCGGCACCGCCCACACGTGCTCGACGCCGAAGCGCACCCCGAGGCGCGAGAGGACCCGACGATCGCGCTCCGGGATGGCGCGGACGAGGTCCGCCACCTCGTACGCGGTCACGACGCCCAGGCCCTGGACGAGCGCGTAGAGGAGCCCCTGCGCGGGGCCGTGGAGCGCCTCGGCCTCGCGGGTGTGGAGGGAGGCCGTCACCGCCGCCACCCAGTCCCGGACGAAGGCGGTCACCCGCCGCTGCACGCGTTGCACCGCGGACGGGGCGAGCAGGTCGTGGCGGGCCATCTTGACGCCGGGCTCGAGCAGGGCCGGCCCCGCGAACAGGCGCGCGACGACGCCCCCCTCCCACCGCACCTGCCCCTCGTCGTCGACGTCGAAGGCGGCGTGCGGAGCGGTCACGGCGCGCTCGACCCGGTCCGCGAGATCGCCGGCGAGGGTCTCCCGCGCGGCCCGCTCCGAGAGGCGATCGGCGTCCTGCGCCGTCCACGTCAAGCCGATGAGCGTCCCGACGACGTAGCCGCCGACGCGCACCTCGCCGGACTCACCGACGCCGCCGCCCGGTGACGCGCTCAACACCAGCGTACGCCGATCGACGAAGCGCTGCGTGAGCTCCGCGTGGAGCGCGTCGGAGAGGCGATCCTCGATGGCGCGGGCCCTTGCCTGCCAGGCCTCGGCGTCGTCGAACCACGCCGAGCGGCCCGACACGTAGGTCCACGTGCGGACGTGGGAGAGGCGCGTCATCAGCATGTCGAGATCGCCGTCGACGCGGTCGAGCTGCTCGAGCTGGCGGCCCACCCACGCGTCGGGGATCACGCCCCGCCCGGCGAGGTGCCCGTAGATGCGCGAGAGGAGCTGGATGTGGGCGTCGGTGAGGAGCTTGCGGAAGTCGGGGACCTGGCAAATGTCCCAGAGCAGGCGTACCGCGTCGGGGCCGCGCGCCGTGGCGAGCACCTCGGGCATCGCGGCGAGGGCGTGGAGAGCGAGCTCGTCCTCCTCGTCGCGCGCCTGCGTCAGGAGGCCGGAGGGCGGGCGCCGCGCGAGGCTCTCGAGCAGGCTGCTCACCGACGTGAAGTCGAGGTCCGAATGGCGCCACCAGAGCCGCTTGAGCGGCGGGAAGGCGTGCCCCTCGACCGCGTGGACCAGCTCGGGATCGAGGCCCCCGAGATCCCCGGTGGCGCCGAAGGTGCCGTCGCGACGGAAGCGACCCGCGCGCCCGGCGATCTGGCCCGCCTCGGCCGGCGAGAGGCCGCGGAAGCCGGTCCCGTCGAACTTGCGGAACGCCGAGAACGCCACGTGCTCGATGTCCATGTTCAGGCCCATGCCGATGGCGTCGGTCGCGACGAGGTAGGGCACCTCGCCCGCCTGGTACATCGCCACCTGGGCGTTGCGCGTGCGCGGCGAGAGCGCGCCGAGCACGACCGCGGTGCCGCCGTGCCGCGCGCGGAGGCGCTCCGCGAGGGAGTAGACCTCCGAGGCCGAGAAGGCCACGATGGCCGCCCGTTTCGGCAGCGAGCCGAGCTTGCGGTAGCCGAGGTGGGAGAGCTTGGAGAACCGCGGTTGCCGCTCGATCTGCGCGGTAGGTACGAGGCGTTCGAGTAACGGGGCGATGGTGTCGCTACCGAGGAACATCGTCTCCCGAACGCCGCGCGCGTTGAGGAGCCGGTCGGTGAAGACGTGGCCGCGGTTCCTGTCCCCGGCGAGCTGGATCTCGTCCACCGCCAGGAAGGACACGGGCCGGTGGACCGGCATCGCCTCCACGGTGCACACGTACCAGCGCGGGTTGGCGGGGATCCGCTTCTCCTCGCCGGTGACGAGCGCGACGGCGTTCTCGCCCTTCTCCGCGCTGATGCGATCGTAGACCTCGCGCGCCAGGAGACGGAGCGGCAGGCCGATCATGCCGCTGCGGTGCTGGAGCATGCGCTGGATGGCGCGGTGGGTCTTTCCGGTGTTGGTGGGCCCGAGCAGCGCGGTGATCGTGCCGTCGGGAGGGAGGAGGGGCATGGGGCGTGTTCGGATAACCCCCGACACCACGCCTTTGCGTCCGTCCGGCCTCCCTCCCCGATACACTGGGGGGCATGTCCATCTCCGAGATCGCGATTCACCTCATCGAAGGCCTCCATGCCCAGCTGCCGGACAACGGGTTCCGGCTCGACGGCATCGAGGTGCACCTCGGGAAGCAGGTGGATCTGGACCCCGAGCATCTGTACGCGGCGCTGTGCGGCCTGCTCCCGCGCGTCGAGGTCCGGATCACCCTCGTCGACCCCCTGCTCAAGTGCAAGGACTGCGGCGCGGAGTACCCGGAGGACGAGCACCCCTGCCCCGTGTGCGGCTCGCCGAACGCCGAGCTCATCCACGGCGGCGAGCTGCAGATCGCCCGCGCCTGGGGAGAGACGATCGAGGCGTGACACCCGACGGGTTAGTCAGGCGCGTCTCAACCGGAGCCCCCCGTGAGCCTGAAAACCGACGCCCTCGATTACCACTCCGAGGGCCGGCCCGGGAAGATCGAGATCGTCCCCACGAAGCCGCTGTTCACGCAGCGTGACCTCTCGTTGGCCTACACGCCCGGCGTCGCCGAGCCGTGCCTCGCCATCCACCGCAACCCGGACGACGCCTACAAGTACACCGCCAAGGGCAACCTCGTAGCGGTCGTCACCAACGGCACCGCGGTGCTCGGCCTCGGCAACATCGGCCCCCTCGCCGCCAAGCCGGTGATGGAGGGCAAGTCCAACCTCTTCAAGAAGTTCGCCGACATCGACAGCGTGGACATCGAGCTCGACGCGACCACCCCCGAAGAGGTCATCGCGGCGGTCAAGGCGATCGCGCCGAGCTTCGGCGGGATCAACCTCGAGGACATCAAGAGCCCCGACTGCTTCCACATCGAGCGCGAACTCCAGAAGATCCTCGACATCCCGGTGTTCCACGACGATCAGCACGGCACCGCGATCATCGCGGCCGCGGGGCTCCTCAACG
Source organism: Deltaproteobacteria bacterium (assembly GCA_036676765.1). GTDB lineage: Bacteria > Myxococcota_A > UBA796 > UBA796 > SXON01 > CAJBVW01. The sequence continues at coordinate 12,685 of JAKFCH010000208.1, forward strand.
CGGTGGCGCTCACCGATCGCACCCTCTCCGAGACCCGGGTCGTGTTCTCTGGCGCCGGCGCCGCCGCCATCGCGACCGCGAACCTGCTCGTGAGCCTCGGCATCGCCCACTCGAACATCTGGATGTGCGACGCGGAGGGCCTCGTCTACGAGGGCCGCAAGGAGCACAACTTCCCGGAGAAGAGCTGCTACGCCCAGGGCATCGAGCCGAAGGACCTCCGGCAGGTGCTCGTCGGCGCGGACGTGTTCATCGGCCTCTCCGTCGGCGGCGTCCTCAAGGGCGACATGCTGAAGACGATGCGCCCGCGTCCCATCGTGTTCGCGATGGCGAACCCGAACCCCGAGATCACGTACGAGGACGCAAAGGCGGCCTCCCCCGACGCCATCATCGCGACCGGGCGCTCGGACTACCCGAACATGGTGAACAACGTCCTCGGGTTCCCCTTCCTCTTCCGCGGCGCGCTCGACTGCCGGGCCCGCGCCATCAACGAGGAGATGAAGGTCGCCGCCGTGCGCGCGCTCGCCGCGCTCGCGAAGGAGGACGTGCCCGACGAGGTGCTCGCCGCCTACGGGCTCTCCAGCCTGCAGTTCGGCCCCGACTACATCATCCCGAAGCCCTTCGACCCGCGCGTGCTCCTCTGGGTCGCGCCGGCGGTGGCCGAGGCGGCCGCGGTGTCCGGCGTGGCGCGCCTGCCGATCGCCGATCTCGACGCCTACCGCGAGCGGCTCGAGCGGCTCCTCGCGCGCAGCAAGGAGATCCTCCGCCCGATCATGAACCGCGCGCGCCTCAACCCGCGCCGCATCGTGTTCCCCGAGGGGTCGAACCCGAAGGTGCTCCGCGCGGCGCAGATCCTCGTCGACGAGGGCATCTGCAAGCCGATCCTCGTCGGCGAGGAGTGGAAGATCCTCAACCGCGCGGCCAAGCACAACATCGACGTGTCCAACATGGAGATCGCCGAGGTGCGCGAGGACGACCGCTTCGAGCGCTACATGGAGGCGCTGTGGGCCCGCCGGCAGCGCAAGGGCATGACCCAGAACGCGGTGCGCGCCGCGCTCCACCGCCACACCGTCTACGCGTCGATGATGGTCCGCGAGGGGGACGCCGACGGCCTCCTCGGCGGCCTGCTCGCGGCGTACGCCGAGACCATGCGGCCCGCCCTCCAGATCATCGGGCGGCAGCCCTCGGTCTCCGTCGTGAGCGGCGTCTACATGATGCTGTTCAAGCAGCGCCGCCTGTTCTTCGGGGACTGCACGGTCAACCGCAACCCGGACGCCAAGGCGCTCGCCCAGATCGCGATCAACACCGCGCGCCTCGCCCAGTCGTTCGGCTACGTGCCGCGCGTCGCGATGCTGTCGTACTCGGACTTCGGCGAGCACCGCAACGACCCCGACGTCAACAAGGTCGGCGAGGCCATCCGCATCGTGAAGGATGCGTGGCCCGCCCTGGTGATCGACGGCGAGATGCAGGCCGACACCGCGGTGAACCACGAGCTCGCCAGCACCGACTTTCCGTTCTCCGCCATCCAAGGGGATGCGAACGTGCTCATCTTCCCGACCCTCGGCGCCGGCAACATCGCCTACAAGCTCCTCCGCGAGCTCGGCGGCGCCACGGCGGTCGGCCCGGTGCTCGTCGGCACCGCCCAGCCGGTCAACGTGCTCGCGCTCGGCTCCACCGTCTCGGACATCGTCAACATGGCCGCCATCACCGTAAACCAGGCGCTCGAGCAAGAGAGCCGCCGCGCCGTCGCCCCCTCGGAGCCCTCCCATGCCTGATCCCGCCGCCCTCAAGAACGTCGTCGAGCGCACGGCCGACCCCGCCACCGTCGCCTGGGCCCACGAGGGCAAGGGGGATCTGGCGTCCCTCCCCGATCCGCACCTCGCCATCGCCGCTGCGGCCGCGCTCGGTAACGCGCGCGCGCTCCAGTCCGTGACCGCCCCGAAGGAGCTCAAGAAGGCCGCCGCCGCCGCGCTCCACAAGCTGAAGTCCCGCGGCGTGAAGATCGAGGAGGCCGCGCCCCCCCGCGCGTTCGTGCTCGGCAAGACCGAGGAGGCGCTCCCTTCGCGGGCGTTCATCTCGCTCCCCGACATGGAAGGCGACATGGAGCTGCTCATCACGACGAGCGACGCCGGCGGGAACTGCGCCCTCGGCATCATCCTCGGAGCGGGCCGAGCGAAGCAGACCCAGCACGGCCACCTCGCCCGCGGCGAGCTCCGCGAGGTGTGGAAGCAGGCGACCAGCCGCGGCGATCTCGTCGAGATCCCCTACGTCGCCGGCCTCCACTACGCCGAGCGCTTCCTCGCGGGCGGGGAGCACAAGCACGATTGGACCCACTTCCTCGAGCACGTGCCCGCCGCCACGCTCCAGAGCGCGCGCATCCTCGACCCCCTCGCGAGCGCCCCGCCCGCGGTCGACGAGGGCGAGGATCCGAATCCCCGTTGGCTCGCGCCCCTCGGCGTGCTCGACAACGCCGCCCTCACCCAGGGGATCCAGAAGATGCCCGCGGTGCTGACCGCCGCCGAGGACGACGCCGCTCGCGACGCCGCGCTCGAAGCCCTCTACACCGAGACCGCGGACCGCGCCCTCGATGACGGCGACCGCGCCGCCCTCGCCCGCGCGGCCGAGCTCACCGCCGTGGCCCTCACGTTCCACGGCCGTCCGCGCGGCGCCGCGCTCGTGCGCGCCCAGGGCGAGGCCGCCCTCGCCGGTGCGCCGGGCTCCAAGCTCGAGGGCGTGGCGATGGGTGTGCGGCTCCTGCTCGTCACGCAGGCCCAGCAGCACATCCAGGACCGCGTGGCCGAGATCAATGCCGCCGAGCTGGAAGGCGCGGAGTAGCCCGCGGGGGGATCAAGAGGCGGGCGGACCTTCCTTCGAGAGATCGACCTGACCGGTGTCGGCTCGTGGACCCTGCGGAGCGCCCCGAAGGAGCGCGGCCTGGAGCCCGACGAGTGCTACTTCGTCGGGCGGCTGCCCAAGGCCCGCCCGGACTTCGCGATCGAGGTGGTCTTCACCTCGGGTGGTCTCGACAAGCTGGAGGTCTACGAGGGCCTCGGAGTGCCGGAGGTGTGGATCTGGGAGTCCGGCACGATCCAGGTGTGGGAGCTGCAGGAGCACGGATACCAGCGTCGTGACGGAAGCGCGCTCCTCCCGACCCTCGACCTGCCTCGCCTCGCCGAATGCGCGTGGACCGCGGACCAGGTCGAGGCGGTGAAGCGGTTCGTCCGTCGGTAGCGCCGGGGGTGAGCGCCACGGGAGGGCCCAAGCGGCCTTCTCCCTCCGGCCTCCCCTGGCCCCTACCAGGCGACGGTGCCGCGCCCCAGGGCGAGCTCGAGGCCACGAACGGCGTGGCACGAGTCCCCGACCACGTCGAGGAACAGCTGCTCGTCCTTCGCGCGGAGGGTCTCCATGTTGTCGAAGGTGCCCGCCTTCTGGAGGGCCTCGACCGTGAGGACCAGGTTCTGGGCGGCGCCCTCGAGGAGCTGGGTCTGCTTCTCGTCGGGCACGTAGAGGCCCATGGCCTCCATCTTCCCCATCGACTCGAGGAAGTGGCCGAGGAACTTCATCCGCTGCACGAGCAGGCGGATCTTGTGCTTCGGGCTCTGCTTCAGCGCGGCGTCGTAGATGCCGAGCTCGATCGGGAGCCGGTAGAACATGAGCGGCACCTGCGCCTCGACCGCCTTGCGGTCCAGCGGCGTGCCGTGACCGCGCGCGACGGCGTAGCTCGCGCCCTGGAGGAGGTGCGCACCGCCGCAGGCGTAGGAGAACAGCGCCTGGCCCTTGCGCTCGAAAGACTGGCGCTTCTGCATGGCGTCGAACAGGAACCGGCTCTCCTGCGTGAGCACCTTCACGGTGAAGCTCGCGAGGAAGTCGAGGTCCATCGGCGTGCCGTCGGTGGCGATCCAGTGGAGGTCGCCCGGGGGCGCCCACTGGGCGAGCGCCTGCACGCCCCACGGCATGTCGTTGGTGCCGTCGTAGGAGCTCTTGTTCGTGGCGGGGACCAGGTAGGTCTTGAGCAACGTGTAGCGGTACAGGTCGGCCACCGACACCGTGCCGGCGCGCGAGGGGAACGTGGCGTCGGGCGCAACCCCGATCTCGCCGAGGTTCTTGAGGAGCAGGTCGGTGTGGGGCTCGACCCGCACGGCGCCGAGGGTCTTGGGGAAGCCCACGAGCGTGTGGGTGCCGCCGGTCGAGGACGCGACAGGGCGCGGCTCGGCGTAGGCCGTGAACAGGTGGGGCAGGGCCTCGCGGTCGTCGACGAGGCGGAAGCTCGGGCCGCGCGCGAGGAGGCCGTGCGCGATCGCCCAGGGATTTTCGGGATCGCCGGCCCAGGTCTCGACGATCTTGCCGAGCGTCTGGAGCGTGGCGTCGTACTCCGGGAGCGCCGGGATCGGGCGGCCCACCGTGGTGCGCCGCTCGGGCGCGACGGGCACGAGCTGATCGATGTTGTCGGCGGTCCACACGGTGTCGGCCGCCGGGACGCCCGTGGCCGACGCGGTGGCGGTGGGCGCCGCCGAGGCCGCGGGCGCTGCTGTGCCGGCGGGCGGCGCGGGGGAGTCGACGGGCGCCTCCCCGCCGCACCCGAAGGCCAGGAGCAGGAGGATCACTCCTTGCCCTCCTTCTTCGCGGCCGCCTCGGCCTTCTTGGCGTCCTCCTCGTCGGCGCGGATCTGCAGCGCGTCGGCCTTCACGATCCGGTCGCGGTCGGTGACGAACACCATGCCCTGCGACACCGCGAAGCGGGGCCGCTGGAAGGCGACGTCGCTCACCTTCACCTTCCAGTCGAGCTTGCCGGGCTTCTTGAAGTTGAAGACCCAGCCGGTGTCGGTCAGCGCCCACAGCCGCCCCGCCTCGTCGCGGGTGAGGTCGAGATCCTCGAAGCCCTCGCCGAGGATGTCGTCCCCGATCACGGTGGCGTAGCGGAAGCCGTCGGTGCCGTACTGGGTGACGTTCGAGCCGAAGGCCAGGTAGAGCTTGCCGTCCTTGCCGACCTCCACCGCGTTCGGCGTGCCGTCCTTGACCTCCCACCGCGCGACCTCTTCGGAGTCGAGCGTGAAGACGGTAGCGGTGTCCCCGAGGAAGACCACGAGCTGCTTCCGCTGGGGAACCCACGCGAGGTACCCCTCGCCGCCCACCTTGGCCTGCAACTTGTGATCGACCCGGACGGTCCAGCCGATGAGCGGGCGCCCCTCCTCGTCGAAGATCTGGACGCGCCCGGTGGCATCGAGGGTGGCGAACTTGTCCGCCTCCTTCCCGGGGATGAGCTCCACGTCCACCGGGTTGACGAAGCTGCCCTGCTCGTCCCCCGCGCCGCTGCCGGCGGCGTACCACGTGCGCCGGCCGTCGAACCAGAGGTTCGACACGTCGGGCTTCGCGCCCCACTGCTTGGCGGAGAGGCCCTCCTGATCGAACATCTGCACGCGGTTGTTCCCGACGTCTCCCACGTAGAGCTGCCCGAACCGATCGATCTCGAGCGGCATCGGCTCGCCGAAGCCGCGCAGCGCGCCGACCTCCCAGCCCGCCTCGCCCCACGCCCGGATGTTGCGACGCCCGCCGCTGGTGAGCTCCTGGTACGCGTAGAAGATCTCGATGTTCTCGCGGATCTCCTTCTGCTGCTTGCCGATCGAGCGGAGCGCCGCCATCTCGAGGCCGGGGATGCCGTTGGGATCCTTCAGCTTGAGGAGGGCCTCCATCGCCTTGTCGTCGGGCACGATCGCGGCGGTGCGGTAGCCCTCGGGGACGAGCGAGGTCACCTTCTTGCGGAGGTAGGTCGGGCCGTCACCCGCGGCGGCCATGAGGAAGTCGAGGGCGACGTTCTCGTCCTCGTCGGCCTTGTGCGTGGTGAACGCCTCGATGACCTCGGCCTCGTGCTTCTCGAGGAGCTTCGCGCCCTCCTTGGAGGCGCGCCAGGCGTCCACCTTCTCGACGGCGCGGCCGCGCTCGCCCTCGGTGAAGTTGACCGCGACCTCGCTCAAGTAACAATCGGCGAACACGAAGCCCTCGAAGGCCTCGACGACCTCGATGCGCACCTTGCGGGCGGCGGGGACATCCACGGGGATGTCGATGCGCTTCAGCTCGTCCTGGAGGCGGAAGCCCTTGAAATTGCCCTCGTCGTCCTTCTCGCCCTGCTGCACGCCGTCGACGAAGAGGCGCACGAGCTTGGGGCGGGCGTACTCGCGGAAGGACTTCTTGCCCTCGGAGAGGTTGCCACCCCAGAAGGAGACGACCTCGAGCTTCGTGGGGGTCGCGAGGTCGAATTCCCACCACGCGCCATCCCCGTGGCCGACGCCCCCCTCCGCCCAGCCGGTCGACAGGAGCCCGTCCAGCGCGAGGTCGGCGGTGTGCTTGCCACCCGCGTCCGTGGCCACGGACGAGGCCATCGGCTTGGCGTGGGCGAACGAGGCGGCGAGGAGCAGCGTGAGCATGGGGACCCTCCTTGGGGACTACGGCGACCGCGGGCAATAGCGTGCCGTCGGGTCCGACGTCAAACGGACACCGTGAGAGGGTCGTAAAGTTCGGGGTTTGTGCACTTCAGCCGGATTCTGAGTCGGAGGCCGGAGTCGGAGGCCGGGGGACCGGCCGGAGGAGGAGTTCACCACAGAGTTCCCCACCGTCCGGCTGCGCCGGCCGACCCCGAACGATGAAACTCCCCGATCACGTCGCGGGGCTCCGCCCCACACCCGGCTGGGGCCGAGGGCCCCAGACCCCGAGCAG
>JAKFCH010000209.1:0-3971 GCA_036676765.1 Deltaproteobacteria bacterium
GCGCGGCCGACGCCGCGTGCGCCGCGCCCTCTGTCGAGACGGTCTGCAACGACACGCTCGATGACGACGGCGACGGCGCCATCGACTGCGACGACACCGACTGCGCGGCGGACGCCGCCTGCGCCCTGCCCCCCCTCGAGACGGTCTGCGACGACACGCTCGACGACGACGGCGACGGCGCCGTCGACTGCGACGACACCGACTGCGCGGCCGATGCCGCCTGCCTCGTGGTGAGCACCTGCGCCGACGACCACCTCGGCTCGGACCTCGGCTACGGCCTCGCGACGGGCACCACGCTCGGCGGCGTTGACGACTACGTCACCAGCTGCGGCGGCAGCTCCTCGCCCGAGGACGTCTCCTGGGGCTGGACCGCCCCGGCCGACGGCACCTACACGGTGACCACCGACGGCTCGGCCTTCGACACCGTGCTCTCCCTCTGGGGCACGGACTGCGCCACCGAGGCCACCTGCGACGACGACGGCGGCGAGAGCACCCAGTCGCTGGTGACGTTCACCGCGGTCGCGGGCGAGCAGGTCGTGTTCGTGGTCGACGGCTACAGCGGCACGGGCGACTACGTCCTCTCGGTCTACTCCGGCGCCGAGCTCGACTGCACCGACGGCGCCGACGACGACGGCGACGGCTTCGGCGACTGCGACGACGGTGACTGCGGCGCCGACGCGGCGTGCTTCGACCTCGTGTGCGACGACGGCATCGACAGCGACGCCGACGGCCTCACCGACTGCGACGACGGCGACTGCGACGAGGACCTCGCCTGCACCAACCCCTGCGCGGACGACGACCTCGGCGGCCTCGTCGGCGCGGCCGTGGCGTCCGGCTCGACGGCCGGCGCGGTCGACGACTACTCCGCCACCTGCTCCAGCTACCCCGCGGAGGACGTGAGCTGGTTGTGGACCGCGCCGGCGGACGGCGTCTACACCTTCGACACCGCGGGCTCGGCGTTCGACACGATCCTGGCCGTGGAGACCGGCGAATGCGCCGGCAGCGAGCTCGACTGCAACGACGACTCCGACGGGTTCACCTCCCAGGTGAGCCTCACCGTGCTCGCGGGCGAAGAGGTCGTGGTCCACGTGGACGGCTACGACGCGGCGGAGTCGGGTGACTACACGCTCAACGTGTGGGCCAGCGCCGAGGTGGACTGCGACGACGGCGGTGACGAGGACCTCGACGGGGCCATCGACTGCGACGACACGGACTGCGCCGGGGTGAGCATGTGCCTCCCCGAGTCGGTGTGTGACGACGCCGCGGACGACGATCTCGACGGCGCCACCGACTGCCTCGACAGCGAGTGCGCCGCGGACCCCGTCTGCGACACGTCGCTCGCCGACTTCGACCTCGGCTCCGCGACCGGCGCGGCGGTCGCCACCGGCGACACGACGGGCAGCGTCAACGACCTCACCCCGTCGTGCGGCAGCTCCTCCGCGGAAGAGGTCGCCTACTCCTGGGTGGCGCCGTCCACGGGCGACTGGACGTTCGATCTCTCCGGCACCGGCCACGACACGATCATCGGCCTCTACGCCGCGGACGGCGCGTCGCTCGGCTGTGACGACGACTCCGGTGAGAGCACCGCTTCGCTCGCGACCGTGACGCTGAACGAAGGGCAGCTCGTCATCATCGGCATCGACGGGTACGGCACGGCCGCGGGCCCCTACACGCTGTCGATCTACTAAGCGCGCCGCCGCTCGGGCCCCGGGGAGCCTCGTGCTCTCCCGGGGCCTTCTCGCTTTTTGGCAGCGCCCGGTCGCGTGGGTGCGGTTCGGCGTCACGACCGACCTCCGGACCGCTTGCATTCGCTTGCAGCGGCGCCTTTCCACTCGGGGAAACCCGAGCTACAGGGGTGGTATCGCACGCCTCGAACACATCGACACCGGCCGAATCGTCACGCTCCGGGTCCGCCACCTCGTGGGCCGCGCCACCGAGGCGGATCTGCGGCTCGACGCGCCCCGGATCTCCACGCGGCACGCCGAGCTGTCCCATCGAGCAGAAGGCTGGTTCATCCGTGATCTCGGGAGCCGCAACGGCACCTGGGTGGACGGCGTGCAGCTCCCCCCGGGGGGAGAGGCCCCCCTGCGCGTGGGTAGCCGGATCGAGCTCGCGGGGCCGGGCTGCGCGTGGCGGCTCGCCTCGGTGGCGCCGCCGCAAGCCGCCGCCGTGCCCCTCGACGGCGGAGCCACCGTGGAGGAGGAGGAGGGCGTGATCACCCTGCCCGAGGGCGAGGCCCCCGCGGTGGTGGTGGTCTACGACGATCCGGAGGGGTGGCGCCGCCGCCGCGGGGATGACGACAGCCCCGCCCGCGACGGCGAGGTCGTGGAGGCGGGTGGCCGGCTCTGGCGGCTCTCGCTCCCGAGCGCCGTGATGGCCACGCAGCACTCGCCCGAGGAGCAGGCGGGCGCGAGCGTGTCCCTGCGCTTCGCCGTGAGCCGCGACGAGGAGCACGTGGAGCTCACCGTCCTCTGGGGTGACCGGTCCTTCACCCCCCGGGCGCGCGCGCACGCCTACACGCTCCTGACGCTCGCGCGGCACCGCCTCGCCGACGAGCAGGAGGGCACGCTCCCGACCGCGGAGCGCGGGTGGATCCACCAGGACGAGCTCTGTCGCCGCCTGCGCGTCGACGCGAACCTGCTCCACACGCACCTGTTCCGCGCGCGGCGGCAGCTCGCGGACGCCGGCGTGCCCGGCACGGACTGCCTGTTCGAGCGCCGGCTCGACGCGGGGCAGCTGCGGATCGGGTTCGCGACGATCGAGGTCGTCACGCCGTAGGAGCTCAGCCGAGCGAGCGCGCGAGGCGGAAGCCGAGGGTCGGGCGGACCAATCCGGTGGCCGGTTGCTCGCGGGAGGCGAGGTGGGGATCCCGGCCCTCGAATCCGCCGCCGCGGCAGACGCCGATGGGGGCGGAGTGGCGGTCCGGTGAGGGGTCCACCACCACGACGCGGTCGTCCGGCAGCTCGGGGCCGAGGGGCTGCATGGGATCCGGGACCCAGTCGGAGGCGTTCCCCGAGACGCCGCGCACGCCGTATGGGCTCTCGTCGTAGGGGAAGCTGTCCACCGAGGTCGGGGCTCCCTCGCCGTCGGTCAGCTCGAGGTTGGCCCAGCGCAACGTCCTGCGGCGGCCCCACGGGTACGCCCGCCCGTCCACCCCGCGGGCGGCCTTCTCCCACTCGAGCTCCATGGGGAGGCGCCACGACAGGCCCTCCTCCGCGCGGAGCGCGTTCGCGTAGGCGACGGCGGTGGCGAACGGGACGCGGAGCGCGGGCCAGTCCGCCTGGGCCGGGGGGAGCATGGATCGAAAGCGCCCGTCCGCGCCGCGTGGGTAGTGGAGAGGGCCGACGCCCACCCGCCCCGTCGATCGTGGCGCGAGCGCGAGGGCCCGCTCCTCATCCCCCGCGTCGACGAGGGCGTCGAGCCAGGACAGGAGCTCCCGGGCCGTCACCGGGAAGCGGCGCATCACGAAGCCGTCGCACCACAAGCGACGCGGCCACACGCCCGCGTTGCAGGTGAGCGACCCCGCCGCGAACCAGCCTCCCGGGACGTACCGATCGTCCGGGCCGAGCGCGTCGGAGGGTGGGAGCCGGATGGGGAGCGGGGCGGTGCCGCCCGGCGGGACGCCGTCCCAGTGCTCGTGCCGCCCGATGTGCACGGGGTACAGCGTGGGGGCGCGGCCCTTCGCCTCGAGGCGAAGGCGGTAGCTGCCCGGCGCGAGGTCGACCGCGTGGAGCGGTGTGTGGCCGAGCGAACCGGCGGGGTGGAGCACGAGGCGGTTGGCGATCTCCTCGTAGCGCTCGACCGTGACGAGGGCGCCCGGGGGATCGGTCACGAGCGTGATCGCGCCCGTGCCCCGGAGGAAGCGATCGTCGAGGGCCCGGAGGGGGTGGGCCGACGGGAGCCGGCGTACGTGCTCGCGGAGGGCGAGCTCCGCGCGCGCTTCGGCCGCGGGGGCGGCCGCCCGCCGCGCC
>JAKFCH010000210.1:0-15583 GCA_036676765.1 Deltaproteobacteria bacterium
CGTGTCGTCGCAGACCGTCTCGACAGAGGGCGCGGCGCACGCGGCGTCGGCCGCGCAGTCGGTGTCGTCGCAATCGATGGCACCGTCGCCATCGTCGTCCAGCGTGTCGTCGCAGTCCGTCTCGACGGTGGGCGCGGCGCACGCGGCGTCGCCCGCGCAGTCGGTGTCGTCACAGTCGGTGGCGCCGTCGCCGTCGTCGTCCGCGGCGTTGTCGCAGATCTCGTCCGCCGGCTCGTCGGTGTCGTCGGTGTCGTCGGTGTCGTCGGTGTCGTCGGTGTCGTCGGTGTCGTCGGTGTCACCGCTGTCGACGGTCTCACCGGTGTCATCCTTGCCGTCGTCTTGACCGCAGCCGGAGAGCGCGCCGAGCATCGCAAGACCAAAAAGCAAGTTCAGTGAGCGGAGGCTCATGGTGTCGATGTCCTGGGTGAGGGAAGCCGGTACGGTAGCCCTCCCGTTGCGGGATGCCAACCGAGCGCTCCTCCCTCCGCCGGGCCGATCGCCGACTTTGCACCCTTCCCCGGTAGATGAGGAATTCGGGTGGGTCCGGTTCTTTGTGAGGCGCATTACGAACCCGGTTTCGCGTCGCTGGGCCGGGGCCCCCAGGCCAAGGACGGCCGCGCGCCACGACGGCGGGTGGGCTCTCCCGATCGTTGGCAGGCAAATTCACAACCGTGCTTCGCAGGTGGTTTCTACCGCACGAACACGGCGCGCGCGGCGTGAACGAGCGCCTGGTATCGGCCGGACGCACACCCGTTCGGCTTGTCGCCGGAGGATCGGGTGCGGTATCTCGAAAACGCCCGGAGCGGAATCCACTGCTCCGGCCTGAACTGGAGTTGTAATGCCCGATCTCAAGGTCACCTTCACATCCATCCGCGTCGTCAACAACGGGGAGTGGACCGGCAAGGGCGAGCTCTACTGGGACTTCCTCCTCGACGGCGAGCCCATCGGGGGCGAGGGCTCGCGTTCGATCAACAACGCGCGCAAGACGGCCGACGGCGAGACCATCATCCTGAACAACGCGACCCGCACGGTCACGAAGAACGTCGGCGACTCCCTCACCGTCGAGGCCAGCGTCAGCGAGAAGGACAACCTCGACAAGGACGAGACGGCCTCCTTCAACAACAGCTTCTCCAACACGGGCAACTGGGGCATCGGCAACTACCAGCGCATCCTGCGGGACCGGAAGCTCGACGTGACCGTCAGCTACCAGATCGAGCGCGCGTAGCCTCCGTCCGGTGGGCCGACGGACGCGCGCCGTCGGCTCACCGCCACCCTCTCACCGGACCGGCGTCACTTCGCGCACGAGCAGGCTCAGGTCGTCGACGTCGAACGGCTTGTGGAGGAAGCGGTCGGCCCCCAGGCGCGTGGCGTCCTCCTCGATGTCGTGCACGCCGTGGCCGGTCATCATCACCACGACACACGTGGGGCGCGCCTGCTTGAACTCCTTCAGCAGCGTGAGCCCGTCTGCGTCGGGGAGCCGGATGTCGAGCAGGACGACGTCGACGTCGGGGCCGAACCGGGCGCGCGCCTCCGCGCCGTCCTTCGCCTCGATCACCTCGAACCCGTCATCCGAGAGGACCTCGCGCAGGACCATCCGGATCATGGGCTCGTCCTCGACGACGAGGATCACGGCGCACCGGAGAAGGGGAAGGTGAAGCGGAACGTGGTGCCGGGGCCGCGCGTCACGGTCATGTCCGCCTCCAACTGTGTCATCAACGTGCGCACGATCTGCATGCCCATCGTCCTCCCCTCCCGCTCGACCCCGGCGGGCGCGCCGATGCCGTCGTCCGACACCTCGAGCACGAGGTGGTCGGCGTCGGGCCGCGTCAGGGAGATGCGCACGTTCCCGGTCTCCTGGGGGAACGCGTGCTTCAGCGCGTTGGTGAGGAGCTCGTTCACCAGGAACGCCAGCGGCACCGCGACGTCGAGATCCATCCGCACCGGCAGGACGTCGAGTGACACCGCGATGGACGCGGTGCTGGATGTGTACGCGGAGATCATCGCCTCGCTGAGGTTCTGCAGGTAGGCGCGGAAGTCGATCCTGGCGAGGTCGGGGGACCGGTAGAGGCTCTCGTGGATGAGCGCCATCGACCGGACGCGCGCCTCGCTGTCCCGCAGGTGCGTGCGGACCTGCGGATCCTTGGCCCGGCGCGCCTGCATCGCGAGGAGGGCCGACACCACCTGGAGGTTGTTCTTCACCCGATGGTGGACCTCCTTCAGGAGCGTCTCCTTCTCCCGCAGGGAGGCGGCCACCTGGTCCTCGACCCGGCGGCGCTGCACCATGGGTGCTATCGGGGCGACGGCGGCCTGGATGACGCTCATCCGCCGCTCGTCCACCTGGTCGGCGTCGGTGACGTAGAAGACCACCACGGCGATCAGATCCTCGCGGTAGAACACCGGAAAGGCCACCCCCGCCTGGAGCCCGCACGCCGCGGCCAGCTCGGCCCGTTCGGAGAGGTCCTCGGAGAGCGGGGACATGACCGGATGCCCGACCGCCCACGCGTCGCCGGCCACGCCGCTCCCCCGCCGCTGGATGACCCGTTTTCCGGCGGCGAGGAACTCGTCGACCTTGCCCGAGCGGCGCCAGGAGCTGACGACGCGGAGGCTGTTCCCGCGGGGGATCCAGACCTCGCCGGCGTCCCACTCGGTGCTCGCGCCCACCATCTGGAGCACGAGGACGAGGGCCTCGCCGAGGTCCTCGGCTTGTCCCACCGCGAGCGGCAACCGGGCGAGCAGCTCACGCTCCTCGTCGCGCTTGCGCTCGTGGGAGAGGTCCGTGACGACGACGCACGCGTAGCTCTCGTGGGGAAGCGGGGTCACCGACACGCGGACGGGGATCCGGCGGTCGCGCGGGCCCCGCAACGCGAGCTCCTCCTGGACCGGCAGCGAGAGCCCGGCTCGGAAGAGGCGCGCGAACGCCTCCTGCTCCGAGGGGTGGACGTGCTGTATGAACGGGGTCCCCACGATGTCCTCGAGCGGGGTCCGGACCATCCGGGCGAGGCCGTTGTTGGCGTACAGGAGGATGCCTTCCTGGTCCAACGTCGCCGCCCCTTCCTGCATCGCCTCGATGAGGACCCGATACGGGCGCTCGGCGCCCATCAAGGTGAAGACCTGCTCCCCCTCCGGGCCGATGGCGACGATGGCGTCGACCTCTCCGGTGCGGATGGCCTCGAGGGTCTCCTCCGCTTCCACCAGCCGCAGGCGCAGCGTCTCGTTCTCGCGCAGCAGCTCCGACGGCATGGCTCCGGTGGCGTTCTTCATGTGCGCTTCTTGACCTCGAGGCCGGCGAGCACCTTCTCCCGGTCTGCGAGATCGCCGATCAACCTGCGCACGGGCGCCGGCAGGTGTTTCACCAGCGTCGGCGTCGCGACCACCTGGCTGTCGCGCAGGAGCTCGGGTTGTTGGTAGATGTCGACGATCTGCAAGGTGTAACGACCGTGCAGCTCGTCCTCGCAAATCTCCTTGATGCGTTGGATGGCACGGACGGAGCGGGGCGTCGCCCCGGTCACGAAGAGCTGGAGGACATAGGGCTCTCCCGCCTCGCCATCCTCGGGCACATCGCGGCCATTGCCTTCTTCGTCGGCGCTCATCCGCTCGCACCGGTTCGTGGCAGGAGCTCCAGCCCGACGAGCACACGTTCCCGCTTCGACAAGTCGCCGATGACCTTCCGGATGGGATCCGGCAGGACCCTCACCACCGTCGGGATCGCCACGATCTGGTGCTGCCGCGCGAGCTCCGGCCGCTGCTGGAGGTCGACGATCTCGATCTCGTAGCCCGGGGCCAGCTCGGTCTCGCAGATGCTGCGCAGGTTGGCGAGCGCGGTCATCGACTTCGGGCTCTTGCCCGCGACGTAGATGCGGAGCGTCCATTGGGCGGGGGTGTCAACCATCGAGGCCTCCCCGGTCCGCCCGGAGGTCGAGGCCCTGACGGCGCGCCGCCAGGCCCCGTCGGTCGGCGGATCGGTCGGAGGCATGGGTGGCCTCCTCGGACTCCTCCAGGGAGAGCAGCTCCTCCGACGTGTCCAGCTCGGCCTGGAGCGCGATGATCTGCGCCGCGACGACGCGTCGCCGTCGGTCGAGCGCCGCTCGCTTCCGCGCCTGCTGCCGCGCGTGTTCGAGCGCCTCCGTGACCAGCCGCTGCTCCTCCTCGGAGCGGGCCGAGCCGAGGAGCACGCCGTCGGGACCGATGTACACGTCGACCAGGTCGACCCCGTTGTTGGTGAGCAGGAACTCCCGGACCTGGTTGGAGTGCGCCATCCCCCGTGACTTGAGGACGTAGAGCGCGCGGTTGCGCTCGCCCTTGGACTCGAGGTTGCGCACCAGCAGCCACGTGTCGATCAGCGACGAGATGCCGACGTCGGTGTGCTCGAGGTAGGCCGCGTCGCTGGTGAGGCTGGTGAACACGGCGGTGATGCCCCGTGACTTGAGGCCGTCGACGAGGCGCATGAGCATCGCTTCGATCTCGCGCGAACTCCCGATGTTCATGAGGTTGGTGATCGGATCCACGATCACGTGCTCGGGTCGGAATTCGGTGATCTCGCGCATCATCAACGCGAGGTGGGTCTCCAGCCCGTGTGACGTCGGCCGTGACGCGACGTGGCGGAGGACGCCGAGCTGGGCGTGCGGCGCGAGATCCACCCCGATCGAGCGCATGTTGCGCGCGAGCTGCGGAAACGACTCCTCGAAGGCGAAGTAGAGGACGCGCTCCCCCCGCCGGCAGGCGGCCTCGGTGTATTGGGCGGAGATGGACGTCTTTCCCGTGCCGGCCGGACCGGAGATGAGCACGCTGCTCCCTCGATAGAGCCCCTTGCCGCCCAACAGGACATCCAGCTTCGGGATGCCGGTGGAGACCCGCTCGTCCGTCACGCCGTGCTCGAGCCCCATCCCGGTGATGGGGAGGACCGAGAAGCCGCCGCGATCGATGAGGAACGGGTACTCGTTCGTGCCGTGCGCCGTGCCTCGGTACTTCACGATGCGGAGGCGGCGGGTGGACATCTGGTCCATGACCCGGTTGTCGAGCAGGATGACGCAGTCGGAGACGTACTCCTCGAGCCCCTGGCGGGTGAGGGAGGCCTCGCCCCGCTCCCCGGTGATCACCACGGTCACGCCCCGCTGCTTCAGCCACCGGAACAGGCGTTGGAGCTCCGCTCGGACGATGAACTCGTTCGGAAGCGCGGCGAAGATGGACTCGATCGTGTCGAGCACCACGCGCTGTGCCCCCACCGTGTCGATGGCGTACCCCAACCGGATGAACAAGGCCTCCAGGTCGAACTCCCCGGTCTCCTCGATCTCGGCGCGGTCGATGCGCACGTGGTCGACGGCGAGGCGACCGTCCGCCTCCAGGCTCGGGATGTCGAAGCCGAGGGAGGCGAAGTTCCGGGTGAGGTCGTCCGGGGACTCCTCGAATGACACGAATACGCCCGGCTCGCCGTGCTCGAGGATGCCACGAACGAGGAACTCCATGGCGAACAGCGTCTTTCCGCTGCCGGGACCGCCACAGACGAGCGTGGGCCGCCCCTTCGGCAGGCCCCCGTCCGTCAGCTCGTCGAGGCCCCGGATGCCACTCGGGCTCTTCTCCAGCGTCAGCCTGGGAGGGAGCGCTGTTTCCGGGGCGCCGTCTTGTGCCATCCTGTTCCACCTCTTGTATGGGCTGCCGACCTGGGCTGCACTTGGGTACTTCCGGCGCGACCATTTTCCAAGCCCAGGCGATGCTTGAACTTGTCATTCATCCAACTCGACGGTTCAGCTCGGGGGCGTGGGTGCCACGAGCTCCGCCGAGTCCGCCGCGGGGAGGCAGATACGGAACACCGACCCCTCGCCGGGCGTGCTGGAGACCAGCACGTGGCCCCGTGCCTCCGTCACCAGGGCGTGCACGGTCGCGAGCCCGAGCCCGGCGCCGGTGCCCGCCTCCTTGGTCGTGACGAACGGCTCGAACATCCGTGCCCGAGTCGTGGCATCGATACCCCTGCCGACATCCGACACCGCGAGCACGACCCAGTCGCCGGCGGGGAGCGCCTCCGGCAGATCGCCGGGGCCCCGCACACCGCGGATCTCCAGGGTGATGACGCCGCCCTCGGGCATCGCGTCGCGCGCGTTCAACACGAGGTTGAGCAGGATGCGGTCGACATCCCCGGGCGGGATCGAGACCAGCTCGAGGGGGCGCTGTATGTCCAGGCAGAGGCGCACGTGGTCACCCGCCAGGCGTGCCAACAATGGGTACAACTGCTCGACGGCGTGGCCCACGTCGATCCGCTCCGTCGCCACCCGTCGGCGCAGACCCAACTGTCGGAGCTGTCGGACGATCCCGATCCCGCGCTCGCCCGCCTCGCCGATCCCCGACGCGAAACGTTCGACGGCGGCCGGATCGTCGCTGCGGCGCTCGAGGAGGCGCGCCAGGGAGAGGATGGCCGCCAGCACGTTGTTGAAGTCGTGCGCGACCACCCCGGCCGCGCGCCCGACGCTCTCGAGCCGGTCCGCTTGCAGGAGGCCGGCCTCGGCCTGCCGCAGCGCCTCCTCCTCCAGGTACAGCTCGGTCACGTCGATCATCACGCCCCGGAGGCACGTGCTGTCGGCGTCGATCCGCTCGATCGCCGCCACCAACGTCCGCCACGCGCCGCCCGTGGTCCGGAGCCGGCACCGCACGCGCGAGGGCTCCCCGGACAGCGCGCGCGCGAGCGCCGACTCGAGCAGGGGGCGATCGACACGATGCACGTGATCGAGGAGGAACCCCGGCCGGCGCCAGGCCGCGAGGTCGTGCCCGAGGAGATCGAGGCCCCGGTGGTTCACGAAGGTGCAGGTCAGATCGGCGGGGTCCGCCTCCCAGATGATGGCGTCGAGCCCCTCGACGAGCTGGCGATACCGCGGCTCGGTCACCGGGCGCCGCCGCGGGCCGCGACCTCGAGCTCTCGGAGCTCCGCGAGGATCTGCTCGGGCTCCGCCGGCTTCGGCACGAACCCGACCCGCCCGGAGTCGAACAACACGGGATCGAGGTGCGCCCGCTCGTACCCGGAGGAGAGCAGGACCAGGATCTCGTGGTCCTCGGCGAGAAGCTCCGGGAGCAACTCCGTTCCGTGCCGACGTGGCATCCGCACGTCGAGGATCGCCACGTCGAACGGCGCGCCGCATGCCCGCGCCTGCCGAAACGCCGCCTCGGCCTCCTCGCCGTCGTTGACGGCGACCACCTCGAACCCCATGTCCACCAACGACGCGACCGAGTCCTCCCGCACCCACTCGTCGTCCTCCGCGAAGAGGACGCGCCGGGGACGCGAGGGTTGGCTGGGCGGAGACGCGGGTGTTGCCATTGAGCTCGATCGAGTGGCGGAGCGTTCTAGACACGCGGCGACCGTGGCCAAGTCCCAGACGCTGCCGGAACGCCGTGGCGACCGCCGGTTTCAGTGGGCCTGCGGCGGCGCGAACCTCCCTTCGGCGAGCACCCGCTCCTCGTGCCAGCCGCGAATCCGTTGCACGTGGCGGTGCTCCTCCGCGAGGGCGATGCGGAACTCCCGTGCCAACGTCTCGTCCCGGCGCTGCTCGGCCATCCGGATCGCGAGCTCCCACCCCGCGTGGTCGGCCAGCTCGGCGATGAGGATGGCCGAGAGGGTCTGGGTGATGGTGGCCCGCGGGTCGGACACCACGCCGAGGAGGCCGCCGCTCGCCGTGGCCGCGATGTCCGCGCGGGGCGTCAGGGCGCTCGGGTCCGCGCCGAGGCGCCGCACGACCTCCTGGAGCATCCGGAGGTGCCGCATCTCCTCGTCCCGGATGATCTCGACCTCCAGGCGCGGGATGGCGTCGCCGAGCGCCTGGATCTTGGTGAGCAGCGCGTCGTAGAGCCGGATCGCCGTCCGTTCGAACGCGATGCGCTCGCCGAGGACGTCGAGAAAAACGGGCGTCTTCTCGGATTGGACGGCCTTGACCGCGGCCTCGACGACCCCGCGCAACGCCGCCGGGGGCGGCACCGAGCCGATGGAGGGCGCGGCGAACACGTAGGGCGCGCACGCGGCGTGGAGCTCCGACGCATCGCCCGGTGTGGTCGGGGCGTTGTCGGCGGCGGCGGCCACCATTCGCGGCCCGTCGATCGGGGAGGCGCCCACCCCGGTGCGGTTCAGACCGATGTCACTGCTCGGCTTGTCCATGTCGGCCCTCCATCGCGAATTCGATCATGGGTGCCGGGTGCGTGGCCAGCTCCGTGCCGGGCTCCCAGCGGTAGCCGGCCGAGACGACCTCCGACGGGATCCCCGCCTGGTGCAGCCGCTTCCGCAGCGCCAGCGAGACCGGGGCCCGCGCGGCCTCCTCGAGCACGGGCACGAAGTCGGGGCCCGCGGCGCGAAGGTCACGCTCCTGCGTCACCGTGCTCGCGATCCACGCGCGTTGGGCGGCCCAGGGCAACGTGTCGGGGAGCTCGGCCGGCACCACCGCCACCGGATCGATGCCAGCGAGGCGCGCGATGTCCGCCACGGCGTGCAGGTGGCCGAGCTCGTAGTCGAGAAAACGCGACAGGATCGCGCGCACGGCCGGGTCGGTCTCGGCGTCGATACACCCCGCGTAGTGATACACCTCCGCGGCCTCGTGGAGCAGCCACTGCTCCGTCCAACCGAGGGGCCGCTCGACGAGCGAGACCGCGCGCTCCACATCCTGCGCGGCCAGCGCACCCAGCTCCGCGAACAGCGCGCGTGCCACGGGGTCCGCGAGGAGAGGTCCGTATGCGAGGTAGCTCTCGTCGGACGCCTCCGCGAGCGCGAGGCTCGTGAGCGCGTACAGCAGGCTCTCGGCGGTGGCCGGCGGCATCGCTTGCGGCAGGCCGAGGTTGTCCTCGGGCGCGCGGGGTTGGGTCGAGGCCGGGCGCCCCGGGCGGATGTCGGTGTACGACTGGAGGAGGTTGTTCGCGTCCTTGCCTTCGAGGCGATCGAGCAGCGCGGCGAGGCGGTAGAGGCGGTCCACGTGGTCGGGCACGGCGTAGCGGTACACCGCAGCGCGGGCGGGCACCGGCTCGCGCTGGGCAAGCGTGGCGCCGACCTCGATGGCGAGCTGCTCGTTGACGATCGCCGTCTCGATGGGGGAGCAGTTGGGTGGCAGGAGCGTCCTCAGCAACGTCCGCTGCGCGCGCTCGACACGCCACACCCGTCCGATCGCGAGGCGAAGGTCGGGGTTGTTGCGCGCGCAGGCGTCCAGGAAGCGGGTGGACTCGCCCTCGATCGCGCCGAGCAGCATCGTCCGCATCCGGGCGAAGGCGTCCGTGTCCAGCTTGCTCTGGGGGTGGCGGACGAGGTCGTACCAATCGAACTGTTGTGCTTGGAGCGGCACCCCGCGCTCGCGTGTCCAATCCAGGACCATACTCCCTCCAGGGTGAGCTTCGTGCCCGTGCGGCCATCGCACCCGGATCAACGTGGGGCGGGGCGCCTCCGCAGGGTGTCATGACCTGTCCGGTCGGGGGCGGCCCGGCGGCGGGGCCGCCGTCGGCGCCCTCCGAGCTCGCGCTATCGCGCTCGGCTGGCGCCTCCCCCCGCCTGCCGGCGGGGGGAGGCGCCGAGCCGGGCGGCCGAGCCGCCCGCTCTTCGGGTGCCTGCCGCGTTGGGGTGTGGCGGTCACATCGGGGCGTCGGGATGATCCCGGGTAGCTGACCGCGTGGCGGTCAGGTAGGGGCGATCATCCGGGATGATCCCGGGTAGCTGACCGCGTGGCGGTCAGGTAGGGGCGATCATCCGGGATGATCCGGGGTAGCTGGCCGCGTGGCGGTCAGGTAGGGGCGATCATCCTGGATGATCCGGCGTAGCTGGCCGCCACCCCCGCCACCCCCGCCGTCCTCGGCCGGCTTCGAGACGGTGGGCCGAGCGGAAGTGCGTCGAGCTTGCCTACCCATGGATCGGCGTCTGTGCGGGCGCGCAGCTCGGCGGCATGCAACTCGGCAAATGACACATGCCCGAGCGCCAGGTCTACGTAGGTCAGGAGGTACAGTGCCTCCGGGACGCTTTCCCAGGGCGGCCTACACGAGCCCCGTCACCAGCGTGAGCCCCACCATCACGAGGAGCCACTCGGGCTCGAGGTACCCGAGGAACAGCAGGATCCCCGCGTGCAGCGCCAGCACGATGGCGGTGACGAACACGCGCGCGTCGGGGAACACGTACAGGACACAGGCGAATTCCGAGAGCAGCCCGAACACCCCGACGAAGCCGCACAGCCCCATCGAACGGGAGCCGCGCTGCCGGATGCTCCGCACCCAACCCGGCCCGGAATACGCACGCTCCGCGATCATCAGCGCGTGATGCTGGGGCCGCATCCAACGCCACCCGGTGCTGCGGAGCTTGGACAGGGCCGCGAGGGGGTAGAGCGCCGCCATGACCCCGGCCGCCGCCTCCCACCCCGCGTGCCGGGAGGCCGCCTCCTCCCACGACAGCGCCGCGGTGATCGTGGCGGCGACCAGCCAACCGAGGAGGCACGCCGCGGCGGGAACGTATTTGCCGAGCCGCACGACCGTGTCACCGGGCCACTGCCGCTTCTCCACCTGGCGGATTGCCAGGAGCGACAGGAGGACCGCGGCGGCGCCGAGGCGTGGCCACTCCGACGCGCCCCACACCCCCAACGCCGCGGCGAACCCGAGCGTTGCCAGGCCCACGTAGACGATCCGGCGCGGGGGGACCGGGATGGACAACGACGTCGACGAGAACGCGTAGAGCGGCCGATCCGGCAGGAGCACGTGGATGGCGGAGTTCACCCACGACAACACCAACGCGAGCGTGAAGAAGGCCGAGCCGAGCATCATGTCCGGAGGCGCCCGCGGCCCGTGCCGCGCGGCTCGAATCGTTCGGACACCTCGCCCGTCGGCGAGACCCGGAGGATCCGGTAGCCGACCTCGAGCGCGGTGTTCAAGCCGTCGGCGTTCGGCGCCGTGCGGTCCCCGATCCAACGTTGGGCCTCGAAGACAACCCAGTGCAGGGAGCAGGGCACGCTGAACGGCTCGATGGCGGCCGGGGCGATCCCGTGCCACGCCTCCACCTGCTGGAACGCGACCTCCCGCCCGTCGGCGCGCACGACGAGGATGGCGCCCTCGCGGCGGCCCTCCAGGTCGGCGTACATCGCGTAGCGGGAGAACGGGAAGCGGTCGCCCACGACCCAACTGATCGCGGTGTAGACCAGGGCAGCGCTCATCGCGATGTAGGGGAGGTCCATGATCGGCAGCCGTCCCGCATCGTAGTGCATCGCGAGGCCACGTGCCGGCCACCGGCGGCTGCTGGCACGAAAGGAGCCGCATGATCGACATCCTCGGCGCAGGCACGGCGGGGCCAGCGCCCGGCCGACCGGAGCGCGCCGGGCCTGCCCGGCGGTCCCGAGCGGAGCGAGGACCGAGGCGCCTCGCGCCGAGCGCGCAGGGGGGCCGTAGGCGCCCCACTCCACTTGCAGGAGCGAATCCGCCTGCGGGAGCGACACCGCCGGCCGGGTTATCCGACGCGCATGAACCAGGACGATTGGCTCCGGAAGCGGATGCGCGGGCGCAAGCGGCCGGGGTGCGGCTCGGAGATCGGCGCGCTGCTCGGGCTGGCGCTGCTTGGGTGGATGGCCACCGGCTGGCTCTGAGGCGGATCGCGAGCGGCGCCGACCGCGCCCGGTGGAGAGCGACGCTACGCCCCCGTCACCCGCCGCAGCCAGCCGACGACCCCGCCGGATGCCCCGGGCGACGACACCGGTGGCGACGGTGACGCACCCGGTGGCTCCGGACGCCGGGCGCTGACGCCGGCCGCGCGCCGCGCCGCGAGCGTCCCGGGCTCGAAGACCTCGGTGATGCGCCCCGCGGCGACGAAGTACAGGCGCCGGGAGAGCCGCGGCCCACCGTTGCGGTCGACCACGTCGTACGCGGCCTGGCCGAGCGCGGCGAGCGTCGCGACCGCGACCGGATGCGTCGTGGAGACGAAGAGCCGGCCTGGATGCGGGAGGCAGACCACCAGGTTGGGGGAGTCGAGCCGCGCGGAGAGGGCGCGCAGGCGGGCCTCCGAGAGGATCTGCTCGCTCGCGCCCGGCCCGTCGAAGTCGAGGACCACGTGCCCCGAGCCCGCGGCGACGGTGCGGAAGGGCGCAACCACCGCGTCGGGGTCGATCCCCTCGGCGCCGAAGCTCACGAGCGGGAGGTCGGCCGGGCCCGCGGGCAAGAGCGGACGGCACCCCTCCCGGTCCGGCCAGTCGTGCGGGCGCAACGTTGGAAAGCGGGGAGCCATGGGGGCCGAGGCTTACGCCGGGCCCGCGTGCTCGTCAACGCCACCGACCCCCGAGGGGAACCTCGATCCCCCCGGTCAGCGCCACCGTGGGCCGAAGTCCGAGCTCGGCGGCGCGATGGGGCTCGCCCTGGATGTCGAGCCGGAGGCGGAGGTGCGGGCGGTCGCGCTTGCCGAGATCGAGGCCGAGCCGGGGGCCGGTGGTGACGAGGAGGGGCTCGCGGTCGGGTGGGGGCCCGCGGTCGGGGCGGCCGCCGCGGAGCGGGAGGTGCGCGGCGGTGAGCCAGCCGACGCTGGGCGTGACACTCTCGCCGGCGAGGAGGCCGACCTCCACGGTGGCCCGGGGGGCGATGCTCGATCCGCTCGGGATCGGCAGGAGCGGCGTGACGAAGGCGGCGCCGACCTCCGCGGCGAGGTGCACCCGGGACGGTCCGGCGGTCGCGACGCGCGCCGACACGGCGACGAGGGGGCCGCTCCCGGGGCCGGCGTTGGGCGGGGGGCCGGGTGGTTTCGTCGCGGTCCAACCCCCGTCGAACGCCAGGGACCAGGGTGTGGGCCGCCGCGCCCCCCGCACGTCGGCCACCGCGCCCTCCCGACGCACCTCGGGGCGGACGCGACCGGCGGATGCGTCGGGCGTCGGCGAGGACGGCTCGCCCGCCCGGGGGCCGCGCACGGGGAGGGGCTCGATCGTGTCGCCGAGGTCGGTGGCGTCGTCGAGCTCGGGGCCGTCGGTGAACTCGGTGGCGATGGTGAACCCGGTGCCGTCGTCGCCCGACGCCGGTCCGGTGAGCGTCGCGGCGGGCGCCCAGTCCCCGTCGTCGGGCGGGCCGCCCGCTCCCTGTGAAGCCGTCGGGGGGCACACCGCGAGGTCGCGTGTGGGGTAGTTGCTCGCGACGCGCGACGGAGCCGTGGGCGCGGGCGCGGCGCTCGGTTCGGCGTAGCGAGCCTCCAGGTCCTCCCGTGCCGCCGCCCACCCGGCCGCGAACGCCCTCCGCTCGGCCTCGGATTGGGTCGTCGCCGCGCCCGCGCCCACGTCCGCGACCCGCTCGCCGGGCACCCCCGCAACGTCCACGAACCCTGCCAACACCCCGCCGCCGAAGCCCGCCAACAGCGCCGCGGCGACCGAGGCGCCGAGCACCCACCGGGGCACGCCGACGGGCACCGACACCGGCTTCGCGAGGGCGAGCAGGTGCGCGGGGGAGGCGACGGGCGCGGCACCCGCGGGGGGCCCGAGGGCGGCGAGGAGGCCGTCGAGCTCGTCATCCGCGTCGGGCGGGCGGGCGCTCACGCCTCCCCCCTGTGCCGACGCGTCGGGCCGGTGTCGGGGGCCTCTTCCAGCCAGGCGCGCAGCCGCTTGCGGGCGTAGGACACCTGGGAGTGCACCTGGTCCTCGGTGATGCCCAGGGTCTCGGCCGTCTCGGTGGCGGAGAGGCCGTGCACGACCCGCAGGATCAGCGCCTCGCGGTGCTCGACGGGCAGGCGCGCGAGGAGCGCCTCGAGCTGGGCGGCCTGTTCGCGCAGGACGGCCTGTGCCTCCGGTGACGGCGCGGGCGGGCGCGCCTCCGCGAGCTCGACGAGGTGGGGCACCGCCTCCCGGGTGACCTTGCGTTGGCGCAAGATGTCGAGGCAGAGCCGGTGCGCGATGGTGAACAGGTACCCGCGGACCGTCCCGCGGGCCTCCCACTCGCCGCGGCTGCGGGCGACCCGGAGGAAGGTCTCCACGTAGACCTCCTCCGCCTGCTGCGGGCTGTGCAGCATGCGCAGCGCGTAGCCCTTGATGGCGGTGCCGTACCGGCCCACGAGCACGGTGAACGCCGCCTCGCGACCGCGCGAGAAGGCGTGCAGGAGCTGGTCGTCGGCGAGCTCGTCCAGGGCGGATTCCGGGGGGACGCGGATTCAAACGGGGCAGGACCATGAACCTGGACGACGATTTTGCCATCGCGCGTCCAGGTTCCGCGAACCCGACCGTTATCGCGCGTCGAGGCCCTCCATGCACGCGACGTTCCTGCTGCTCGCCCTGTTCACCGCCTGCGACGGCGGCACGATCGTCCTCGCCGACGACACCGACATCAACGACACCGACGACACCGCGACCGACGACACCGCGACCGACGACACCGACGACACCGACGACACCGACGACACCGACGACACCGAGGATCCGGTCAACGCGTGGGCGGGCGACTACTCCGGCGCGCTCGCGTTGAGCGTCGTCGATCCGCGCGGCGGCGGCGGCGAGCGGGTGGAGGTGTGCCGGGGCTCGGTCGACCTCGTCGTCGACGCCGCGGGAACGTTGGCGGGCACCGGCGCGTGCGAGAGCGTCAACGGCCCCGGCGGGCCGGGCGTCGGCTTCACCTTCGGCGGCGCCGTGACCGAGGCCGGGCAGGCCGACGGGGAGGTGACACACGCGCCCGGTAACGGGCCCGAGGAGACCTACCCGTTCGTCGGCACGTTCAACCCCGACGGCGTCGCGATGGTGTGGTCGGGCGAGCTCACGTCGCCCGAGGGGGACGTGGTCGAGTTCCTGGGCGCGGTCCAGGGTCGATAGGTCGAGGTCCGCCCGGTGGTCTACCGCTCACTCCCAGAGGACGCCGTCACTCGTCTCCACGACCTCGCACGCGGCGGTCATGCTGAACGGCGTGAAGATGATCGCCATGTTGCACATCTCGTCGGTGGAGTCGAAGCCGTAGCCGACGGGCGCGTCGGTCTCGTTGAACCAGGTGCAGGTGAACTCGAAGCCCTGGCCCGCGGGAACGGCGCGGGCGGGCGTGTACTGCTCGATGCGGGGGTCGTGCCAGTCGTCGTTGCTGTAGAACACCTCCCCGGTGGTGACGCCGTCGAAGGGGGCGATGGTGAAGTTCGTGGCCATCGCATGGGTGTGCGAGGCGAGGAACTGCACCTCCACGTCCTCGTTCATGACGCAGCGGGTCCACTCGGTGGTCTCGGCGTTGGCGGGCAGGGAGAGGGTCTCGTCGCGGACGCTGCCGCCCCAGATGCCCGCCACCACGTCCTCCTGGGGGATGGTCCAGCCGTTGAGGTAGGAGTAGAGCGCCACCTCCTCGGCGGTCGTGTTGACGTAGTGGATCTCCTGGAGGACCTGGATCGCGGGCGGGAGGTTGGCCGCCACGCCGGCCGGGAGGGTCAGGGTGCCCTCCGCATCCCCCTGGTTGCCGAACATCATCACCGCGTCCTGCATCACCGTGCTGTCCTCGTAGAGGTCGGCGCAGTCGTAGGAGCCCGGCACCAGGGCGGTGGTGGCGAGCGCCGTGGTGGAGAGGGTCAGGTGGTGGGTCCCCTCGTTCTGCAGGTACTGGACCGAGTTGACGGCGGCCTGCTCGGTGGTGGGCAGATCGTAGACCTCGCAGAGCCACACCTCCGTGTTCG
>JAKFCH010000211.1:0-4014 GCA_036676765.1 Deltaproteobacteria bacterium
GTGGGGCCCCGCCGGCAACCCGGTGCTCGCCGCGGGCCTGCCCCGCGCGCTCGCCGGCAGCGGCGTGGATCTCGACGCCGCCGCTCGACCCACGCTCGCCGACACGCCGGGGCTCGGCGCGCTCGCGTCCGGCTGGCGCGGGCGCCCCTCGGAGGTCGACGCGGCCACGTCTTTTTCGGCCTGGCTCCTGCGTACCCAGAGCCTCGCGGGGGTACGCGCCGCGTGGCAGGCCGCGCCGCTCGACGGGTACACCGTGGCCGGGCGTGACTTGGGTGCGTTGGATGTGACGTGGCGGGGGGTGGTGGGGCCGTGAGTGTCAGGCCCGCGCCATCGCGATGACGCTGTAGGCGATGGCCGGGACCTCACCGCAGTTGCGGTAGGAGTGGGGCTGGTCGCCGCGGAACACGACGACATCCCCCGCGGCGAGCGCCCACCGGGCGCCCGAGGCGACGAGCTCGATCTGGCCGGCCTCGCAGGTGAGGTACTCGCGCGTGCCGGGCGTGTGCGGCACGCCGGTGAGCCGACCGCCCACCGGCAGCTCCATGCGCTCGATGTCGAAGCTCGGGTGGCCCTCGGGGAGGAGCTTGCGGATCGTCACGTTCCCCCGGCGGCGGCTCGGGAGCTCGGCCGCGGGGTAGAAGCGGCCGGTCGCGCGCGGGGGGCCCACGAGCTCCTCGAGGGAGACCTGGAGCCCGCCCGCCACCCGCGTGAGCACCGACAACGTCGGGTTCGCCTCGCCGCTCTCCAGGTTGGCGAGCGTCGGCCGGGGCACGCCCGCCGTGGTGGCGAGCTGCGCCTGGGTGAGCTTCCGGGCCTCCCGGAGCTGGCGGACGTTCCGCGCGAGGTTGGACGCTACGTTGTCCGTCATGCCAATAGAATAACCGGACTCCATCCTATGAGCAGGGAGGCCAACAAACCGGAGCCTTCGTTCTACCTTCGGAATGGAGGCAACCCATGGACTTCATCGGGACGAACGTAGTGGTGACCGGCGCGAGCCGCGGGCTCGGTCGGGCGTTGGCGGCGGAGCTCGCGCGCCGCGGCGCCGGGGTGGTGGGCGTGGCGCGGGGGGGCGCGGACCTGGAGGCCGCCATGGCCGCCATCCGCGCGGACGGGGGGCGGGCGTACGGCGTCGCGGCCGACCTCGCCGATCCCGACGCGGCGGCCCGGATCGCGGGAGAGGCCGCGGCGCTCCTCGGGCCGGTGGACGCGCTCGTGCAGAACGCGAGCGTGCTCGGGCCGGTCCCGCTCCGGCCGGTGCTGGAGACGACCCCCGACGCCATGGCCGCCGTGTTCGAGGCGAACGTGCTCGGGCCGTTCCGGCTCGCGCGTGCGCTGGTCGGGGGGATGGTGCTGCGCGGGCGGGGCGTGGTGGTCGCGGTCACCTCGGACGCGGCGGTCGAGGCGTACCCGGGCTGGGGCGCCTACGGCGCGTCGAAGGCGGCGCTGGCGCAGCTCCACCGGGTGCTCGGGGCCGAGCTTCTGGAGACGGGCGTGTCCGTCCTCGTCGTGGATCCCGGCGAGATGGACACGCGCATGCACGCCGACGCGATGCCCGAGGCCGATCCCACGACCCTCGCGCGCCCGGAGGACGTCGCCCGCGGCCTCGCGGATCGCCTCTCGGCCGCGCTCGGTCGTGCCCCGGCGCTCGCGGTGGGAGGTGCGTCGTGAGGGCGGCGCCGGGCCCGCGCGAGGGGGCGCGCCTCCTCGTCGTCGATCCGACCGCGGACGCGTGGGCGGACGCCGGGATGGAGGACCTGCCCGCGTTCCTCGCGCCGGGGGATCTGCTCGTGCTCAACGACGCCGCGACGTTTCCCGCGTCCCTTCGGGGGGAGGCCGGCGGCGCGCCGGTGGAGCTGCGCCTGGTCGCGGTGCCCGACCTCCGCACCGGCGAGGCCCGCGCCGTGCTCTTCGGGGCGGGCGACTGGCGCACGCCGACCGAGCGCCGGCCGGCGCCGCCGGTCGTGCGGGCGGGGGAGGCGATCGCGCTGTCGCGGGGGGGCGCCGATCCGCTCCGCGCCGTCGTCCTCGCGGGGGCGGGGCCGATCCTCGACCTCCGCTTCGATCGCACTGGGCCCGCCCTGCTCCACGCCCTCTACGCGTGCGGGCGGCCCGTGCAGTACAGCTACCTCGCCGGCGATCTGCCCCTCGCCGCCGTGCAGACGCCGTTCGCGACGCGCCCGTGGGCGATGGAGATGCCGTCCGCGGGGCGCGCCCTCACGCCGCGGGTGCTCGCGTCCGCGCGACGGCGACACATCGGCATCGCGACGCTGACCCACGCGGCCGGCCTGTCCGCCACCGGGGACGACGGCCTCGACGCCCGCCTTCCGATGCCCGAAGCCTACGACATCCCCGCGGCGACCGTGGCCCGGGTGCGCGAGACCCGGGCCCGCGGCGGCCGGGTGGTGGCGGTGGGCACGACGGTGGCGCGGGCGCTCGAGGGCGCGGCGCGGCGGACGCCGGGAGGGTTGGTCCCGGGGCGGGGCGTCACCGACCTCATCCTCGACGCGGGCGTCGAGGCGCGGGTCATCGGGGGCCTCATCTCGGGGATGCACACGCCCGGCGAGAGCCACTTCCGGGTGCTCGCCGCCGTGGCGCCCGATCCGCTCTTGCGAGCCGCGGGGGCGCACGCCGAGCGGGCCGGGTATCTCGCGCACGAGTTCGGGGACGCGACGCTGGTGCTGGCGGGGGCGCTGGCGGAGTGGGGGCCCTCGGGGACGATCTCGCGGGCGGCGTAGGGGTTATCTGCCGGCGATGCTCCACCTCCTCCTCGCGTGCGCCGAGCCGACCCCCGACGCCCCCGCGCCCGAGCCGCTCGTCCTCCCCGACGACCCCGCCGAGGCCGGCGCGCCGGTCGGGGTCACCACCGTCGTGACCGCGGACGTGACCATGGAGGTCTGGTACCCCGCAAGCGACGCCACCACCGGCGCCACCGAGACCGCGGACTTCGACGCCTACCTGCCGGCGGCCTTCCTCGCGGCCGTGGGCGACGTGTCGTTCCCCGCCCTCGACACCGGCGCCGTCCGCGACGCGCCGCTGCGGGTGCCGGAGTCGCCGTACCCGGTGGTGTTCTTCTCCCACGGGCTCGGCGGCGCGCGGCTCCAGTCGTTCGACTACACCGTGCACCTCGCGTCGCGCGGCTACGTCGTGGTCGCCGCCGACCACCCCGGCCGGATGATGGGTGACCTGCTGCCGTGCCTGTTCTCGCCGGCGCTCGAAGGCTGCGACCTGTCCGCCATGACCGGCGAGGATCCCGCGGAGGACGACGTGGTCGCCATGCTCGCGTGGCTCGACGCCGCCGCCGAGGAGGGGCCGTTCGCCGGCGCGATCGACCCGGCGCGCGTCGCGCTCTCCGGGCACTCCATGGGCGCCGGCACCACCATCGCCGTGGGCGGCGCGAATCCGCGCTTCACCGCGCTCCTCCCGATGGCCGGCTACGGCGCCCCCGCGCGGGACGTGCCGACGCTGCTCATGGGCGGCACCTGCGACACGTTCGCCCTCGACACCGACGCGATCGCGGCCGGCGAGTCGCTCCCGGACGGCGATCTCGTGCGGGTGCTCGGCGCCGGGCACCTCGCGTTCTCCAACCTGTGCGAGCTCGATCTCGCCGGGCGCGCCGACCTCTGGCTCGCCGATCGGGACGATCTGAACGCCACGCTCTACGGGCTCCTCCTCCAGCTCGCGACCGACGGCTGCCCCGGCTTCATTCCCGACCCCGACGCGTGCGCCGACACGACGTTCCTCCCGTTGGAGCGGTCGCGGCCCGTCGTCAAGCACTACAGCACGGTGTTCTTCGACGCGGCGTTGCGGGGAACGGGCCCGGGTGTCGAGGCGGGCGTCTACGCGGAGGCGGACGTCCGGTGAGTCAGGAGGGGACCAGGGGCCCGCGCCCGGTCTTCGAAGGGGTGATCGGCGCCGGGGCTGCGCGGTCCGGGGAGCCGGGGGGCGCAGTCCCGGAGCGGGGCCGCGCGAGGGCGGCGGAAGGCGCGCCGCCGCTCGGGGCGGCGCGGTCCGGCG
>JAKFCH010000212.1:0-11621 GCA_036676765.1 Deltaproteobacteria bacterium
CCGGCCGCGGCGACGAGCCAGGCGGGGGGCCAGAGGTTGCGCGCGAGGGTCGGCACCGGCGGAGTGTAGCGGGATCGGGCGGGTGCGGGCGGGCAGGGGCGGCGACCGGCAGGCCAGCCACTCGGGAGCGCCGCGCATGCAGAGCCCCCTCCAATGTCCGCAATTTCGATCAGAGCGGCCTCGGATGTCCGGAAATCTGCCCCGCGGCCGCCCGGACGCGCGGCGGCTCGGGGTGGACGACCGGATGACACAGGTTCTACCGTTCCCAGCGCGGCCCGCCCCCTCCAGGATCGCGTTCGCGCGGACACTCGAGGCGGCTCTGCCCCGCGCGGCGGACACTCAGGCCGGCTCTGCCCCGCGCGGCGGACACTCGAGCCGGCCCTGCCCCTCGCGGCGCTCGGCGACCCCGCGGCCGACGCCACCCCCCGCGCGAGGGCCCTGCAAGGCGGCCGGCCCCGGGCCGGCCGGTCCGTCCGGGCGCCCGGCGACCGGACGACCGAGGCCGCAGGCCGAGCCTGGAAGGGACCGGTCCGGGCGTCCGCGCCCGGACGCGCCCCCACGCCCGCCCACACCGCCCTGACGATGCGCCCGGACGCGCCCCCACGCCCCACATTCCCGCTTGCGCTTCCCCCCGTGAACGTATATTCACGAACCGCGAGTCGATTCATGAATCCAGATTCACCAGACGGGGGCAAGCCCCGGCTCCGCCAACGTTTCCGCGAGCAGGCCCGTGGGGAGCTGCTCGCCGCGGCGCGAATGGTGTTCGAGCGCGACGGGATCCGTGAGGCGCGCATCGACGCGATCGCCGCCGAGGCCGGGGTTTCGGTCGGTACGATCTACAACCTGTTCGGGGACCGTGACGGCCTCGTGCGCGCGGTGATGGAGGGTGCCCGCGCCGAGGTGTTCGACCGCGTGCGCGCCTACCTCGAGGGCACGGTCGACCGCCCCTTCGAGGAGCGCCTGCACACGATCGTGCACCTGCTCATCGGCCAGATGCGCGCGAACTGGGCCACCCTGCGGATCCTCTCGCAGTCGGACGGGCCGACCGGCTGTCCGACGGGCCCCAACGGCGTGCAGGCGCCGCCCAACGTGGTCCGCGAGATCCACGGCCTCATGTCGTCCCTCGTGCGGCAGGGCATCGAGAGCGGGGTGCTCGGGCCGCCCGACGAGCACGTCGCCACCTGCATGCTGATGGGCACGATCCGCACCACCATCGACGTCGACCTCGTCCTCGGCCTCGACGCGCCCAGCGAGGCCCGCGCCGACGGCATCGTCCAGCTCTTCCTCGACGGAGCCCGGCGCCGGTAGCCGGCCCCCGCTCCGCCCCCCTTCCCAGAACCGGCGCCACGGCCGGAACGCCCGAGGTGTGTCATGCGCCCCCTGTTCCTCGTCTCCCTCCTCTCCGTGCTCGCCTGCTCGGGCGGTGCGCCCCCCGAGGCCGCCGTCGTGAAGTCAGCGCCTCTCCCCGTCGGCACCGTGACCGCCACGACCCAGGAGGTGCCGCGCACCTTGACGGTCACCGGCTCGCTCGTCGCCGTCGAGGACGCCGACGTGGCCGCCGAGGCCGCCGGCACGGTCGAGCGCATCGCCGCCGACCGCGGGGATCTCGTCGCGAGCGGCGCCGCGCTCCTGGTGCTCGACACCACCACCTCGGGCCTCCAGGCGCGGGAGGCCACCGCCTCCGTCGCCGCCGCGGAGGCGCAGGTGAAGCAGGCCGAGGCCGACTGTGCCCGCGCCACCACGCTCACCGAGGCCGGGGGTCTCTCGACCGCCGAGCGCGACCGCCTCCTGTCGCAGTGCGAGCAGGGCGCCCGCCAGCTGGAGGCCGCCCGGGCCCGCCTCGCGCTCGCCTCCGCCAACCTCGCCCGCGGCACCGTCCGCGCGCCCTTCGCCGGCGTCGTGGCCGAGCGGATGGTGAGCCCCGGCGAGTACGTCACCCCCGGCCGCGCGGTGGTGAAGCTCGTCGCCGTGGACCCGCTCCGCCTCGAGCTCTCCGTGCCGGAGCGGGCCGCCTCGCAGGTCGTGAGCGGCGCGAAGGTCACCTTCACCGTGACCGAGCACCCCGGCCGCGTCTTCGAGGCGACCATCGACCGCGTGAGCCCCGCGCTCCGCGAGCGCACCCGGGACCTCGTGGTGGAGGCCACCGTCGCGAACGCCGACGGGGCCTTGCGCCCCAACAGCTTCGCCGTCGCGAAGCTCTCGCTGCCGAACGCCCCCGGCGTCACCATCCCCCTCGCCGCGATCTCCGAGAAGGGCGAGGTCGCCCTCATCTACGTCGCGAAGGACAACGTCGCCGAGGAGCGCGTGGTCGAGGTCGGCTCCCGCCTCGACGCGCTCGCCGAGATCCGCGTCGGCCTCGCCGACGGCGAGCTCGTGGTCAGCCCCATCCCCGAGGGGCTCGCCGACGGCGCCGCCCTCTCGGTCCAGTAGGAGCGCGCGATGGGCGGCATCATCGACACCTTCATCAAGCGGCCGATCTTCGCGACGGTCGTGATCCTGGTGCTCTGCGTCCTCGGCCTCGCCGGGTACAGCAAGCTCGGGGTCGACTTCTTCCCCAACATCGAATTCCCGATGGTCACGGTGACCACCATCCTGCCGGGCGCGAGCCCGCGCGAGGTGGAGACGGAGATCTCCGATCGGCTCGAGGAGTCCCTCTCCACCATCGCCGGCGTCGACGAGATCCGGTCGACCTCGGCCGAGGGCATCTCGCTCGTGTTCGTGGTCTTCGACCTCGAAGTGGACAGCGACGCCGCCGCCCAGGAGGTCCGCGACAAGATCAACCTCGCGATGCCGAACCTGCCCGAGGGCGTCCAGACGCCGGTCGTCGGCCGGCTCGACCCCTCCGCGGCCCCGGTGCTCTTCCTCTCGCTCTCGTCGAACGACCCCATCGTCGACGTGACCGAGGTGGCCGACACGGTGGTGCGCCGCCGGCTCGAAGGTGGCAAGGGCGTCGGCTCCGTGGCGGTCATCGGCGGCCGCAAGCGCGAGATCGGCATCGAGGTCGACCCGATCCGCCTCCGCGCCCTCGGCGTGAGCGCGCCCGAGCTCGCCCGCGCGCTCCAGACCCAGAACGTGCAGATCCCCGGCGGCTCACTCGAGACCGGCCCGACCCAGGTGAACCTGCGCGTGCAGGGCAAGGTCGAGACGGTCGAGGAGCTCGGCGACATCGTCGTGCGCGCCCAGAACGGCGCCACCATCCGCGTGCGGGACGTGGCCGACGTCGTCGACGGCCCGGCCGACGCGAAGAGCGTGGCGTCCCGAAACGGTGTCCCCACCGTCATCCTCGCCATCCGGAAGCAGGCGGGCACGAACACCGTCGCCGTCGTCGACGACGTGCTCGACCGGCTCGGTGACATCCAGGGCCAGCTCCCCGAGGGCTACACCCTCGAGGTCTCGCGCGACAACTCGCAGACCATCCGCACCGCCGCGGACAACGTCACCAACCACCTCGTCGAGGGCGGCATCCTCGCCGCGCTCGTGGTGCTCCTGTTCCTCGGCAACGCCCGCGCCACCATCGTCGCGGCCATCGCCATCCCGACGTCGATCATCGCGACGTTCGCGGTGATGCAGTACCTCGGCTTCACGCTCAACACGATGACCCTGCTCGCGCTGGCCCTGGCGGTCGGCATCGTCATCGACGACGCCATCGTCGTGCTCGAGAACATCTTCCGCTTCGTCCACGACAAGAAGATGTCGGCCATGGAGGCGGCGAGCGCGGGCACGAAGGAGATCAGCCTCGCGGTGCTCGCCACCACGCTCTCGCTCATCGCCGTGTTCGCCCCCGTCGGGTTCGTCGGCGGCATCCCCGGCCGGTTCCTCATCAACTTCGGGTTCACGATGTCGGCGGCGATCGCGATGTCGCTCGTGGTGAGCTTCGTGCTGACCCCGACGCTCTCCGCGCGGATCTTCGCGAGCGAGGGCTCCACCGACGGCGGCGTGCTCGAGCGCATCACCAACGGGTTCTACAAGCCGATCGAGCGGCTGTACATGTCGGTGCTCGCGTTCTGCATGCGCCAGCGCTGGGTCGTGGCCCTCGCGATGGTGGCCGCGCTCGCGACGATCCCCATCACCGGCGCGCTGGTCCCGAAGAGCTTCCTGCCGATCAACGACGAGGCCGAGTTCGAGGTCAACGTGCGCGCCCCCGAGGGCACGAGCCTCGCGTCCACGCAGATCATCGTCGAGCGCATCGCCCGCGAGGTCCGCACCGTGTCGGGGGTGGACTTCACCCTCGTCACCATCGGCAACAACGACCAGGGCACGCCGAACGTCGGCAGCATCTTCGTCCGCCTCGTCGATCCCGAGCTGCGCGAGGCGTCGCAGCAGGACCTCATGGAGAAGGTCCGCGACGACGTGATCGCCCACCAGGATCCGTCGCTGCGAATGAGCGTCGTCGAGGTCGCCCGGTTCTCCGGCACCGGCCAGTCGTCGCAAGGCATCCAGTACACGCTGTCCGGCCCCGACCTCGACCAGCTCTCGGTGTACGCGGCGAAGCTGGAGGCCGCCCTGCGCGCGCACCCTGGCGCGACCGACGTGGACAGCTCGCTCGTCCTCGGCAAGCCCGAGCTGGTCGCGCGGGTGGACCGCGGCCGCGCCGCCGAGCTCGGCCTGACCGTGGCGGACGTGGCCACCTCGCTCCGCCTCCTCGTCGGCGGCCAGAAGGTGTCGAGCTACGAGGAGGGCGGCGAGCAGTACGAGGTGCGCCTCCGCGCCGCGCCGGCCTACCGCGCCGACGCCGAGGGCCTCGCGCTCCTCTCGGTCGGCACGCCGAGCGGGCCGGTGCCGCTCTCCGACGTGGTCACCCTCACCCCCGACACCGGCCCCTCGGCGATCTCGCGGCTCAACCGCCAGCGGCAGGTGACCCTCGCCGCCAGCGCGCGGACCGGGTTCGGCGAGAGCGAGGTGATGGAGGGCATCGAGGCCGCGGTGGCCGCGCTCGACCTCCCCTCGACCTACAAGGCGGCGCCGGCCGGCCGGAGCAAGGAGCTCGGGCGCACGGCGGCGGGCTTCCTCTTCGCGCTCGGCCTGTCGTTCGTCTTCATGTACCTCGTGCTCGCCGCGCAGTTCGAGAGCTGGCTGCACCCGGTCACGATCCTCGCGTCGCTGCCGCTCACGCTGCCGTTCGCGCTGGTCTCGCTGCTGATCTTCGACCAGACGCTCAACCTCTACTCGGCGCTCGGCATCCTCGTGTTGTTCGGCGTGGTGAAGAAGAACGCAATCCTCCAGGTCGACCACGCGAACCAGCTCCGCCACGAGGGCATGCCGCGGCTCGAGGCCATCCTCCAGAGCAACAAGGACCGCCTCCGGCCCATCCTCATGACCACCGTGGCCTTCGTGGTGGGCATGCTCCCGCTGCTCCTCTCCAACGGCATCGGATCGGGCTTCAGCAAGGCGACGGCGGGCCTCGTCATCGGCGGCCAGACCCTCTCGCTCGTGCTCACCCTGCTCGCGACGCCGGTGCTCTACAGCTTCTTCGACGACATCCAGAACTTCGTCGGGCGGCTCCTCGGCGGGCGGCGTGCCCCGGTCCCCTCCGGCCACGCGCCCCCCACGCTCGTTGCCCTCTCCAGCTCGACGAAGGAGGCATAGATGTTGCTCTCGCTACTCGCTCCCCTCGCCTTCGCCCTCACCCTCGACGAGGCGTGGCGCCTCGCCGAGACCGACGGCGACGACGCCGCGCTCATCGAGCGCCAGATGGGCGCCGCCACCACCATCCGCGGGCAGGCTGCCGCGGCGCTCCTGCCGAAGCTGTCGCTCACCGGCGGCTACACGGTCAACCAGTACGAGTCGACGATCGACTTCTCGGAGATGATCCCCGAGGAGTTCGCCAGCTTCGTGGGCGAGTCGGAGCCGATCGTCGTGAACATGAAGTCGTTCTGGAGCGGCTCGGTCACCGTGGTGCAGCCGCTGTTCTCGGGCTCGGCCCTGCCCGCGTGGACGGCGGCCAACGCCACCGCCCGCGCCGCCGAGGCCCAGGCCGACGCCTCGCTCGACCAGCTCCGCGTCGGCGTGGCGAACGCCTACTGGGGCGCCTTCCTCTCGCGCGAGCGGGTGCGCATCGCGACGGACAACGTCGCCCGCGCGGAGAAGTACCTCACGCTCGCCGAGACGCGGGAGAAGGTCGGCGCCGGCCGCGGTTTCGACACCGCGCAGGCCGGCGTGGCCCTCGCCCGCGCGCGTCGCGAGCTCGTGCAGGCCGAGGCCGGCCGCGTGCAGGCGGAGGAGGGCCTCTCCCGGCTCCTCGGCACCGAGCCCGGCGTGGCGCTCGACCGCCCGACGCCGCGCGACGTCGACCTCTCCGGCCCCGACGCCGCGGTCGACCGCGCCCTCGACGCCCCCGCCGTCACCGCCTCGGAGGA
This sequence comes from Deltaproteobacteria bacterium, assembly GCA_036676765.1. Lineage (GTDB taxonomy): Bacteria > Myxococcota_A > UBA796 > UBA796 > SXON01 > CAJBVW01. The sequence goes on from JAKFCH010000212.1 coordinate 6,357, forward strand.
GCGCGCGCGGGCGGCGCGGGCGGCGCGCGCGGCCACCGACCTCGGCTGGATCCCGACGGTCAACGGCCGGTTCACCGAGTCGTTCAGCGAGAACAGCGGGTTCTCGGGCGAGGAGTGGAACTGGCAGGCCGCGGTCACCGCCGACTGGGTGCTCTTCGACGGCGGCTACCGCATCGCGAAGCAGCGCGAGGCCGCCATGAACAAGCACCTCGCCGCGCACGCGATGGAGCGCGACCGCGACCAGGCCGAGGCCGACGCGCGCGCCTTGTGGGCGTCGCACGGCGCCGCGAAGGAGGCCCAGGGCCTCGCGGTGCAGGAGCGGGAATTGGCCGAGCGGGCCCTGACGCTGGCCGAGGCCTCCTACGAGCTCGGTGCGCTCACGTTCCTCGACCTCTGGCAGACACGCCAGCAACGCGACGGCGCCGAGCTCGCCGCGCTCGCGGCGGACATGCAGTTGGACCTCGCGGCGATCACGCTGATCGCGAAGACGGGGGGTTGGTAGCGGCCTGGTTCGTGAGGGGGCGGGGCGGGCGGCGGCCCGGGGGCCGCGGCGCCGGGGAGTGCGGCGCCGGGGAGTGCGGCGCCGGGGGCAGTGGCACCGGCTGACGGCGCTCTCCCAACGCACTGTCACCGTGAACGCCGCACCCGCGACACAGTGTGGGGTCGAACGCCGCGCTCGGAGGTTCCGGGGCGGCCTGGGTGGCGCGGCGGCGCCGTTTTTCGGCCCTTTTCGGGCCCGGCGGGGGCGTGCTGCGGCGTTCGAGCCGGCACTACGTCGAGACTGCGGCGTTCGAGCCGGCTTGGCGTCGTGAACCCCGCGTCGCGCCCCCCGCAGGCCCCCCAAAGGCCCCCAGGCGCGCATCAACCCCGCCAAACACCCCACGGCCCCCCACCCCGTCCATGCTACCGTGACCCGCACCGGAGCCTCCCCGCGTGCCAGCTCGCCTCCCAACCGTCCGTGATCTCCTCCACGGCCTCGTCGCCGCCGCGCTCCTCGGCGTGGCGGGCTGCGCCGACACGAGCCTCGACACCCTCGACGGCGTGCGCCTCGGCGAGCCCCAGAGCGCGGTGTGGGGCCTCGATCCGAACGGGACCGCGATGGTGGTGCTCAGCGACTTTCCCGACCTGTGTGACGCCCTCGAGGCGATCGAGCCCCCCTCCCAACAGGCGTGGTGGGTGGTGTCGGTGTGGACGGACGCCGCGCTCCGGGAGGAGACCCCCCTCGCGGCGAGCGGGTTCGCCAGCATCACCCAGGGCGGCCAGGTGACCGAGTACGCCGCGCGCGCCGCCGAGATCGAGGTCGGCCCGATGGCGGAGGACGACGACGACGACGCCCTCGACACCGAGGACGGCCCGGAGACCACGCTCGACGGCCACGTCCGGGTGGAGTTCGAGACCGGCGACACGCTGGAGGCCGAATTCGAGGCCGACGCCTGCACGGCGTCCCTCTTCCGGGGGCTTTGATGAACAAGCGTCTTGCCCTCATGGGCGCCCTCTCCCTCGCGGGTTGCCGCATCGACGAGTGGCAGGACTGCGCGGGCGAGCAGGAGCCCGTCGCGCTGCTCGAGCTGCCGGTCGCGCCCGACTTCGCCATCGAGATCCCCGAGCGGCCGCGCCCCGACGGGCCCGGCGAGCCCTGGGAGGACGGCGGCAAGGTGTTCCTCGAGGTGTGGGACTGCATCGACCTCGCATGGTGGACCGGCGTGGCCCCCCAGAAGGTGCTCCAGGTCTGGCGGGACGACGACCAGTGCGAGCTCTACGACGCCGTCTGGATCGAGTACTACGACTGCGGCGACCTCGGCACCCCCGAGATCCCCTACCGCGATCGCGACGGCGACGGCCTCGCCCCCTTCCAGGGCGACTGTGACGACGACGATCCCGCCGTGGGCGGCGACTACGACGGCGACGGCACGAGCGACTGCATCGACGACGACGGCGACGGCCTCACCGAAGCCGACGGCGATCGCGACGATCACGACCCCGACATCGGTCTCGAAGGCGACACCGCCGAAGACACCGCCTCGGAGACCGGCGGCTGACCCCGGATCAGGTCACGCCGCGTCGCGCCGGATCGACCACCCCAGGGTGAGCCCCGCCACGAACACCACCAGGGAGACGGTCCCCGCCGCGAAGGTCGTGTCGCCCACCACGCGGAGCCACCGGATCGTCTGCATCGCGTCGGTCTGCAGGAACTCGGCGCTGCGCGCGTACCAGTACCCGCGCTCGACCGACGCCCACGTCTGCATCAGCCCGACGGGGAGGAGGCTCAGGACGAGCATCGCCATCAGCCCGATGTTCAGGGCCCAGAAGGCGAACTGGACGGTGCCCTCCCGCCAGACCTCGGAGGGCCGGAGCGCGCGGAAGCAGAACAGCATCAGCCCGATCCCGAGCATGCCGTACACGCCGAACAGCGCCGCGTGCGCGTGCACCGGCGTCGTGTTGAGGCCCTGCATGTAGTAGAGCGCGATCGGCGGGTTGATCATGAAGCCGAACAGCCCGGCGCCGACGAGGTTCCAGAACGCCACGGCCACGAAGAAGTAGATCGGCCAGCGGTACTTCCGCACCCACGGGCGCGCGCGGGTGTGTCCGAGGTTGTGCCACGCCTCGAAGCCGACGAACAGGAGGGGCACGACCTCGAGGGCGCTGAACACCGCGCCGAGGGCGAGGACGACGGTGGGGGTGCCCGAGAAGTAGAGGTGGTGCAGCGTGCCGACGATTCCGCCGGAGAGGAAGATGGTGGCCGAGATCACGGTGGCGACGCCCGCGGTCTTCAGGCTGATCAGGTGGAGCCGCCCGAAGAGGAACGCGATCACGACGGTCGCGAACACCTCGAAGAAGCCCTCCACCCAGAGGTGCACCACCCACCAACGCCAGTACTCGGCGATGGCGAGGTTGGTCGTGCGCCCGTAGCCGAGCGCGGCGCCGTAGAAGCCGGCGATCGCCGCCGAGGAGAGGAGGAACAGCGTGAGGATCTGCTTCTGGTCGTCGTTCCGGCGCAGCGCCGGCAGGATGGCGCGCACCATGAGCAAGAGCCACAAGCAGAGCCCCACCAGGAGCAGGATCTGCCACAACCGCCCGAGATCGATGTACTCGTAGCCGCTGTGCCCCAGGTAGAACCACGCGTCCTCGGACAGGAGCTGCCGCACGCTGAACCACTGCCCGACCATCGAGCCGACCACCACGATCAGCAGCGCCGCGAACAACACGTCGACGCCGAGCCGCTGGTAGCGGGGCTCCACGCCGACGGACGGGCCGATGTAGAGCCCGGCGGCGAGCCACGCCGTGGCGATCCAGAAGATGCCGAGCTGGAGATGCCACGTTCGGGTGACGACATACGGCAGGAATTGGTCGAGCGGGACCCCGTAGAACCCGCCGCCCTCCACCCCGTAGTGGGCGGTGATCACGCCGAGCAGCACCTGCACGAGGATGAGCGCGGTGACCGTCCAGTAGTACTTGACCACCGCGAGCTGGGAGGGCGTGGCGCGCGCGCGGAGCAGCGGATCGTCGTCGGGGATGTCGTCGCGCGGCACCTCGTGGGGCTGGGTGGCGTACCAGAACGCCATCCCGCCGATGCCCGCGAGGAGCACGATGATGCTCACGCCGGTCCAGACCACGGCCTCCCCGGTTGGGCGGTTGCCGACGAGCGGCTCGTGGGGCCAATTGCTCGTGTAGGTGACCGTGTCGTCGACGCGGTGTGTCACCGCCGCCCACGACGTCCAGAACACGAACCCCGCCAGCGCATGCATCCGATCGGCGTCGGTCAGGGCGCCCGCGGGGATGGCGTACTCGGCGCGCCCGTTCCCGAAGACGTCGGCGTAGTGGGCCGCGTTGGCCGCGAACGCCCGCGCCCGGACGGGCTCGATCGTGAGGATCCCCGTCGCGGGATCGTAGCGGTTGGCGCGCAGGGTCGTCTCGAGGCGGCGCTGGAGCGCGCCCTGCTGCTCGTCCGTCAACGCGTCGAAGCGGGCGCCGAAGTCACGCGTCGCCCACTCGTCGAGGATGAACACCGCCTCGCGGTGGAGCCAATCGGCCGTCCAATCGGGCGCGACGTAGCCGCCGTGGCCCCAGATCGAGCCGAGCTCCATGCCGCCGAGGGATTGCCACACGTTCTGGCCGGCGCTGATCGTGCCGGTGGCGAGCACCTCCTCCCCCTCGGTGGTGACCACCCGTTCGGGGATCGGCGGCGCCTCCTGGTAGATGCGCACCCCGGTCCAGCCGAGGATGACGAAGGAGACGACGACCACCGCCACGAACGCGAGCCAGGATCGACGCATGTCTCCTCGGCGCCGACACGAGGACGCGGCCGATCGGCCTGCCCCGCCCCGCGCATGAGGGAGAGGTAATCGCCGTTGCAGGCGCCGATCCGGACACCCACCGCCCCGTCACGCCACCGGAGACGCCCGGTTGCTCGGCGTCGCGTCGCGCACGGTGACTAGATTGCGGCTCGCTTGGAGCCCCCCATGACCCTGCGCTGGCCCGACGACGATCCCCGCTGGTCGGCCCTGCTCGCGCCCGTCCGCACGGTCGTCGAGCGCGCGTTCGAGCGCCTGGAGCCCCGCCCCGAGGCCCTGCCGCCCGTCCTCGCCGGCACGCCGGGCGTGCTGCTCGAGGTGCGCCCCGACGGCGTCGCGCTGGACCCGGCGCTGCTCGACGGCCTCCACCCAGCGGACGCCGCGTGGATCGCCCGCATGCCCGAGGAGCTCCACCCCCTCGCGCTCGATCGCTGGCGGCGGACCGCGGCGGTCGTGCTCGAGGGGGCCGTGCTCGAAGCGCTCTCCGAGGAGGGCCCCCCGGCGCCCGCGTGGTGGCGCGCCGCACGCGCCGTCGAGGCCGTGGATCGCGCCGCGCCCGAGCTCGGCGTCCTCTGGCCGGCCCTCGCCGACTGGCTCGCCACCCCCGACCTCGGCATCGGCGGCGATGCCCATCGCGCCGCGTGGTTCGTGCGGTGGCGGCGCCGGTCGGGCAGCGGCGGGGCCTGGATCGCGCCGACGGGCGAGGAGTGGCTGGCCTTCGCGACCTGGCTCTCCGAGCGAGCGCCCGCCCAGGCGCCCCTCCCGCTGCCGACCACCGCCGTGGCCCCCGGCGCCTGGATCGCGGCGCCCTGGTCCTTCCGCCACGTGCGGGTCGAGGCCGGCCCCGCCGGGGCGCGCGCGATCGCCACCGGCGCCGCGGTCACGGGGCGGGTAGCGCCCCCCCAGGCCACCGCCGAGATCGTGCGCATCGCCGCCGGCGAGCGCGCCACCGTGCTGGTCGCCGCGCTGGAGG
>JAKFCH010000213.1:0-12975 GCA_036676765.1 Deltaproteobacteria bacterium
CGGTCCGCCGCGTGGCGCCAACCGAGCGGAGCGAGCCCGCAGGCGCCCGGCCCGGCGTCCGCGCCGGGACGCGCCCCTCACTCGATCGGCACCCCGAGCCGGTCGTAGCTCAACGTCACCCCGAGCCACGCCTCGCCGCCGGGGCGCAGCTTGCCGGTGTCCTCGCGGCCCACGCGCGCGGCGACGCCGAGCCGGAGCCGGTTCGCGCCCGACACGAGCCGCCCGCCGAGCTGCCCGCCGAGCGCGGGCGCCCACTCGTCCTCCTGGGCCACGCGGAGATCGACCGCCGCGTAGGGCGCGAGCGGCCACGGCCCCTCGACCTCGGCGCCGCCGGACACGCCGAAGGGCGCGGCGACGGGGAGCGCGTGGATCAGCGCCCAGGCGGAGGCGTAGACGCGCGCGGGGCCGACGGTGCGCGCGCCCCAGAGGCGGACCCACTCGCGGCTGTAGGGGTCGAAATTGCCGGGTCGGAAGCCGTTGTCGCGCACGCCGTCGCCGTAGTGGGCGGAGAGGTGGGCCCACTCGAGCCGCGCGGACCAGGGGCCGACCGCCACGTCGACGGGGAGGGCGAACCAGCCGTCGAAGGTCTCGAAGTCGAAGACGAGGGGGCCGTCGCCCGCGAACCCGAGGAACAGGGCCGTGGCGAGCCCGACCTGGACGCGCCAGCCGCCGCCGTCCGGATCCGCGTGGTCGAACGCCACGAGCGGCACCGGGAGGGCGAGCGTCGCGTCCACGCCGGGGGTCCCGACGAGGCGCGCGGTGAGGGCGGAGCGCGGGGCGCGGCTGTCTGCCACGGCGTCCTCCCACAGCGGCCGGGAAGGCAGCGCGTGCACCTCGATCGCGGGCGGGCTCACGCGGCGGGGCTCACGGGCACGCGATCATCGCCCCGCCCGGGACAACGCGTGGTGCACGGCGCGGATGTACGGCCGGTGCGCGGCCACGGCCGGCGCCATGTCGAGCCACCGCGTGGCGCCGAGCGGGAGCGAGTCGGGCCCGGAGGTGGCGTGGACGGACGCGCGGCTGCTCTCGGGCGCGGAGGCGAGGAGGGCGAGCAGGACGGGGACGAGGGCCTCGGCGTCCGCCACCTCCTCGGTGACGTCGGCGCGGGCGAGCAGATCGACGGCGGCCGCGGCCCAGGCGGCGCGGCGGTCGCGTGCGGAGGCGACCATCGCGCGCTCCACGGCGTCGTGGAGGTCGCGCAGGCGGAACGGCTTCGAGAGGTAGTCCCGGGCGCCCGCGGTGAACGCGGCGACGGTGAGATCGACCGTGCCGTACCCGGTCATGACCACGCATGGCACCGGCGATGCGCCCGCGCTCGCCGCGCGCACGACCTCGACCCCGTTGAGGCCGGGGAGCTTCAGGTCGGTCACCACGACGTCCGGCGGATCCTGCTGGAGTCGCAACCGGGCGGCCTCGCCGTCGGCGACCGCGACCACGTCCATGCCTCGGCCGCGGAAGTACTCGACCAGGAGCTCGCGGATCGCGGGTTCGTCGTCGACGACCAGCACGCGCGTTGTCATCTCGTCCTCGAGGCGATGGTATCGTGATCCCGAGCGGGGGACGGATGGCGCGGATCGAAAAGGCGGACCGTGGCGTCTCGGGGCGGCTGGACGAGGTCGAGCAGAAGATGTTTCTTCTGAAGATCGACTACGAGAAGTACTTCTCGGGGCTCGAGCGCATCGAGCCGCTGCGCGCCCGCGAGGAGCTGCGCCGCACGATGCGCGACTTCCTCCAGGAGCCGATCAACAACTCGATCCAGCGCTTCCGCTACCAGACGCTGAAGGCGCGCTTCTCGAGCCTGGAGCTCTACTGGCAGCGCAACCTCGTGATGGTCGAGCGTGGCACGCACCCGAAGATGCGCTTCCGCGCCGACGCGAAGGGGCGCGCGGTCGTGCCCGAGCCGACGGCGCTCCCGGCCGAGCAGGTCGAGGTGCTCCGGCAGCGGCAGGAGGCCCAGGAGCGCGAGGAGCGTGCCTACAAGCTGGTCTACGACCGCTACATGGACGCCCGGGCGAAGTGTGGCCAGGGCACCGACCTCTCGTTCGACGCCGTCCGCGACGCCCTCCGGAAGCAGGTGCGCCAGATCAAGAGCACCTACCAGTGCGAGGGCGTGAAGTTCCGCGTCGTCATCGAGGACGGCAAGGCCAAGGTGAAGGCGCTTCCGCAAGGGGGGTAGCGGGGAAGGAGGAGTTCCGCGTGGACGTGGTTCGGGCTAATGCACCTCGCATGTTGCCCCTCGCTCTGCTCTCGGCCGCCCTCGCTTCTCCGCCGGGCTGGACCATCGCTCCCTTCGGCATCGGCGTGTACGTCCACGGCAAGCCCGCCCGCGGCGTCACCTACAGCGCCACGCAGGCCGCCGGCATCGCCGCGCTCACCTGGGCGTCCATCGAGGCGGCCGACGCCGCCGAGGTCGGGGACACCGAGTCGTTCACGCGGTGGCAGGCGGCCTCGATCGCGGGGATCACCGTCGCCGCCGGCAGCTACCTCGTGTCGGTGCTGGACGGGTCGCGGCTGCACGACCTGGAAGCGGAAGGACAGGACGCCCGGGACCGGGTCCGGGCATGGGACCATGCGCGCGCGTTCGCGATGAAGGAGCGTTGATGGACGTCCACGAGATCGAACGTACCGGGGTGTTCGCGGGCCTCGACCTCGCGCAGCGGGCCCACGCGCTCACCGCGTTCAAGCCCTACGAGCTCGGGCCGGGCGAGATCCTGCTCGAGGAGGGCGAGTCCGACCGCAGCATGCTCGTCGTCGTCGAGGGCTCGCTGGAGGTGAGCCTCGGCGGCGTGCCGCTCGGCCGGGTGGGCCGCGGGGAGCTCCTCGGGGAGATGGCGCTGTTCGGCTCCTTCGACCGCCGCTCCGCCACGGTCACGACGCTCTCGCACACGAAGGTCATCGTCCTCGACGAGGAGGGCCTCCGCTTCCTGCGGCTCGGGGACAATCCGCTCGCGCGCCAGCTCGAGACGATGGCGCTCCGCACCGTGGCGGGCCGGCTCCGCGCGACCGATCAACGGATCGCCGGGCGGGCCCCGGGCGAGCCGTTGGCGAAGGGCAGCACGCGCGGGATGTTCGGGCGGATCGCGAACGTGCTCGGGGTCGGCGGCGAGATGCCCCGCAACAACGCGCCGCGGATGCTGGACGTGCTCCGCGCCACCCACGGCTTCGCCGGCCGGGAGGATGCCGTCCTCAACGCCGTCGCGGCCCGGCTCCACATGGTCGCCGTCGCCACGGGCGACACCATCCTGCAGGAGGGCGCGACCGCGGACGACGCCTACATCGTCGCCGAGGGGCGCGTGGCCGTGTACTGCGCGGTGAGCGCCGAACGGTTCGAGCGGGTGGCCACGTTGGGCCCGGGGCACGTCTTCGGCGTGGTTGCCCTCGCCGACGAGCAGGCGCGCACCGCCACCTGCCGCGCGCTCGAGCCGTCCTACCTCGTGCGGATCGCCGGGCCGACCTACCGGCAGCTCGAGGTGGAGAACACGGTGGAGGCGCGCGCGTTCCGACGGGGCCTGATCGACGCCCTCTCGGTCCAGCTCCGCCTCGCGAACGAGCACCTCCTCACGTTGGCGGCCCGGCCCCACATGACCTGACCGGGGGCCGTTCGGAGGCGGGTCGGGGACAACCTGTGGACAAGCGAGGATGGACGAAGGGATAAGGTGTGGACACAATGTGTAGTGGCACCGCTCTTCTTAAACCCCAAGATGTGGTGGTCGGAGCTTGACCTCGGCCGTGCAGGTTCGATAGAGTGCTGGGCGTTCGGCGCCTCCCCCCATCCGTAGAACCGGGGTGGAGCGGGTCGGACGCCCCGCCTGTCCTCCCCCCTGCAACGCCGCTCGTTCGCCCCGATGGAGCCTCCATGCACTTCGCCCGCCGTTACACCCAGGGCCTCACTTCCCCCTACGACGCGTTCGAGTTCGTCTCGCGGCGCTCGGAGATCCGGAACCCCGACGGCAAGCTGGTCTTCGAGGCGGACGACGTGAAGGTGCCCGCGAGCTTCAGCCAGGTGGCGGTCGACATCCTCGCGCAGAAGTACTTCCGCAAGGCCGGCGTCCCCGCGGCGACCCGGGTGGTGGAGGAGAAGAACATCCCCGCGTGGCTCGCGCGCCGCGCCCCGGACGAGGACGCGCTCACCGCGATGGCGGCGGACCGGCGCTACGGCCCCGAGCGGGACGCGCGGCAGGTCTTCGATCGCCTCGCCGGCTGCTGGACCTACTGGGGCTGGAAGGACGGGCTCTTCTCCACCGAGGAGGACGCCCACGTCTTCTACGACGAGCTCCGCTACATGCTCACCGCGCAGATCTGCGCGCCGAACTCGCCGCAGTGGTTCAACACCGGCCTCCACTGGGCCTACGGCATCGACGGCCCCGCGCAGGGCCACTACTACTGGGACGAGAAGGCGAAGAAGGTCGTCGCCTCCGCCTCGTCGTACGAGCGCCCCCAGCCGCACGCCTGCTTCATCCAGTCCGTGTCCGACGACCTCGTGAACGAGGGCGGCATCATGGACCTCTGGACCCGCGAGGCCCGCCTCTTCAAGTACGGCTCCGGCACCGGCACCAACTTCAGCCGCATCCGCGGCGAGGGCGAGCGCCTCTCCGGCGGCGGCCGCTCCAGCGGCCTGATGAGCTTCCTCAAGATCGGGGACCGCGCCGCGGGCGCCATCAAGTCGGGCGGCACCACCCGCCGGGCCGCGAAGATGGTGTGCCTCGACCTCGATCACCCGGACATCGAGGAGTTCGTGAACTGGAAGGTGCGCGAGGAGCAGAAGGTCGCGTCGATCGTGGCCGGCTCGCGCATGATCGAGCGCCGCCTGAACGCGGTGATGGCCGCCTGCCAGGTGCCCGAGATCGAGGGCGCCCGCCGCTACGATCCGCGCCACAACGAGGCGCTCCGCACCGCCATGCGCGAGGCCCGGCACGACGGCGTGAGCGACAACTACATCGTCCGCGCCCTCCAGTTCGCGAAGCAGGGCTTCACGAAGATGGACTTCGCCACCTACGACACCGATTGGGACGGCGAGGCCTACGCCACCGTGTCGGGGCAGAACTCCAACAACTCCGTGCGCGTGCCCAACGCGTTCATGGACGCGATGCTGCGCGACGAGGAGTGGCACCTCAAGTACCGCTCGCCCGCCAAGCTCAAGAAGGTCATGCGCGCGAAGGACCTCTGGGACGACATCTCCCAGGCCGCGTGGGCCTGCGCCGACCCGGGCCTCCAGTTCGACACGACCATCAACGAGTGGCACACCTGCCCCGAGGACGGCCGGATCAACGCGTCGAACCCGTGCTCCGAATACATGTTCCTCGACGACACGGCGTGCAACCTCGCGTCGCTCAACCTGATGCGCTTCCACACGGCGGGCGAGGGTGTCGCCGTCGGCACGTTCGACATGGACGCCTACGTCCACGCCATCGGCATCTGGACCACCGTGCTCGAGATCAGCGTCGGCATGGCGCAGTACCCGAGCGCCATGATCGCCAAGCTCTCGTGGGACTTCCGCACCCTCGGCCTCGGCTACGCCAACCTCGGCACGCTGCTCATGGTCATGGGGCACCCCTACGACAGCGCCGAGGGCCGCGCCATCTGCGGGGCGCTCTCCGCCGTGCTCACCGGGGAGTCGTACGCGCAGAGCGCGCGCATCGCCAAGGAGAAGGGGCCGTTCCCCGGCTTCAAGAAGAACCGCGAGCACATGCTCCGGGTCATCCGCAACCACCGCCGCGCCGCGTGGGGCACCACCGACTACGAGGGCCTGTCCGTGCGCCCGGTGCCCATCGCGCCGGAGAAGTGCCCGACGGAGATGCTCGTCGCCGCCCGCCACGCATGGGACCAGGCGCTCGCCCTCGGCGAGGCCCACGGCTACCGCAACGCGCAGGTCACCGTCATCGCGCCGACCGGCACGATCGGCCTCGTGATGGACTGCGACACCACCGGCGTCGAGCCCGACTTCGCCCTGGTGAAGTTCAAGAAGCTCGCCGGCGGCGGCTACTTCAAGATCGTCAACGAGTCGGTGCCGCCCGCGCTCCGCAAGCTCGGATACGCCGACGCCGAGGTGCAGGCGATCGTCGACTACGTGCGCGGCCGCGGCTCGCTGAAGGGCGCCCCGGGCGTCAACCACGAGACCCTCCGCGCGCGCGGCTTCGACGACGCCACGCTCGCCAAGCTCGAGAAGACCATCCCCACGGCGTTCGACATCAAGTTCGTCTTCAACAAGCACGCGCTCGGTGATGTCTTCTGCCGCTCCGCGCTCGGCCTCACCGCCGCGCAGGTGGCCGATCCCACGCTGGATCTGCTCTCCGCCATCGGCTTCAGCCCCGCGCAGATCGAGGCCGCCAACGCCTGGGCGTGCGGCACCATGACCATCGAGGGCGCCCCGCACCTGCTGCCCGAGCACTACCCCGTGTTCGACTGCGCCAACCGCTGCGGGCGCAACGGCGTGCGCTTCATCAGCTACGAGGCCCACATCCGCATGATGGCGGCGTGCCAGCCGTTCATCTCGGGCGCGATCAGCAAGACCATCAACATGCCGAACGACGCCTCCGTGGAGGACGTGCAGCAGGCCTACCTGCTCTCCTGGCGCCTCGCGCTCAAGGCGAACGCCATCTACCGCGACGGCTCGAAGCTCTCCCAGCCGCTCTCCTCGCTCTTCGCGCAGGACCTGTTCGCCGCGGTGGACATGGAGCCCAGCGCGAGGGCGGAGCGCCCCGGCATCGCCGCGACCCCCGAGGAGCTCTACGCGCAGCCCCACGCCGTACAGGCCGCGCAGCTCGCGGAGCGCGTCATCGTGCGCTACCTCGCGAAGCGCCGCCGCCTCCCGGACCGTCGCAAGGGCTACACCCAGAAGGCGGTGGTGGGCGGCCACAAGGTGTTCCTCCGCACCGGCGAGTACGACGACGGCACGCTGGGCGAGATCTTCATCGACATGCACAAGGAGGGCGCGGCCTTCCGGAGCCTGATGAACAGCTTCGCCATCGCGATCTCGATCGGCCTGCAGCACGGCGTGCCGCTCGAGAAGTTCGCCGAGCAGTTCCTGTTCTCGCGCTTCGAGCCGAACGGGATGGTGCGCGGCAACGACAAGATCAAGATGGCGACCTCGATCATCGACTACATCTTCCGCGAGCTCGCCATCACCTACATGGGCCGGAGCGATCTCGCCCATGTCGATCCCGACGCGCTCCGCCACGACGCCATGCACACCGAGACCCCGGCGTACGTCGAGGAGGAGGTCGTCGCCGTCCGCAGCGTGATGATCACCGACGTGGCCGTCGACGTCGACGCCGCCCCGCGCGCCAAGGCCACCCCCGGGTCCGGAGCCTCCGCGTCCGGCGAGCCGCGCGCGGTGGTGGCGAACGGCACCACGCCGAAGCCCCAGCCCGCCCTCTCGGTGAGCGGGCACGCCGGCAAGGTGCGGGATGCCAAGGCCCTCGGTTACGAGGGGGATGCCTGCCCGGAGTGTGGCGCCATGACGATGGTTCGAAACGGTGCGTGCCTCAAGTGTGTGACCTGCGGTGGCACGAGCGGGTGCTCGTGACCGCGCCGCTCCGGACGGTGGGGGGCCTCCTCCGTCGTGTCGCGCCGCTGCTCCTCGGCGTGGCGTGCGTGGCCAAGCTGCTGACCGTGCGCATCGAGCAGGAGGGCTCCACCCTCGTCGAGGGCGCCGGCGTCATCGGCGGCATCCTCTCGGCGCTCACGCTCGGCGGCTTCGACGATCTGTCGGTCAACATCGAGCAGGAGCTGGCGAACCAGGGCGTGGCGCCCGGTGACATCGACACCGTCTACGTCGTGGAGCTCACCCTCTCCACGCCCGACGGCGCCGATCTCGCGTTCCTCGACACGCTCGACATCTACGTGGAGTCGCCCGGGATCGACAAGGTGCGCATCGCGCATCAGGACGACTTCCCCGAGGGCGTGACCACGGTGGAGATGGCGATCGACGGCGTGGACCTCACCGAGTTCGTCGTCGCCGAGTCGATGACCATCACCACCGAGGCGTCCGGCTCGCTCCCGGAGGACGACACCACGATCGACGTCTTCATGGCGATCGACGTGACGGCCACGGTGTCGGGCGCCATCAACCAGGCGGATCGCGCGAGCGAGGCCCGGTAGTCGGGGGGGGAGCGGGGCCGGACGGGCAGCCGGACCGCGCCGGGCGCGGCCGCTGCGGCGGCGTCGTCGCCACCCGGAACGTCGACGGCTCCATCCCCCGCGCTCAATCCCCGGCGAGCACCAGGAGCCGGGCCTCCACCTGGCTCCGCACCTGGCGCTGGACCGGGTGGTCGAGGCCCGCGGCGTCGAGCTTGTCGAGGAGCTCCCGCCCCGTCTCGAGGTGGAGGCGCTGCGCGGCGGGATCGTCGGTCACCCCCGCGAGGTGGAGGTGGACCCCCGCGATCTGCAGGGCGTACTCGGGCCTCCCGGTGCGCTCGGCGAGCGGGTGGAGCCCCTCGAGCATGGAGACGAGCGCGAGAGCGGCATCGCCGTTGTCTCCATGGGCGAGCGCGTGCTCGGCGACGACCTGCGCGCCCTGGAGGAGCAGGGTGGCGGCCGCCTCGGGCGCGGGGTCGAGGCGCAGCCACACGCGCGCGGCGGCGACCTGGTCGCGCGCCATCGCGACCGCCATGTCGGCGAAGCCGCGGGCGCGCGCGCGGGCCGCCATCGCGGCGATGCAGGTGGTCTGGGCGCGGAGGTTGCCGAGGTTCGGCGCGAGCGTCGCCAGGCGGGTGAGCGCTTCCCAACGGTCCAGGCCGAGCTGGAAGCCGGCCTCGGCGTCGAGGGCCCCGCGATCGGCCACGTCGAGCACGTCCGCGAGCGCGGCCCACGCCGCGGGCTCGTCGGGAGTGGCCGACGCTCGGGTGCGGGCGTCGGTGAGGGTTCGGAGAAGATCCATCGGGCAAACGTAGCGCGCGTGCGCCGCCGCGCGCGCCCGGCGGATCCGCGGTCCGTTGGCGCCCCGCGATAGAGGACGGTCGATGCGTACGATCCTCCTCTTCCTCGTCTCTTTCCTCCTGTCGGTCGTCGCCGCGTGCGCGAAACCATCGGCCGGCGCCTTCGAGTCGGCGGCGTCCTACGACTCCGACGGCGCGCCGTCGGTCGCGTCCGAGAAGCGCGGCTCGGCTGCCGGCGGATACCCGGGCGCGCCCGCGCCGCCGCCCGCGCCCCCCTCGACGAGCCAGGCGCCGCGTTTGTCCGCGCCCGCCCGGCCGGCCTCCGACGTGCCGTCCGCCGAGCCCCGTCCGACCGAGGGCCCCGCCACCCCCGACGCCGCGCGCATGGTCCACTACCAGGGCTTCGTGCAGCTCCGCGTCGGAAAGCAGCAGGAGGCCACCGACGCGCTGATCGCGCTCGCCACCGGGGCGGGCGGCGGCCTGGAGCAGCAGTACGGCGGCACGCTCGTGCTGCGGGTGCCCGTGGCGAAGTTCCGCGAGGTGTTCGACGCCGTCCTCTCGGTCGGGGACGTGGTGCGCAAGTCCATCTCCGCCGAGGACGTGACCGAGGCGTTCTCCGCGTTCGAGCTGCGCCTCTCCACGGCGAAGGCCCGTCGGGACCGCCTCGTGGCGCTGCTCGCCCAGTCGAAGGACGAGAACGAGAAGCTCGCGCTCGTTCGCGAGATCCAGGAGGTCACCGAGGAGATCGACCGCCTCGAGCAGTCGGTGCGGACGCTCCGCCAGCTCGCCGACTACTCGCGCATCACGGTGCAGCTCGAGCAGCGCCCCGCGCTCACGTGGCAGGGCGGCGCGCCCGAGTCGGCGGTGTTCGCCTGGATCCGGAGCCTCTCCCCCTTCGAGATCACCCTCGGGGGCAAGAAGCTCGCGCTCGACGTGCCCGATGGCTTCGTCCCCCTCGACGTGAGGCGCCGCTTCGTCGTCGAGAGCGCCGAGGGCGCCCGCCTCTGGGCGACCCGCCTCGTGAACGACCCCGTCGGTGACACGCCGTTCTGGACCGACGCGCTCCAGCGCCGCCTCACGAGCGAGTTCGCGGAGGCGAAGCCCGTGACGATCGGCGCGTGGCAGGGCCTGCGGCTCCTCGACCGAAGCGACACCCCCTACGTGTGGGTCGTGCTCGTGCGCGCGAACGGCAAGGACCTCGACGTGGCGCAGATCTTCTACCCCTCGACGGCGGCCGAGGAGCGCCACGCCCCCGCCATCTCCGCCGCGCTGGATGAAGGGGGTGCCTCGTGATCGCGCTCCTCCTGGCGCTCCGGCCCGCGCTGGTCGGCGCCGCGCTCGCCGCCTCCCACATCGACGGCGCCGTGACCGTGCAGGTCGACGACCGCGAGCAGGCCATCGCCGCCGTCATCGAGACCGCCGAGTCCAACGGGGGCTGGTTCACGGCGCTCACCGACGAGTCGGTGACCGTGGCCGTTCCCACCGACCGCGCGGCCGCCGTGCTCGACGGCGCCAAGGCCCTCGGCCTCGTGGTCGAGCGGAGCTGGTCGGTGTCCGACCTCGACGCCGAGCTCCTCGACCTGCGCGCCCGCCTCGCGTCGCGCGAGGGCGTGCTCACGCGCTACCTCGACATCCTCGAGGGCGCCCACGCCAACGCGGTGGTGGCGGTCGAGCGCGAGATCACGCGCACGGTCGCGGAGATCGAGCAGATCCAGGGCCGCGTCCGCCTGCTCGAGCACCGCGCCGCCTACGCGCAGCTCGGGTTCTCGTTCCGCTTTCGCGACCGCGCCCAGCCGGCGCGCGACGGCAGCTCGAGCTTCGCGTGGCTCAACACCCTGAACCTCGCCGATCTCCAGGACGCCTTCCGTTCGGGCCGCCACGCCCACAGGAGCGGTGGCATCACGGTGGAGGCGCCCACCGGGTTCGCGCCCGGCCGGAAGGCGCGGCGGTTCGTGGCCGTGAGCCCCGACGACGTCGTGTTCCGCGTGCGCACCGCACGGAACAAGCCGAAGGCCGACCTGATGTTCTGGAAGGAGGCGATGATCACGCGCATGACCGGCGCCGGCTACCGCGTCATCGCGACGGGAGACGTGACCGCGGGCGGTGCGCCCGGCGCCCTCCTCGAGCTCTCCGCGCCCGACGGCACCCAGGACGCCGCGTACCTCGTGGCCGTGTTCGTCGACGGCGGGCGGCTCGTGGTGGTCGAGTCGGCGGGCGAGGTCGCGCGATTCGCGGCCCGTCGGGCGGCGGTGATCGAGGCGATCGAGGGCATGTCGATCTGAGCGCCGGACGCACGCATCGCCAATTCGTGCCTGCGTGCGTTCCATGAAGTGAAGCCAGGGAGGAAGAAGGCGCACGACTCAGGGGTATACAGTCGGGTGGATTTCCAGCGACGATCCCGTCGAGGGCGGTGATCTTCGTCGACCCCGCCCTCGCGGGAGCGCGTCGTGCCGACCCCATTCGTCCTGCAGCTCAACGCCGACTACGGGCCGATGAAGGTCGTACGGTGGGAACGCGCGGTCGAGCTCGTCCTCTCCGGAAAGGTCGTGACGGTGGCCGCCTACGAGGGGCGGTTCGTGCGGAGCGCCTCCCTGGCGCTGCCCTGGCCGGCGGTGGTCGCGCTCAAGCGCTACGCCCGGGCCCGCGAACGCGTGCGGTTCAGCTCCCGGAACGTGCAGGCCCGTGACGCATGGACCTGCGCCTACTGTGGGCTCCGTCCGCTCCTCCACGACGGCCGGCCCAACCGCAAGGGCCTCACGCTCGATCACGTCATCCCGCGCGCCCAGGCCCGGGACGGCGTGGTGTACCTGCCGTGGTCACGGCGCTGGGTGAAGGTCACGTGCTGGGAGAACGCGGTGGCGGCGTGCGCGGCGTGCAACACGCGGAAGGCCGACCGATCGCCCTCCCAGGCCCACATGGACCTCCGCGTGTTCCCCCGCGCACCGACGCACGCCGACGCGCTGCGCATCGCCCTCGACCGCATCACGTACGTGCCCCCGGAGTGGACCGTCTGGCTACCGGACCGGTGGCGGGTGGACACCGAGCTGGCGGAGGACGAGCGGGCGAAGGACTGGGGGTAGGGCGGGGGCGCTGCGGCGGGGGCGCCGGGCGCGGGGGTGGCGCCGCGGACCCATGTGCCTTAGCGGCTCCAGGCCGCGGTGGTGAGGAGGTCGCCGGCATCGAGGGCGGAGAAGCGGGGATCGCCGACCACGCGGACGCACGCCGCGAGCGCGGCGTCGGGGAAGCGTCCGCCGCGCGCCGGGACCGCCGCGCAGATGCGCCGCACCGAGCTCGCGTCGATGCCCACCGCCGCGGCGAGGACCCCCGCGTCGCACAGGCCATGTGCCCACGCCGTCCGGAGCGCGAGCGTGCGCGGTTCGCCGCGCTCCAGCAGCGCCGCGGGGTGGACCCGGCACACCCCGCCCACCGCGTCCACGATCTCGCTCCACCGCACGTCGCCCCAGGTGCCGCCGGGCAGCGCGGTGCCGGCGACCGCCACCGCCCCGTCGGCGGAGACCCACGCGTGGAACCGCGCCGGGCTCGGATCCACCGGGCGGATCGGTCGCGCGGCGAGCCCGACCGCGTCCCGATGCGAGCTGAACGGCCAGGCGAGCGGATCGCCGACGAGGCGCGCCCGGCACGGGTTCAGGTGGACGTAGCGCACGGTGCGCCGCGCGTGCTGATCGTCCGGGAGGCGCTCGGGTGCCGGGTGGGTCGCCCACACCGGGCCCGCTTCGCGGCGGGCGTGGTTCCGCCAACGCGCGTAGCCGCTCATCGCGCCCGCGAGGCGCCCCGAGGGGTCGTCGTGGGGGAGCACGAGGTGCACGTGATCGGGCATCACGGTGAGCGCCTCCGCCTCGGGGAAGGCGCGGGCGAGCCTCCGGAACAGGGCGAGGCCTTCGGCGTGGGTGCGGAACAGGAGGCGCCCGGGCGCGGCGCGCGCGACGTGGTGGAACATGGCCCGGCCCCGAGCAAGGACCGGGCCGGGCGCGCGGCACCCCTGAAGGGCCCACGACAGGCCACTCATCGCCCGACGGGACCTCCGTCGAAGTGACTGTGCTCGGTTTGGGCGGCGCCACGCTCGGCGGCAACATGGCGC
>JAKFCH010000214.1:0-3710 GCA_036676765.1 Deltaproteobacteria bacterium
GGCACCCAGAAGCAGAAGGACATGTTCCTCGCCGACATCGTGAACGGCGACGTGCACTTCGCGATCGGCTACAGCGAGCCCGACGCCGGCACCGACCTGGCGTCGATGCGCACGACGGCCCGTCGCGACGGCGACCACTACGTCGTGAACGGCCAGAAGATGTGGACGACCGGTGGCCACGCCGCCGACTATCTCTGGCTGGCCGTGCGCACCGACCCCGACGCGCCACCGCACCGCGGCATCTCGGTGCTCATCGTCGACACCCGCGACCCCGGCTTCTCGTGGACGCCGATCGTCACGAGCGACGGCTCGCACCACACCAACGCGACGTACTTCAACGACGTACGCGTGCCGGTCGACATGCTCGTCGGCGAGGAGAACCGCGGCTGGCAGCTCATCACGACCCAGCTCAACCACGAGCGCGTGATGCTGGGCCCCGCGGGCCGGATCGAAGGGCTCCGCGACCTGGTGCGCGAGTGGGCGAAGGACCGAGTGGCTCCCGACGGCACCCCGTTGCTGGAGGTGCCGTGGGTGCAGGGCGTGCTGGCCCGCGCGACGGCGTCGTTCCGCGTCAACGAGCTGCTCAACTGGGCCGTCGCCCGTGGTGCGTCGTCCGACCGGGCGACCGTCGCGGAGGCGTCGACGTCCAAGGTGTTCGCCAGCGACGAGGTGCAGCGACTCGGCTTGGCGCTGACGGACGTCGTCACGACGTACGGCGACCCGGCCGATCCGGCGACCGGACGGCTGGCTGAGTATCTCGACGCGACCAGCAAGCGCAACCTCGTGCTCAGCTTCGGCGGCGGCGTCAACGAGGTGCAGCGCGAGCTGATCGCGATGTTCGGCCTCGACCTGCCGAGGGTGCCGCGATGATGGGCCACGAGGAGATCCTCAAGCGGGTCGAGGAGATCAAGGCGCGCGGCAACAGCCCGGTCCGCGAGGCGCCGGACCCGGTCAACACGCCGATGATCCGGCACTGGGCCGAGGCGATCGGCGACACCAACCCCCGGTGGGCCCCCGGCCCCGACACCTTCGACACCACCTCGGTCGACACCACGATCGGCGCGGCCGTGGCCCACCTCGCGCGCGGGATGTCCGCCGACGGCCGCTTCACCTACATCGTGAAGGGCCCGAGCGGCGCGCCCGGGGCCGGCTACAACTACCCGCGCCACGCCGGCACCTCGTGGTTCCTGGCGCGCGCGTGGGCGGCCACCGGCGATGTCGTCGCGGCCACCGCCGCCGACGCCGCGCTCGCGCACCTCGGCGCGATGAGCGACCACACCGACGACGGCCGCGCCTACGTCCGCGACCCCGCCCGGACCGACGGGAAGGTGTGGATCGGCACGACCGCGCTCGGCGCCCTCGCGTTGACCGTGCGCCGGAGCGACGACGCCCTCCTGCTCGCCTACGTGCGCCAGCTCGCCGCGTCGGTCGACGACACAGGCTCGGTGCGCGGCGACATGACGGTGGTGGGCGGCGGGTTTCCCGACCAGGCGGCGAACGCCTACGGACAGGGGCAGGTGATGCTCGCGCTCGCGGCCGCCGAGCGCGCGGGGCGCACCGAGGGGTCGGCCGCGCTCGACCGCGCCGTCCGCCACCTCGAGTCCGGCGCCTACCTCGGCTCCGCCAACCCCGTGGCCACCGGCGACGAGCACTGGACCTGCCTCGCTGCCCGCGCCATCCGCGACGTGCGCGGCGTGGCCGCGGGCACCGGCATCTGCGCCGCCTACGTGGCGAGCGAGCGCTGGTCCGCGCCCGTGGACGGCGCCGGGCTCGTCCCCGCGACCGGCCCCGGCGCGGGCGCCGCCGAGGCCCTCGTCGCGCACGCCTGGGACACCCGCGATCCCGCGCTGATCGAGGCCGCGCTGGCCTGGGGGCGCGTGTTCCTCGCCGCGCAGTACCGCGCCGCCGACGCGCCGCTCCTCGGCCGCCCCGAGGCGCTCCTGGGCGGCTTCCGGGACAGCGTGGGCGTCCTCGACGTCCAGATCGACGCCGTTCAACACATCGGGTGCGCGCTGCTCGGCGCCGAGGCCCTCCTCACCGGCCGCGCCCGCCCCGGGAGCCTCCCATGATGCGCTTTCCCTCGCCGGTCGTCCGCGTTTTCCGCTATCGTGACGCGGTGCCACTCCTCCTCCTGCTCACCGGTTGTTTCGGGCTCGATCAAGCGCCCGATCGCAAAGACGGCTCCGGCCACGACATCGACGACAGCGATCTCCCGCTCGACAGCGGCGATCCGCTGGACAGCGCGGAGGACGGCAACGCCGCGCCCGTGGCCGACGCCGGCCTGGACGACGAGGCCACCGTCGGCGTCGTCGTCACGCTCGACGGCGAGGGCTCCTACGACCCCGACGAGGACCCCCTCGACTACACGTGGCGCCTGATCACGCAGCCGGGCGCGTCCTCCGCGGCCCTCGTCGACGATGACCGCCCCGACCCCCAGTTCATCCCCGACGCGCCCGGGCGCTACGTCGTGGGCCTCGTCGTGAGCGACGGCGCGCTGGAGAGCGAGGAGGACACCGTCGAGATCACCGCCACCTCGGACAACGGCTCGCCCGTGGCCAACGCGGGCCCGGACCAGACCGTCTCCGTGGGCGCCACGGTGAACCTCAACGGCGGCTCCTCCTCCGACCCCGAGGACGACCCGCTCCAGTTCGCGTGGACCCTCGTGGCGCGCCCCTCCGGCTCGTCCGCCACGTTCAGCTCGACCACGTCGGCGACCCCGCGCTTCACCGCCGACGTGGCCGGCACCTACGAGATCTCGCTCACCGTGTCGGACGGCGCGGACACCTCCTCGCCCGACACGGTGCGCGTCGTCGCCGGCGACGACACCGGGGACGGCGGCGGCGGCAGCGGCTGCGGCTGCCGGAGCACCACGCCGGACGGCGGCCTCGCGGCGCTGCTCACGTTCGCCCTCCTGTCGTTCGGTCTGCGCCGACCCGGTCGCGCTTCGTAACGTTGCTCGTCCTCCTGCTCGCCCGCACGGCCCTCGCCGCCGAGCTCGTGCCGTCGCTCGCGATGCCCACGGCCGTGGTCCTCGAGGCCGGGGGTGGGCAGGCCGGCGCGGGGGCGCTCCTCGCCGGCGGGGCCACGCCCCGGGCCTCCGTGACCCTCCGCGGCGCCGTCGGCATCACCGACCGCCTCGCGCTCTCCGGCGCGCTGCAGGAGCCGTGGGGCGGGCTCCTGCTCGGCCTCCGCTACAACGTGGTCGAGACCGACACCTTCCGCCTCGCGCCCTTCGTGTACGGCCTCGCGGACGACGATCTCGTCACCCGGGCCCCGACCGACGCCGCCGACGCGCTCTCCGCCGGCGTCGGCGTGGCGCTGGAAGGCGGCGGCGTGACCATCCGCTTCGATCTCTCGCTCCCGCTCGTCGCCACCGACGTGAACCCCCTCGTGAGCCCGCTCTCCGTGCCCCTCACCGGCACCACGCTCGGCCTCACCGTGCACATGACGCCCCGCCAATCGCTGCGCGTCGGCGTCGAGTCGCTGGCCTCCCCCGGGCTCACCTACCGCTATGCACCGGACCGCTGGTACCTGCAGGGCACGGCGATGTGGTCGCTGGTGCGGGGGGCGCCGATGGGAGCGGCGGAGGTCGGGCTTAGGTTCTGACGGGCGCGACCCCGCGCGCGGCGCGCGGGGTCGGGACCCTATGGGGTTCGCTGCGCTCCGTCGGCGCGGGCCCGCCTGCCGGCGGGCGGCGCCGGACCCCGCCG
>JAKFCH010000215.1:0-3029 GCA_036676765.1 Deltaproteobacteria bacterium
CGCGCCCCCAAGCGGGCGCGCCGGACCGCGCCGCCGCGGCGGCGGCGCGCCTTGCGGTGCCCTCGCGCGGGATGTGGACGAACTTCGGGGCGGCGGGGAGCGCAGAGCCCCCCTGAACGTCCGGAATTCAAGGCAGAGCCGCCTTGGATGTCCGGAATCGACCTGCGCGGGCGCGGAAGTCGCCGAGCGCCCGCGGCGGACCATGAGAAAACCGAGCTTCGTGCGTTCGTGCGCGAGGGAAGCCCCTGGTCGATGCACACCGCCCGGACAATCGGGTCGGCTCTCCTCGCCGCGGCGGACGTTGGAGGCGGCTCTGCTCGTCGCGTGGAACTCGGCTTTGACGGGGCTCTCCCGTTCGGGCTAAACAGGGCCTCCTCCCGGGAGAGTTCCCATGGTCGTGGTCATCTTCCTGACCGTCCTCATCGCGCTCCTGACGGGCGCCTACCTGCGGCCCCTGCGCCAACGAGACAAGGACCATGGCGCCACGCTGGGCCGGGCCATCCGCAACACCGTGACGGTGCAGTTCGGCGAGGCCGTGGGCGGGCAGGCGCAGTGGGAGTTCGGGCCGCCCCCGCCGTCGGCGATCCTGGAGCCCGCCGGCGGCCACGTCGTGATGCTCGACGCGACCACGGCCCCGAGCGCCGCGCGCCAGCTCGCGTCGTAGCCCCCCTTCCCGACACCGGACGAAGGAGCAGCTTCCGGTTATGCACCGCGGCAATCCAGGATTGCCCGTGCGACTCTTCGTTTCCAGCCTGCTCGCGTCGGTCCTCGCTGGCTGTTCGGGTCCGGACGAGGTGGCGTGCGGCGCCGGAACCGAGCTGGTCGACGGGGAGTGCCAGGCCGTCGCCGAGACCGATGCCGACACGGACTCCGACACCGACGCCGACACGGACGCGGACAGTGACGCCGACACGGACGCGGACACCGATGCCGACACCGATGCCGACACGGATGCCGACACCGATGCGGACACGGACGCGGACACCGACGCGGACACCGACGCCGACACGGACTCGGCCGTGAGTCCGCGCATCCTCACCTTCACGTCCAACGTGAGCGAGCTCACCAGCGGCCAGACCGTCTCCTTCACCGCCGTCGTGACCGACCCGCAGGGCATCGCCGACCTGATCGGCGGCACGCTCACCGGGCCCGACGGAGAGACGTACACCTCCTTCTCGACCTCGTCGGACGAAGGCGCCTACACGATCTCGCTGAGTTGGACGGACATGAACCGGGCGAATCCGATCGACTTCGACACCGAAGACTTCCGGGTGTTCTCCGCGAACTTCTACGATGTGTCCGGCAACATCGGGTCGGCCGACGTGACCGTCCGGCTGCATTGCAGCGGAGACGCGGCGTGCAGCGGGTCCTGTCGGGATCTTTTGGAAGATGATGACAACTGCGGAGAGTGCGGCAACGTCTGTCCCTATTCCGGGTGCTACGACGGCGGGTGCCTCTCCACGCTCTGTGTGGAGTCGCTCGCGACGGAGACCTGTGACTCCGTCTGTCTCTCCGAGGGCTACGACGACTGCGCCTACAGCCGCGCCTACCCCTCGGAGGATGGCACGTGCGAGGAGGCGTGGACCTCCCACGGTGGCAGCTCGTTCGCATGCGACGAGACGAGCTACGAGTTCGAGGAGTACGACGAGTACTACGTCGGGTACTGCTACTGCACCGATCGCCCCTGATCGAAGACGCAGCTACTCCACCCCCAAAACCGTCATCATCCCCCCCTCCTCGTGCCCGAGCAGGTGACAGTGGAGGAGCCAGTCCCCGGGGTTGTCGGCGCGCAGGAGAAGGCGGACGCGCTGGCGGATGCCGACGTCCACGGTGTCGTCGACGCGGCGCGCCGGCACGGGCACGCCGTCGACGGAGAGCACCTCGAAGCGCTGGCCGTGGAGATGGAAGGGGTGGTTGGTGGCGGAGAGGTTGCGCACCTCGATGATGGTGTCGGCGTCGAGCGCGGCGGTGTGTCGGGTCACGTCGGGCCACGCCTCGCCGTTGATGAGCCAATCGCCCGCGCCGCCGCCCTGGAACACGTAGACGAGATCGGTGTGGGTGGGGTCCGGAGAAGGCGCGGTGGGCCCTGATGGCCAGGCGAGGGGCGGCGGCGCCGGGGCGGGCGCCTCCACCTCCACCGACAACAACGTGCGCGGCTCGCCGAGGGTCTCGCCGCCGGACGCCACCCACGGGAGCGTCGTCACGTCGAAGCCGGCCTCGCCGATGTCCCACTCGAACTCGGCGCGGTCGCCGGGGGCGAGCACGACGGAGGCGGGGGCCTCGGGCGCGCCGAAGCGGCCCTGGTCGCCCGCGATGTGGCGCATGTCGGGCCACGCCAGCGCGAGGTAGCTCGTGTTGGACGCGTTCAGGGCCCGCACGCGGACGCGTTCGCCGCCCACGGCGACGAAGCGCGGCGCGACGAGGCCGTTGACCAACCACCGGGTGCGTGCCGGGTCGAACAGATCGTGGTGGTCGTCGTCCTCGATAGGTGCGCCGGTGTCGGGCGCGTGCTCGCCCCAGGCGTCGAACACCAGCACGAGGTCGCGATCGACGGCCGGCTCGTCGGGATCCTCGACCACCACGACGCCGTAGAGGCCGCCGTCGACCTGGGCGCCCACGTCGAGGTGGGGGTGGTACCAGAACGTGCCGGCCGAGCTGGCGGTGAAGGTGTAGGTGAACGCCGTGCCGGGCGCCACCCCGCCGTCCACCCACCCGGCGCCGTCCATCGCCTCGGGGACCCGCATGCCGTGCCAGTGGATGGTCGTCGGCGCGTCGAGGTCGTTCTGGAGGAGGGTGGTGACGGTGTCCCCCAACGTGACACGGATCGTGGGGCCGGGCACCTGGCCGTTGTAGGCGTAGCCGGAGACGGACACGCCCTCGATGTCCAACGTGGCCGCCGCCGCGCGCAGCTCGGTGAGGAAGGCGCCGGGCGCCGCGTCGGCGTCGATGGCCTCGGCGGGCGAGGTCAGGAGCGGCGCCAGGACGTCCACGGGCGCGACGGCGGTGTCGACGGCCTCGGCGCTTTCCCC
>JAKFCH010000216.1:0-6550 GCA_036676765.1 Deltaproteobacteria bacterium
GCCGCCCGGCGTCGGCGAGCGCCCGCACGAGCCGACGGTGGGAGGGCGTTCGCCCGCGCGGCAGGGCGCCCCCGGCGAGGACGCGGCGGGCGACGAGCCGGCAGATGCGCCCGAACTCGGAGGAGCGGCCGGAGGGCGGGGCGGCGGCGAGCCGGGCGGAGACCCACGCGTCGAGGGCGCGCCCGCGCGCGTTGACGCGGCGGTCGTGGTCGGGGTGCGCGACGAGGTGGTCACACCAGTGGGAGGCGGACTCGAGCGTGGCCCGGGCCGCCGGCGGCAGGCGCGCCGCCCCGCCGAGCAGGAACGCGACGACGCTCGCGAGGGCGTCCGTGTCGGCGAGCGTGGTGCCGACGCCGTCGAAGGCCGCGGGGTCGACGGTGTCGGGCATGGCCTCGAGGTTGATGCGCTCCCCGGTGACGTGGTGGTCCCAGGTCCGGGCCGCGCCGGGCACCGAGCCGTCCACCGAGGCGTAGTGGTGGCACACGCCCGGCACGTCGGCGCGGCGTGTCGCGACGAAGACGGGCGAGCGCGGGAGGGCCGGGCGGCGGCGTGGCATCAGTACGGGAACAGGTCCAGCGCGCGCCGGAGCGACGCGGCCCCCGCGACCCGCCGGCACCGGGCGAGCTGGCCCGCGTTGCTGCCCGCGAGGTGGTCGAGCGCGCGCTCGTCTCCGGCGTCGGCCTGCGCGAGGCGCAATACGAACGCGACGGTGGGCTCGGCCTCGGCGAGCGCGGCGAGCGTCCCGAGATGCGGCGAGGCCGACGGCACGGCGATCCGAGCGGCCCCCGCGGCCTCCAGCCCCGCGGCGTCGACCCGCGCGAGCCAGCGGAGGCGGGACGCGCGGACGTGCGCGTAGGTCTCCGTCCACGGGGCGGCCGTCTCGGCGAGGGCGGCGCGGGCGGCCTCCACGTCCCCGAGCGTGGCGCGCGCGCGGCCGAGCGCGAGCAGGAGGAACGTGCGTGCGTGGTCGGTCGTGCGCGGGTCGGTCACGCAGCGACGCACGGACCGCTCGACGCGGTCCAACGTCGCGGCGCTCCCCGCGAGCCCCTCGACCCGGACGAGCTCGCAGAGCGGGTACGAGGCCTCGGGCACGTCGTCGGAGTCGAGCCACCCGTCCACCGCGCGCTGGAGCAGCGGGCGCGCCGCGTCGAAGCGCCCCCAGCTCGCGTACAGGCGGCCGAGCGCCCCGAGGAGCTTCAGATCCTGGACGCACTCGTCCCCGGGCCGCGCCAGCTCCGCCGACGCCTCGTCGGCCAGGGGCTCCCAGCCGTCCGCCACCGCGTCGTTCTGCGCCTGCACGCGGTGCGCGAGCAGCGCGAGCCGATCCATGCGCCGGAGCTGGAGGCCCGCCGGCGGCTCGGGGAGCGGCAGGGGCTCGCCGGCATGGCGCCCGGCGATCGAGTGCGCCACGTCCGCGCGCCAACGGGCGTCCCCGTCCGTCACCTCGCGCAGCCGCGCCGCGGCGCGGTGCACGCCCGCCCATCGCAAGGCGGTGCCCGGCTCGCGGAGCACGAAGCGGAAGAAGGCGTCGGCCGCCTGCCGGGCGGCCTCGGGGTCCTGCCGCCAGCGCGCGGCGAGGGCGTCCTCGAGGGCCGGGCCCTGGAACGCGCGCGGCCACGCCTCCCCGACGTGCGCGACGGCCACGATGTCGAGCCCCTCGGCATGTCCGCGGGCCTCGTCGACCTGCGCGGAGGCGACCAGTACGCGCCGGACGCCCGGGGCCCACCGTCGCAAGGCCTCGAACTTCTGCTTCAGCCGCGCCACGGGGCGCACCGCGCCGTTCGCGTCGATCTCCGCGGTCGCCGCGAGGTCGCCGTCGAGGGGGACACCGGTCGCCCAGGACAGGTGGGCGAGGAAGAAGGCGAGGCCGAAGGACGCGCCGTCGAGAACCACGACGCGCGGGAAGGCGGAGAGGGCCGTGAGGCGCGGCGGGTCCCGCTCGGCGAGCGCCCCGAGATCGCCGACGACCGGGAGCGTACGCGCGGCCACGCGACCGGCGACACGCCACGCGTCCCGCGCTCCGTCGAGGAGCGGGCGGGGGTCGGTGTCCCCGGGGCGGGCGAGGGTCCAGAGCGACCCGGCGTGGTCGGTGGCCGCGAGCAGCACCGGATCGCCGGGCGTCGCGGTCGGCACGGGGAGGCCATGGTCGTCGAGCAGCGCGCGGACATCGTCCGCGAGGACCGCGGGGTGCCGGACGGCGCGCCGGAGCTGCGCCCGGTGGACGACGTCGAGGCGGGGCGCGGTGAGCAGCGCGCGGAGGCTCGTGTTCACGAAACGCCCGCCCACCACGCGTCCGGCTCCTGCCACGCCACCGCCGACCAACGGTCGGCGTCCGGGTCGGCGTCGAGGGCGGGGAGGTGGTCCGCGAGCGCGCTCATGTGCTCGGCGGCCGTGCGGTCCACGAGCGCGAGGGCCTCGGCGAGGCGGCTCCCCGCGCCTCCGAGGCGAAGCGCGCGGCGCACGCTCTGGAGGTCGTCGCGATCCCGCACGAGCGAGGCCACCTCGGCGTCTCGCACCGGGTCGGGGAGGCCGTCCAGGTCCGCGATCCGCTCCACGAGCGCCCACGCTCGCTCCACGGCGCGTGTCTCGAGCGCGGCGAGGGTGTCGGCGGGCAGCGCGCCCACCCAGGCCCGCACGCGCTCGCGGGGGTGATCCGCGGCGGCGATCGCCCCGCCCTCCGGCGGCGTCCAGAGCCGCGCCAGGACCCCCGCGGCGGCGGCGCGCTCCACGGCGGACGGCCCCGCGGCGAGGCGGACGGCGGTCTCCGCGAGCCAACCCTCGGCCTGCGCCGCGGAGGCCCACGACGCCACGTCGGGGATCCCCACGTCGGCCGGGGCGGCGGCGGGCGCATCGAGCCCGTCCAGGGCGTCGGCCTCCACGTGCACGTCCACGTGACCGTCGCGGGCGTCCACCACGTAGGCGCGCCCGTCCGCTCCGGCGATCCGCACCACAACCCGCTCTCCGCGGGTGTCGAAGCCGACCAGCTCGCCGCCGGTGACCGGCGTGCCCGTCACGACGCCCACGAGGGCCTCCGGCGGGACGGCGAGGAAGCCCGACTCGACCTCGGCGCGGTACAACGAGAGCTCCGGCAGGTCGTCGACCGCCGGTTGCCAGGCCAGCGCCGTGGCGACGAGGGCGAGGAGCGCGCGGAGGGGGGCGCCCTCCGCGCGTAGGGCCTCGGGGGGGGCGGCGTGGGCGACCCGGGTGAGGGCCCCCGGCCCGTCGAGCCCCAGGAGCTCGAACAGCGCGCGATCAGCGGTCATGGGTGTGGTCCTTTGCCCGGGAGACGCCCGACGGGGCTCGATCCTGACGCCTCTTCAGGCGCGTGATGGCGCTCCGGACGATCGCCGCCATCTCCGCGTCGATCCGGCCGCGCTCGGCGAGGGTGTCGAGGGCGCCGAGCAGCGCCGCCCGGAGCCGTTGGTGCGCCTTGTGGGCGCGCTGCACCGCGAGGCCCACGGCCGGCTCGTCCGACGGGTCGATCCCCTCCGCGTCCGCGACGATCTCGCGGAGCGTGCGCCGCTCGGTGTGGAGCGCCTGGATCTGGCCCCAGGCGCGCGCGAGGTGCTCGCGCTGCCACGGATCCCGGAGGCTCACCGCCTTCTCGAACACCGTCTCCATCGCCGTCAGGAGCTCCGGCCCGAAGGGCTCGGGCTCCCGCGCCTCCATCTCCAACCGCGCACGCTCGGCCTCCGCGGCCCTCTCCGCCGACCGCTCCCGACGCGCGTGCCGGCGGGCCTCGTCGCAGACCCGCCAACGGAGCGACTTGGAGAGCCAGGCGGCGGGGTGGGCCACCTCGTCGAGATCGCCGGAGAGCGCCTGGTCCTCGAGCTTCTCGCGCACCGCGCGCACGGCGGCCTCCCGGTAGCTCGGGTTCGCCGTGATGTTGGCCGCGAGCCGCGCGAGCTCGGCGCCGATGATCGCCCAGGCGTCGGGATCTCCCGGCGCGGCGCGGACCCGGTCGAGCGCGTCCTTCGTGTTCATGCCCACCTCCCCGAGGCGTCGACCCAGGCGGCGGCCTGGTCCCAGGCCCACGCGGACTCCGGAGGGCCCCGCCGTTCGGGCACCCGCCCTCCGAACGCCTCGCGGATGGCGGCCTCAGGCGCGCCCGCCGCGCCGAGCGTCGGCAAGGCACCCGCGTTCGGCGCGAGCGCCGGCACCCGCGAGAGCAGGTCAGCGGCGGGCACGATCCCCTCCTCCACGAGGCGGTGCACGAGCAAGTCCCAACCCCGGGGCGGACGGGCGAGCACGTGGCGCAGCCGGTTCGCCACCCAATCGGCGACCGCGAGCATGGGGTGGAGCGGGAGGCCCTGTCCGGGCACGTCCCGGTACCGGAGCGTGGTGGTCGCGGGCCGGAGCCGCGCGCGCCCACCCGCCCGCCGCGTCGCCTCGTCCGCGAGATCGCGCAGGAGGAACCCCTGCATCGGCACCCGGGCGCCCAGGCCGCCGACCTCGACGTCCTTCGTGAGCACCCAGAGCTCCACGTCGACATCCCCCGCGAGCCGGGCCACGCGCTCCGCGACCACCGTGAGGGCGCGCACGTAGGCGTCCTCGCGCAGCGCGTTCTTCGCCGGCGGCGGCCCCGGTGGCTCCCGGTCGGCCAGCGCCCCGACGATCGACGCGCGCCCCGGGCCGAGCCGGCGGAACACCCGCGCGAGGAGGTCCCGCATGGCGAGATCCTGCTCGTCGCGCACGGCGGAGAGCCGCGCGTGGTCGGGGTGCCCGCGGAGGAGCGCGTCGGCGAGCCGCACGTCGTCGCGCGTCGGGAAGGCGCCTGCGCGGATCTTCTCGAGCCGCTCCGCGAACGACGTGCCCTCCAGCGCGTGGAGCAACGCGCGGACGGGGCGGCGCATCTCCGCGTGGAAGCGGCCGGCGGCGAGCGTCGGGACGTTGGGACCGGGCGTCCACGCCGCGTAGAGGACGCGCGCCGCGGCGTAGCGCAGCTCGGTGGCGTGCGGCGGGAAGGGGCCGGGCCCCCACACGTCACCGAGCGCGTGGCGGAGCAGGCCTCGGTCGAGCGAGGCGGCGTCGCACCCGACGAGCACGCCGGCGACGACGGACGCCTGCGCCTCCGAGAAGTCGCCGGACTCGTCGATGAAGAGGGACCATCGGGAGGACAACGCGACTCCGGTCGAAGCGGCATCGTAGTGGAACGCCGGGCACGGGCGCAAGCGGGCGCCGGCCAGACAACGCGCCCGCTCACTTTCCAACGTCCCCCGCCCCACCCGCTCCCCGATGAGGCGTACAATGGAGCGCCCCCGAGAGTCCCATGCACCTGCGCCGCGTCCTGCCTCTCCTCCTCGGCATGTTCGCGCTGGGCTTCCCCGCGCACGCGGAGACGACCAGCCTGGTCGGCACGCGGGTCGTGGGGCCGTCCAACTGCATCCCGTTCGGCGGCTGGGGCCGCGACTACATGGGGTTCGTCTACAAGAACGTGCCCGCGTTCACGCTCGGCGTCGGTGACACCATCCAGTTCGACCTCGGCGCTGCCAACAACGTCGACATCACGATGGACATCGCGCTCGCGACCACGACCTCCAGCGGGTCGATGCAGCAGGACTCGGCCGGCTTCACCACGGTTGTCTCGAGTGGGACCCCGGCCAGCCCGCGGGGTGACACCACCGTCGGCAACTACGAGCTCTCCTACACGGCGAGCAGCTCGTTCACGTTCGGCGGCGGCGGGCTCATCATCCGGCTGAAGCCCACGGGATCGATGGCGTCCGACGGCGACTGCACCCAGGTGCTCATGGCCTCCGACGCGACCGACTCGTCGGGCTACTTCGTCGGCCGGTTCTACTCCGACAGTGACGGCGTCTACCCCTGGTCCGGGACGGACAGCCTCGTCATCGGCGTGGTGAAGATCGTCACGGGGGCGACCACGCCCTGGTACGCGGACGACGATGGGGACGGCTACGGCGATCCCGACAGCATCAGCTACGCCTCGACCGCGCCCTCCGGCCACGTCGCGGACGACTCGGACTGTGACGACACCAACCCCCGCATCTACCCGGGCGCCTCCGAGCGGTGCAACTCGGTCGACGACGACTGTGACGGCGCGGTCGACGAGGGCGTCGGCAGCGCCTACTACGCGGACGACGACGGGGACACCTACGGGGACTCCAGCAGCGTCGTCCTGAGCTGCACCGCCCCCTCCGGCTACGTCACCGTCAGCACCGATTGTGACGACACCGACGCCTCCGTGCACCCCGGGGCGGCCGAGTACTGCAACGGCATCAACGACGACTGCGACGGCTCGATCGACGAGTCCCCCGTCGACGCACTGACCTTCTACGCGGACTCCGACAGCGACCTCTACGGCAACGTGCGGTACACCCGCACCGGCTGCACGGCGCCCTCCGGCTACGTGGCGGACGCCACGGATTGTGACGACACACGGTCCACGGTGTACCCGGGCGCACCCGAGTCCTGCAACGGCCGGGACGACGACTGTGACACCACCATCGACGAGGACGCGACCGACGCCCTGACGTTCTACGCCGACGCCGACGCGGACACCTACGGGAACGTCGGGTCCACCATCGCGAGCTGC
>JAKFCH010000217.1:0-8276 GCA_036676765.1 Deltaproteobacteria bacterium
ACCCCAGAGCCAGTCCCTTCCGGGCCTGGCTCCAGGGCTATAGACCGCGTCCAAGGGCCCGGGCCGGTCCCCCCCAGAGGGGGCCCCACCGGCCCACCCTTGTCCGCACCGCGCCACGGGCCGCCGTCGACGGGCACTCCGGTTTCTTCGCAGGCTCTCGTCTGGGGGGATTTCCTCACAGGCTCGTTGCGAGGAGGGCGCCCCCGCCCCAAGAAACTACCGCCCCAACCGCCCCAACCGCGCCCGCGTCGACGGGTCCGGCGCGACCTCCTCCAAGAGCCGGCACGCCTCGGAGACCAGGGCACGGTGCAAGCGATCGTCCAACCGGAGCAGCGCGCGGGAGAGCGCGCGGGCCGCCCCGTCGCGATCGCCGAGGCGCGCGAAGGCGAGGCCCACGTCGATCTCGACACGGGCGGTGGCGGAGGCGACGGTGCCGACCGGGCGGGCGAGCGCGGCGCGCGCGGCGACGAGGGCCGCCTCGGGGTGGCGGGCCACGGACGCGAGGGCGAGCAACGACTGGCGCAGGGCCTCGACCTCAAAGGGGGGGTCGGGCGCCCAGGTGGGCTCGGAGAGGGGGCCGAGGGCGTCGTCGCACTCGCCGGCGCGGGCGAGCACGCGCACCGCGGGGGCCCACGTCGAGAGCTCGTGGACGTGGTGGAGGCGGCAGAGCGACAAGGCATCGCGCGCGGCGCGCACCGCGGAGGTGTGCTCGCCCATGCCTTCGAGGCCCGCGGCGCGGAGGGAGGCCGCCAGCGCACTCGCGGCGGGGACGGCGTGGCTGTCCCCGAGGGCGTCGATGTCGTCCCCGAGGCGGGCGACGCCGGACCAGTCGCCCTCCTCGAGCCCGATCTGGGCGCGCTGGTGGAGGATGCGCACGAGCGCCTCGGCGCAGCGGCCGTCGCGACCGCGGCGCAGCGCGGTGTCGATGAGGTCCTGGGCACGGCTGCGGGCGAGCGACACCCGCGCGAGCAGCACCAGCCCCCAGAGGCCGACCAGCTCGGCGTGCGGGTTGCGGGTGGCCTCGCCGAGATCGGCGGCCTCGCGCCAGAGCTGCTCCGCGCCCTCGCGGTTGCCGCCGTCGAACCGCAGCACCGCGAGCGCGTTGGCGGCCTCGGGCCACGTGGCATCCCCGCGTTCGAGCGAGCCGAGGCCCTCCTCCAGCGCCCCCATGGCCTCCCCGGCGCGGCCGCGCGCGAACGCGACGAGGCCCGCGCTCGCGAGCGCCTTGCCGATGGCGAGGCGGTCCCCCTCGGTGCGCGCGGCGAGCAGGGCCTGGGCGTAGGCATCTCCCGCCTGCTCGACCCGGCCGGCGTCCCGAAGCGCATCCCCGAGGGTCTGGTAGAGGGGGCGGCGGCCGCGGGCGGCGTCCATCGGGGTCATCGTCGCCTCGGCGGCGCCGCGCGCTTCGAGCGCCCGGGCGCAATAGGCCCGGGCCGCCGCGTGGTCTCCACGCCGCTGCGCCCGCTGCGCGCCCTGGATGAGGAGCGGGTAGGCCCCCGCGGGATCGCCGCCGTGGAGCAGGTGGTGGGCCGCCACCTCGGCGATGGCGTGGAGGCGGCGGTGGTGGAGGCGCTTGAGGGTCGCCGCGGCGGCGCGGTGCATGGCGGCGCGCCGCGCGGCGTCGATGTTCTCGTAGATGACCTGGGCCCGGCGCTTCGTGGCGACCTGGTGGAGCTCCTGGAGGCCGTCCTCGGTGGCGACGACGTGGCCGTCCCGCGCGAGGTCGGCGAGCGGCCCGGCGAGATCGCCCTCGCGAAGCGTCGTGAGCGGCCCGATGAGGGAGACGCTGCTCGGCGACGAGAGCACCGCGAGCGCCTCGAGGCACTGCCGCTCGGGATCCGGGAGGGTGTCGAGAAAACTCGCCTCCGCGAGCCGCACGCGGTCGGGGAGCGGGAGCGGCTCCACGCGGAGGTTGTCGACGGGGCGGGTGGAGCGGACGGCCCCCTCGGGCCCGCGCACGAGCCACCCCGCGCGCACCATCGCCTCGACCTGCTCGAGGATGGGCCCCGGCTGGCCGCCGAGCTCCTCCTGGAGCCGCCGCCCGAGCGCGGCGCCGAGCGCCCCATGCAGGCCCCGGTCGCGGAGCATGGCGCGCACCGCGTCCCGATCGAGGCCGTCGAGCGGGATCTCCTCGGTGCCCAGGCCGGTCGAGGCGCCGGTCACCAGGCCGTCGTCGGTGCCGGGCCGCGCGGAGACGAGCACGAGGAGCGGCCCGCCCTCGATCGCCACGACCTCGCGCACGAGCTCGGCGAGGGCCCGGCGGTCGGCGGCGGTGGCGTCGTCCAGATCGTCGACGACGAGGAGCCAGGCGCCGTCCCCGAGGCGGGCGCGCAGGGTGGCGCTCCGCCCCCCGGGCGGGAGGGCGGCGGCGAGGTCGGCGGTCAAGGAGGTGCCGGAGGACCCGCGCGCGAACGCCGTGCTCACCCCGGCCGACCGCGCCTGCTCGGCGGCCTCCTGGAGCAGGCGCGATCGCCCGCTGCCCGGAGGGCCGAGCACCGCCACGACCCCGCCCACGCCGCGCTTGTGGAGCCCGCTCACCCGGCCGGCGACCGCGTCGAGCGCGGCCTCCCGACCGTGGAGCGGCAGCTCGTCGAGCGGCGTGGCCTCGGCGAGGGCGCTGATGACCTGGCGCGCCGAGGCGAACCGGCGCGCCGGATCCTTCTGGAGCAGGCGCATGCACACCTGTTCGAGGCGCTGGGGCACGCGCGGGTCGATGTCGGAGGGGGCGCGCGGGGTCTCGGTGATGTGGCGCGCGAGGTAGCCGGCGATGGAGTCCGCCACGATGGGGCGGCGGAACGTCAGCATCATGTAGAGCAGGGCGCCGAGGCTGTAGAGGTCGGCGCGGGTGTCGGGGGACTCCCCGGTGATCTGCTCGGGCGCCATGAACGCGACGGTGCCGACGAGCCGGCCCGCGAGGGTGAGGCCGGTGGGGAACGCCTCGGGATCCTTCACGACGCCGAAGTCGGTGAGCCGCGCGTGGCCGTCGGAGCCGACGAGCACGTTGCCGGGCTTCAGATCGCGGTGGACGATGCCCTGCTCGTGCACGTACGCCAGCGCGTCGCAGAGCTCGACGAACAGCGCCTCGACGCGCTCGAAGCGGTCCCGCGGCGGATCGTCCTGCCACCGCTCGAGCAGGGTGCCGAGGTCGGTGCCGTCGACGAGCTCCATCGCGATCCACGGGATGCCGCCGTGATCGCCGGTGTCGACGACCCGGACCACGTTGGGGTGCCGCAGCCGCTCGAGCGTGACGTACTCACGACGGAAGCGCCGCACCTCGTCCGCGGTGATGCGGCTCTGGTGGAGGATCTTCATGGCGACGGGCCCCTGGGGGCCGTCCGCCCGGTACACCATCGCCATGCCGCCCACCCCGAGGGTCTCGACGAGGCGGTAGGGCCCGACGGTGTCTCCCGGGAGGGGAGGCGCGAGGTGGGGGTCCATCACGGGGCGCCCATCGGCGGCTGGTCGAGGAAGCGCTCGGCGTCCTCGCGGGAGAGGTTCGCGGCGAGCGAGCGGGCGAGGGCGTCGGCCACGCGGCGATGCCGGGCGACCGCGGCCTCGTCCTGGCTGTGCTGCGCCGCGAACCCGTGGCCCTTGAGCGCGTAGAGGCGGAACCCGCACGCGTCCGCGCGCCGGATCGCGGACTCGGCGCGCCGGGTGGCCTCGCCGACGTTCCCCATGGCGACGTAGGTGCGCGCGAGCACGAGATCGAGCCGGCACTCCTGGTAGGGCCAGCGCGTGCCGCCGGCGTCGAGCGCGTGCTCGAGCTCCTCCTGGGCGCCCGCGGCATCTCCCTGCTTCGCGGCCAGCCTCGCGCGCCAGGCGTAGACGATGGGGGCGAAGCCCTCGGGGTCGTATCGCAACAGCGCCACCGCCTCGTCCAGCCCGTGTCGGAGCGTCTCGTAATCGCGGAGCGCCCACGCCGCCCGGAACAGGCCCACGAGGGTGGCGAGCTCGTCCTCCTTCTGGTCGAGCTTGCGCACGACGCGGAGGGCCTCGCGCGCCTCCTCCATCGCCTGGCCGAAGCGGCCGAGGTCGACGAGGATGAGGCTGCGGTGGTGGCGACCGCGGGCGAGGCCGAGGGGGTGGTCGGTCTCCCGGGCGGTCGCGATGGTGCGCTCCGCGAGCTCGAGCCCGCGACGGAGGTTGCCGGTGAAGTGGTGGATCTCGACGAGGTTCACCCGCGCCACCGCGAGCGGCCCGAGCAGGCCGAGGCGCTCGAAGATCTCGGCGCTCTGCTCGAAGAACCGGCGGGCGTCGACCGACTGCCCCTTGCAGAGGGCGACCAGCCCGAGCCCGTTGTAGCCGTAGCCGAGGCTCCGCTCGTCGCGGGTGGCCTCGCCCACGGCGAGCTCCTCGACCCACCGGCGCCGCGCGCTCTCCAGGTCCCCGCGGGCCCACGCGAGGGCGGCGAGGCCGTTGAGCGGCATGATGCGGAGCGACGCATCCCCCACGCGCTCGGCGAGCCGGAGGGCCTCGCCCAGGTGGGACTCGGCGAGGTCGTTGTCGTGGGCGTGCCGCGCGAAGGTGCCCAGCGCCGCGGCGGCGCGGCTCCGCAGGCGATCGTCGGCGAGCTCGCCCGCGAGGCGATCGGCGAGGGTGAGGCCCTCGGGCACCTCGGCCCAGCGCCCGAGGTGGGACAGGGCGTCGGCGCGGCGGAGCAGGAGATCGGCGAGGAGCCGGTCGGCCTCGTCCAGCACGATGGTGGCGCGCGCGGAGGGCTCGAGCGCGATGGCCCGCCGGAAGAAGCTCTCCGCCTCGGTGACGAAGGAGCGGTCGAGGAGCCGCTGCCCGGCGCGCACGAGGTACGGGTAGGCCTTGCCGGGCACCCCGCCGCGCTCGAAGTGCCACGCCAGGGCCTCCACCACGAGGTTCATGCGGCGGCGGTACGTGCGCTCCAGGGCCTCCCCGAGGCGGCGGTGCACGCGGGCCCGCTCCTCGGGCAGCACGAGGTTGTAGAGGAGCTCGCGCAGGCGCGGCTGCGTGAAGTCGACGTGCTCCTCGGACTCGACGTGCCGCTCGCGGACGAGCCCGGCGGCGATCAGCGCGTCGACCGCGGCGAGGGCATCGACCTCGTCGAGCTCGCCCACGTCGCACACCAGCGACACGGTCATCTCGTTGCGGGCGATAGCCAACACCTCTGCCACCCGACGCGCGCCGCGCGGGAGGCCGTCGAGGCGCCGGAGGGCCGCCTCCCGGACGGAGCGGGGCAGGGGCAGGATGGCGCGGGCCACGCCGTCGTCGTCGAGGGTGAGCACCCGCTCGCCGTCGCGCGTGGCGATCACCCCCTCCTCCATCAGGCCCCGGAGCATCTCCGAGATGTGCGCCGGGTTGCCCTCGCCCTCGGCGTGGAGGCGGCGGGCGAGGGCGCGCGCGCCGGGGGTGTCCACGACCAGGGAGAGCACGAGCTCCTCGACCGCCGCGGGGTCGAGCGGATCGAGGGGAACGCGGGTGGGCGGCACGCCGGTGCGGCTGCCGAGCGCGAGGCCGTCGATCGCGGCGTCCGCCACGCCGGGCGTGCGCGTGAGGAGCCAGAGGATGGGCTCCTTGCCGAGCGCGAGCGTGTTGCGGACGAGGTACTCGAGCAGCTCGACCGAGCCGGCGTCGGCGAAGTGCAGGTCGTCCACCACGAACAGGCGCGGCGGCGTGCCCGCCACCATGTCGCGGAAGGCGGTGAACATCGCGTAGCGCTCGAGCTGGCCGCCGGCGTCGCCTCCGATGCCGAGCCCGCTCTCCAGCACCGGGCGGGGCGCCACCCCCTCCGCGCGCAACGCCTGGTACACGGCGAGGTACGCCGCGAGCGGATTCGCCGACTGTCGCGCGCGGATGCGGTTCCCCGGCATGCCGGCGCGGCGGGCCTGCTCGACGGCGAGCTCGGAGAGCCGCGTCTTACCGGTGCCGGGGCCGCCTTCGAGCAGGATCACGCCCCCCTGGCCCTCCCGCGCGGCGGCGAGGCCGTTGGTGATCGCGGCCATCGCCTCGGCGCGCGCCACGAGCGCCGGCCGGGACGCGCCGTCGGCGATGAACGGGCGGTGGTCCGCGCCTTCGAGCACGTGGAGCAGGTGGGTGGCGGAGGCGAAGCGCTCCCGGGGCTCCTTCTGGAGGAGGCGCAGGCACACCTCCTCGAGGGCGACCGGCACGGCGGGCACGAGCTCGCGGGGCGGCCGGGGCGGGCGGTGCAGGTGCTTGTCGAGGTAGCCGGCGAGCGTGCGCGCGTTGAACGGGCGGCGGCCGGTCAGCAGCAGGTAGAGCACCGCGCCGAGGGCGTACAGGTCGGTGCGGGCGTCGATGCGCTCGCCGTTGATCTGCTCGGGGGCGATGTAGGCGACGGTGCCGAGCAGCTCGCCGTGCGCGGTGAGGTCGGTGGCGCCGGACTCCTTCACCACCCCGAAGTCCATCAGCTTGGCGGTGCCGTCGGGCAGCACCATGACGTTCGAGGGGGTCACGTCCCGGTGGACCAGCCCGCGCAGGTGCACGTACTCGAGGGCGCGCGCCACCTGGATCACGACGCTCCGCGCCACGTCGAACCGTTCCGCGGGGGGGTCGGACTGCCAGGAATCGACGAGGGAGCGAAGATCCTCGCCGTCCACCAGCTCCATGACGAAGAACGGACGCCCCTCGTGGGTTCCCCAGTCGTATACCTGGGTGATGTTCGGATGTTGCAGCCGAGAGAGCGTGCGGAATTCCCTACGGAAGCGCCGCTCGACCTCGTCGACGCTGCCGCCGGGGTTCATGAGCTTCAACGCGCGCAGATCCCCATTCGTCGTGTCTCGCACGACGTACACGGTCGCCATGCCGCCCCGCCCACGCGGGTTCAGCACCTCCCAGCGCCCGAGATGGGTTCCGGTGGCGATCTCGGGGGAAAGAGGCTGTGTGTTCACCGGCGGCTTGGCAAGCAAAAGGGGACTCTATACTCTCGCCCGCACACCCGGGCGTTGCAAGGCGCTGCCTCGAACATGCTTGCCGGGTTCGCGGCCAGATCGAGAATCCGTCACGAGGAGACTGCCGATGAGGTTGGAAGCGTTCGCCTGGACCGACCTGGGTCCCGTTCGGGAGAACAACGAGGACACCTTCCTCGTCGACCAGGACGCCGGCCTCTTCATCGTCGCGGACGGTATGGGCGGTCACGCCGCGGGCGAGGTCGCGTCGCGCCTCGCCACCGACACCATCCGGGACCTCCTCCAGGAGGGGGACGATCCGGACGAGACCCGCCTCGACCGCAACGTCCAGGACGCGGGTGACGTGCTGCGCGAGCGCCTGCGCTACGCGATGAACCAGGCGAGCGCCCGCATCCGCCGCGAGGCCCAGCTCAAGCCGGCCTACGCGGGCATGGGCACCACCGTGTGCGTGCTCCTCATCGAGGGCGATCAGGCCCACGTCGCCCACGTGGGGGACTCGCGCATCTACCTCTACCGCGACGGCCAGCTCTCCCGCCTCACGCGCGATCACACCGTCGTGCAGCAGGAGATCGACGCCGGCCGGCTCACCCCCGAGCTCGCGCGCCAGGTGGCGCACCGCAACTACCTCACGCAGTCGGTCGGCTACCACGGCCCCGTCGAGCCCGACACCGCCACGCGCGCGCTCCAGCCCGGCGATCTGTTCGTGCTCTGCTCCGACGGCGTGACCGACCCGCTCGAGGATCGTCGCATCGCGGAGATCTGCCGCTCGGCCTACCCCACCGACCTCGCGGAGACCCTCGTGCGCGAGGCCTTGGCCGCGGGCGGCGAGGACAACATCACCGCGGTGACGGTGCGGGTGATGGAGGACTGATTCGGGCTCGGGCGACCGGGGCAGGGCGCGGTCCCCGGCGCCCGGAGCGGCGCCGACCGCGCCCGGTGGGCGGGGGGGTGCGCCGACGGCTTCGGCGTGGCGGTGGCTTCGGGAGAGGCGGCGGCGCGCGCGGCCGGTGACCCGACACAATCGGCCTCACGGCCGGTCGTGAGGCGGATCGTGTCGGGTCCGGAGGGGTGAATCGGGCCCGTCCGGCGATTCGGGCGCGGCGCCCGACCATGAAACGCCGACAATTCGCGAATCGAGCACGCCGGCACCCGACAAAACGGGGCTCACGGCCGGTCGTGGGGCGAATCTTGTCGGGTCGGGCGGTAGGGCGGGCCCCCGTCGGCCACCGCCACGTGGATCGACCCGTCGCGCTATCCTCGGCGCCATGCTGATGATGTGGCTCCTCGTCGCTTGCGGGCCCGACGTCCCGTCGTCGGAGGCGCCCCCTGCGCGCGCGGGGACGCCGGGCCCAGGCGCACCGGGCGCGCCGGGTGGCGCCG
>JAKFCH010000218.1:0-17345 GCA_036676765.1 Deltaproteobacteria bacterium
CTCCGGGCGGCCGCCGAGGGCACCCCTGACGGACAGGTCCCCGCTCGACGTCCTCTGGGCGGCCGCCGAGGGCACCCCTGACGGACAGGTCCCCGCTCGACGTCCGCCCGCTTGATCCGACGCCGTTCTCGGCCGAGGGACGCCCGAGCCAAACTCGGGCGCGCCGACATCGTCGCACCGTCGTCGTTCCCGCGCGACTGCCATGCCTCCACCTCGGTGCGGAGCGTGTCCATGTCTCCGATGCGGCGGTCAAGGCATTGCTTGTTCAGAACGCCGATCTCGATGCGCCTCGCGCCCCCCTCGGTCCACCGCATGGTGGTGGAGCTCGTAGAGCTACCGGAGCTGGAGTGACGACGTTGTTACAGATCGAAACCTCTGCGACAAGGTACTAGTCGCAGTCCTCCGGGCAGTTGCACCGGTTCTCGGCCTCGCCGCACGCGTCGTCCCCGCAGGCGATGCACACCCGGGCCGGATTGATGTCGACCT
The DNA here is from genome assembly GCA_036676765.1 of Deltaproteobacteria bacterium. GTDB lineage: Bacteria > Myxococcota_A > UBA796 > UBA796 > SXON01 > CAJBVW01. The sequence goes on from JAKFCH010000218.1 coordinate 487, forward strand.
CCTGGCACACCCCGTCCGCGTCGGGCTCCGCGGTGGTGTTGGCCGCGGTCAGGCCGTCGCAGCAGGGGCCGGGATCCATGGCCTTCACATCGAAGCCCTCCCCCTCGCGGGCGCAGCCGAGCGGGTGGTCGCAGCCGGCGAAGAACAGGAGGGTGGCGGCCATCAACAGGAGCGACATCCGGGGGACTTATACCGACCGGAGGGGCGCCGCGGGCCCCCTTGGGCGAACGTGCGGCGGGGCCCGCCACCAGCATTCCCGCGCCAGGTCGCCGGAGGGCGCCGGCGCTTCGCCGGCGGTTCCGCGTCGCCCGCCCCGGGCGGCGCGAACCGAGCCGCGCCGGACCCCGCCGACACCGCGGACATCGCCGAGGACACCGGCCCCGCCGAGGACACCGACACCGGCCCCGCCGAGGACACCGGCCCCGCCGAGGACACCGACACCGGCCGCACCGACACCGACACCGCCGCATCGCTGCCCACCGACCACGTGTGGGGCGCCGCCACGACCGCGGGCGACCTCCGCATCCTGCCGTGCGGCTCGGTGTTCTCGTACAACCTCCGCGTCGCGGTCGGCCCCGACCTCGACGGTGACGGACTCGCCGAGGTCGCGTTCGGGGCGCCGAACGCCGACGCCACCGCCGCGGAGCAGGGCGTCGTCTACCTCGCGCGGGGGTCCGACCTCGCCGGCACGTTCTCGCTCGACGACGCCTGGGCGCGGGTGGTCGGCACGGACGCGACCGCGCAAGCGAAGTTCGGCGATGCGCTCCAGTGGATCGATGATCGCGATGGGGACGGCCTCGCCGAGCTGGTCGTCCACGCCGACGGGTCGTGGGCGCACGTGGTCGGCGGCGCGGCGCTTCTCGCGGGCGGGGAGGTGACCGCCACGTCGGCGGCGGGCACGCCGGGGGCCCTGGCGCGCTGGGACGATGTCGACGGCGACGGGCAGGCCGACTGGGTCTACGGCGAGTGGATCGAGGACGCCACCGGCGAGCACGGCTCGATCGCCGTGGGTTCCGACGCGGCGTTCGGCCTCGGGGGGGACCTCGTCGCCGACCTCCGCTTCGCCGGGGAGGCCCCGGGCCACGACGCCGGCGATTTCGTCGCCGCGCTCCGGACGGACCTCGACGGCGACGGCATCCGCGAGCTCCTCACCACCCTCGGCGGCGACGCGGTGGTGCTCGACTCGGCGGCCCTGCTCGCGGGCGCCGCGACGATCGAGGCCGCCATCCGATGGCGCATGGCCGGGTTGGACCTGGCGACCCCCCTCCTCCTCGGGGATGCCGACGGTGGCGGGGTCGAGGACCTTGCCTTCGTGTACGGCGCCGAGCTGTGCGTCGCGCGGGGCGAGCTCGGCGACCCGACCGCCACCCCGCTCACCTGCGTGGATGCCGGTCTGGGCGTGCTCGGCGATGCCGTGGTCGGCGGGGACCTCGACGGCGACGGCGTCCCCGAGGTGTGGCTCGGCGGCGAGGACGCGACCGTGGCCTTCGACGGGGCGGCGCTCGCCGGGGGCCTGCTGGTCGAGCGGGCGCGGCTCGACCACCTGGACGCGCGTGCTTCCGGGCTCGACGCCGCCGGGGACGCGGTGTGGGTCAGCCCGTTCGTGCTGGGCGACTGGGGCGTCGAGACCGCGGCGGTGTCGGTGTCCGGTGCGACCGGGGAGACCGACGCGACCGTCCAGGTGCACAACCAGGGCGCCGAGCCCGACGCGCCGCGCTGGGTGGACCTCTCCGGCGACGGCGTCGAGGACCTCCTGTTCAACGGCGACGCGATCTACGTCTTCGACGGGGTGGGCCTCCGCGCGGGTGGCGAGCGCACGGTGTGCGACGCCGACGTGGTGCTCGACGACGTGGACCTCCTGCTCCCCCTGGCCGACGTGGACGGGGACGGCGCCGCCGACCTGCTCACCGGCACCCTGCGCGCGGACGGGGGGTACGACGTGACGCTGCGCTCGGGCGCCGCCGGGTACGCCGGCGATGCCGGGGTCCTCGCCGCGTGGACGTTCGACGGGGGCTTCGGGTCCCGCCTCGGCTGCGACATCGACGGCGACGGCCTCGAGGAGTTCGCGCGCTACGCGTGGCGGCAACCCTGGACCTTCGCGTCGGGCACGATGGTGTGGGACGGCGACGAGGCGGCGGCGCTCCTCGGCGGCATCGAGGCGGACGACGTCCTGGGGTGCATCCCCGACGTGGACGGCGACGGCGGGGACGAGATCGTCACCTCCGACGACGTCGAGAGCTACCCGGTCGTCCGCCTGTTCCTCTCCAGCCAGCTCGATCCGGCGCGCACGCTCACCAGCGCCGATGCCTGGGCCGAGCTCTCCCGGGCGTCCCGGCGCGCGTGGGTCGCGCCGGTCCGCCTCGGGGACGCCGATGGGGACGGCGCCGAGGACATCGTCTGGGAGATCCTGTTCGGCGACGAGGGCGCCTACCGGGTGTGCCGCTTCGAAACGTTCCTGTTCGCCGCCGGGGGCACCCTCGACGCGGCGGACGCGACCGCGTGCACCGAAGCGTACGAGCGCATCGACTCCGTCTGGCTCGACGATGCCGTGGGCGACGCGATCCCCGAGGTCGTGGTGGTCGGCGCGCGCGCGGACGGGATCTGGTCGGCGCGCGCCAGCCAGGGCACGACCCTCGGCTCTCCCGTCGTCCTCCAGGAGCTGTGGGGCACGGACGGCGACGGTGAATGGCGGTGGCTACGGTCCCGGGGGTGACGTGCTGGCGACCGGGGCGGACGCGCTCTGGTTCGCCCGGTCGGACCAGGACATCGACCGGTGGGCCCTCGACGTCTGGTTCGCGCGGGCACGGTAGCGCTAGCGCGAGCACAATTGGGAGCAGACGCCCGGCGAACGGGTGCCTAGCCAGTAGCCATGTGGTTTCCAGCCTACCTCTTGGACCTGACCAACTGGGCGCTGACCCTGCCGACGGGGGTGGAGGAGCGTCCCAACGAGATCCTGCAGCCGGAGCTGAGCACGTTCGAGCAGCCTCCGTACTTCCTCGTGAACCCCTGGGGCGAGGCCGTGGTCTTCCACGCCAACGTGGGCGGTGTCACGACCGCCGGCTCCGGCTACGCGCGTACCGAGCTGCGCGAGATGACCAACGGAGGGACCGAGCGGGCGGCCTGGTCCACGACCGTGGGCCGCCACACGATGTCGATCACCCAGGCGATCACCCACGTTCCGGTGGTGAAGCCCCACGTGGTCGCCGGCCAGATCCACGACGGGAGCGACGACGTGGTGGCCATCCGCCTCGAAGGCGAGCGGCTCTTCGTGGACCAGGGCGGGGATCTCGTCGCCGAGTTGGACCCGAGCTACCGCCTGGGTGAGCCGTTCACCGTCCGCTTCGTCGCGGAGGAGGGGTACGTCGAGGTCTACTACGAGCGCCGGATCTGGCCCGTCGCGCGGATCGCGGTGGACGCCGACACCTGCTATTTCAAGGCGGGCGCGTACACCCAATCCAACGTGGAGGCGGGCGATGCGCCCGATGCCTACGGCGAGGTGGAGATCCACGAGCTGGTGGTGACGCATCGCTGACGCTGCCCCCCATCGTGCCGACCTCAGGCTACAACGCGCGCATGCTGCTCCTCCTCGCCACCCTCGCCACGACCGACGCCCACGCCGCCCGGATGAACTTCCCCAAGGCGGCTCCCCAGTCGGGTGACACCGCGGGGTGCCCGGCGGTCGACGTGCTCGCGCTCCGCTTCTCCCACCAGTCGAACGCGAACGGCGGCGGCTTCGGCTTCTACGCCGCGAAGTACGACGACAATCGCCAGCCCTCGATCGTCCCGCCGTCCGAGAAGTGGGTGGCCGACTATGTCGACGGCAAGGCGGCGGGCTCGATCCCGAGCCCCGAGGAGCAGCTCCGCACCTTGTGGGGCACGCGCTGCGCCTACCCCGACCTCGACTACGTGAAGGCGGGCCTCGAGGTCGTGCGGGCGCGCTACCACGAGGCCACGGGGGTCACCCCCGAGACCGAGCGCAAGCACAGCCTCGCCCGCGTGAACCTCAACGCGTGGGCCGACGGCGTCGATGCCATCTGCGACGGCAAGCCGTTCCCCGAGGCGGATCCCGTGCGCGGTCTCCTCCAGAAGGCGACGTGCTCCGGCTTCAACGACGGTTGGCTCGCGGCGTTCGTGTTCACGCAGATGGACGCCGTTCCCGCGCAAACCAGCGGTGACGCGTTCTGGCCCGCCGCGCTGGTCGGCCTCTGCGGCACGATGCTGAAGGGGGATGGCATGGGGGATCCCGCCACCAGCGAGTACGTCCGCTTCCGCCAGTGCAAGACCGAGCTCGACAAGGTCACCCCCGAGGCGCTCGACGCCGCGATCGCGAAGCACGCGCCCAACGAGGTGGCCGCGCTCTCCTTCCGGAAGTTCTACGAGAAGGGCGTGGGCCGCATGGCGCGGTACGAAGCGAAGGTCGTCAGCATCGAGAAGGGCTACCCCGCCACCCGGAAGATGTACGACGACGCCGTCGCCCAGGTGAACGAGAAGTACGCCCCGATCCTCGCCGAGTGGCAGCCGACGCTCACCGGCATCGACGATTGGATGAAGACGCTCTCCGGCGGCCCCGGGTACGCCGAGGGCTGTGACGCCACCTACACGAAGATGCTCCAGGACTACGTCGACAAGGCCGTGCCCGAGGCCAAGGGCGACGCCCTGCTCAAGGCCCTGCGCGATCCGGTCGGCTACCGCCTCACCGAGGCGCTGGCGATGTGTCACTACATGCTCGACATGACGAACGTGTCGCGCTCGCGCGCCATGCGGGACGTGCTCCTCTCCGGCGGTGACCGCATCAGCGGCCTGCACCAGGCCGTCGAGATGGTGGTCCGGCGCGGCCTCGACGGGCCGCTGAACTACCGCGGGCAGCGGGTCATCGACGGCATCGCCCCCATCCAGACCCTCGCGAATTGGCCGAGCAACGCCGTCGCCCAGACGCTCGGCGATCCTCCCAAGCCGGTCACCGATCCCCGCTTCAGCCGCCCGTGGGCCGAGGACGTCGTCGTGTCGGTCAAGCCGCAGGGTGACACCGCGGTCGTGTCCTTCCAGAAGCGCACGGGCACCGCCACCATCACCGACAGCTGCACCTACGACTACTCCCACATCGCGGGCATCGACACGTGGGGCAACTTCCTCTACAACGTCGTGAGTTGCAAGACGCACACGATCCCCGTCGACACGACGCAGACGGCGGCCGTCGTCCCAATCGACCAGGTGGCGAAGGTCGCCCCGGGCAGCCGGGTCGCCCTCGTCTACGAGCAGGGCGGCAGCGGCACGCCCCGGCCCGCCAACATCGTGTACGTGACGAAGGGAGAGAACGTCGTCTGGGCGGGCGGCGTGTCCCGTTGACGATCCCCCTCCGGTTCCGACGGCTCGGCCGAGCGTGGCACCCCGAGCTGAACGACGGCGACGCGCTCGCGGGGGTGCTCGACCTCGACGAGGCGCTGTGGATCGCCACCGCCGCGCCCGTCGGGAGCTTCCGCGCGGATGCCGCGTTCCTCGCGTACCTCGACGCCGACCGGGACGGACGCATCCGCGTCGACGAGGTGCGGGCGGCCATCCGCTGGCTCCTCGCGAACGTGACCGATCCCGACGAGATCCGCGCGGGAAACGACACGTTGCGCCTGGCGTCGCTGCCCCCCGGATCGCACGCGCTGCTCGCGACCGCGCGGCGGGTGCTCGAACGGGCCGGTACGCCCGCGGCGGAGGTGCTCCCCCTGGCGGCGGTGCGGGCCGTCGTGGCCGAGGAGCACGCCCGCTACCTCGCGGAGACCCGGTGCGAGCTCCCGGTGGTGGCCGTCGCCGTGGAAGCGGGCGCCGTCGTGTCGCTCTCCACCTACGCGGCGTGGAGCGGCGAGCCGGACCTCGTCCGCCTGGTCGCTCCGAAGGTGGCGGCCGGCGACGACACCGTCCAGGCGCTCGAGAAGCGGATCCTCTACCAGGCTTGGATGCTGCCGTTCGTGAACAGCTTCGTGGCCTGCCGGGATCTCTACCAACCGGGCAGCCGGTCGCTGTTCAGTTGGGGATCGCTCGTGCTCGACGGGCGGCGGTTCTCGCTCGCGGTGAAGGTGCCCGACTCCGAGCGGCACGAGCTGTTCACGCGGCGCGGCGCGATGTGCGTGATGTACGTGCAGGTCGGGGACCGAGACGGCGACTGGGAGTACGAGGTCGCCATCCCGGTCACGGCCGGCATGCGGGGCGTCATCGTGGAGGGGATGTGGGGGGTGTTCGTGGAGCACTCCGGCCGCGAGCGGCACGCCCGGGTGCGCAAGCTCATCCGGCACCCGATCAGCATGCGGGATGCCATCTTCAGCCCGTTCCGCCGGCTCTCGGAGGCGCTCCAGAACGCCGTCGAACGGGCGGACGCCGCCGACACCCGCTTGGAGAAGGTGCTCGCCGCCGGTCGAGACGGGCTGGCGCCGCCCCCGCCGACCGTCGCGCCAAACGCAACCGTCGTCTCCAGCTCGCCCGGTGGCACCGGCATGCTGGCCATCGCCGCCGGGGCGGGCATCGCGCTCGCCGCGGTGGGCTCGGCGCTCACCTACATCAGTGACCGCCTCGTCGCGGCCGCCTCCACGATCGGCGCGTGGATCGTGGCCCTCCCGATGGTCAACGCGCTCCCCGCCGACAGCGTGGCCACCGTCGGGCTGGTCGCGTACCCCATCGCCGTCGCGATCGTCATCCTGAGCGTGCTCGCGGTGCCGTGCCTGACCTACCTCGTGCCCGTCTGCATCGCGGCGTGGCTCAAGTTGCGCCGGCGTGATCTCGGCACGCTGTTGATCGGATCGGGATGGGCGGTCAACCGGCGGCTCTACATCACGCGCGACGTGGCGGGCATGTTCACCCGCAAGCCCTCGGTGCCGCGTTCGCAGCGCCACTACTGACCCCGCGGGTGGCGGCGACCGGGGGTGAGCCCGGTCGCCGCGCGTTCACCTCACGGCAGCACGACGATGTTGCTGTCGAGGTTCACGGCGCCGATCCGCGCGAGCGCCCTGCCGTTCAGCGTGGCGCCGGTGGTCAGCGTGATCGCCTGGTCCGCCATGATCGTTCCCATGAACACGGAGGTCGTACCGAGGGTCGCCGACGTGCCGACCTGCCAGTAGACGTTGGACGCCTGGGCTCCGTTGACCAGGAAGACCTGGCGCCCGTCCGTGGTGGTCAGCGTCGACGCCATCTGGAAGATGAAGACCGCGTCCCCGTCCCCTTCGGCGTCGAGCGTGAGGTCACCGGACGAGATCTCCAGTGACGACGTGGACTTGTAGAGGCCCGGTGCGAGGGTCATCCCCCCGAGGTTGCCGGACACGGTGACCGGGCACAACGTCCGTCCAGCGGCGTCGTTGTACGCGGTGGTGAGGTCGGCGATGCCGTAGCCCGCCGTCGGATCGCCGGCGTACATGGCGCCGATCAGGATCCCGGGGGGGAACCCCGTGACCTCGGTGCCGGGGCTGACCCCGAGGTCTCCCGTGACGGAGGTGGGCCCGGTGCTGGTGACGGTCGAGCCCCCGAGCACCGCGAAGTTACCGGCGGACCCGAGGTCGATGGACTCCAGGCTGCAGGCCCCCGTCGTGAACGTCCAGGAGTAGTCCTCCTCCATGGCGAGGCCGTCCAGGCTCTCGGCGCGGGTGGTGATCGTGGCGGTGTAGAGCACACCCACCTCCAACGCGGCGTCCGGGGAGAACGTCGCCGTGTTGGTTCCCTCCTCGAGGGTCACCACCCCGGAGACCGGCACGATGCCCTGCTCCAGGATGAACGTGAGGTTGTCGATGGTGTCGGGATCCATCGCCATGTTGAACGTGGCGGTGGGCGCGGCATTGATCGACACGTCCAACGCGCCGTCCATCGGCGTGGTCGAGACGACCATCGGCGCCCCCTCGGCGTCCTCGGTGGTGAACGTCCAGGTGTGGGACATTTCCATCGCGAGCCCGCCGGCATCCTCGGCGTCGGTGGTGATCGTGGCCGTGTAGACGCGGCCGCCCTCGAGCGCCATGTCGGGCGTGAACAGCGCGGTGTTGGTCCCCTCGTCGAGGGTCACCTCGCCGTCGATCGCCATGGCGTCCAGCTCGAGAAGGAACGTGTCGGCGCTGATCGTCGCGGGGTCCATCGCCTCGCTGAAGAGGGCGGTGAGCGACACGTCGACGGACACGTCGGTCGCCTCGTCGAGCGGGAGGGTGGTGACGACCCACGGAGCGAGGTCGATGTCGGTGTCGGTGTCGGTGTCGGTGTCGGTGTCCGTATCGGTATCCGTGTCCGTATCGGTGTCCGTGTCCGTGTCCGTGTCCGTGTCCGTATCGGTATCCGTGTCCGTATCGGTATCCGTGTCCGTATCGGTATCCGTATCGGTGTCCGTATCGGTGTCCGCCTCCTCACCGGTGTCGACGGGGAAGTCGACCACCTTGCCTCCACAGGCGTACAGGCAGGAGACGAGCGGGACGAGGATCAGGGTGTTCAGGCGGCTCATTTGGGGCTCCCGTCATTCAAGAGGATCAGGTTCACGACGAATTCGACGCGGCGATTGTTTTCACGACCGGTGGGCGTGGCATTGGATCCGACCGGAACCGTCGAGCCGAAGCCCTTCGAGACGAGGCGGTCCTTCGCGATGCCGTGTGACACGAGGTAGTCGAGCACCGCCGCGGCGCGCTCCTCGGAGAGACCCTGGTTGTGCTCGACCGACCCGGACGAGTCGGTGTGGCCCTCGACCTGCACGCGGAAGCCCTTGTTGTCCTTCAGGGCCTGGACGACCTCGTCGAGCACGGGGAAGGAGGCGGCCTCGAGCCGCGCCTTGTCGTGCTCGAAGTACAGCTTCTCCTTCAGCTCGAGCTTGTCCGCGTGGACGACCACCTTCTTGTAGACGGGGCAGCCCCAGCTGTCCGCCAACCCGACCACGTCGGGGCAACGGTCGATGCGGTCGGCGATGCCGTCCTTGTCGGTGTCCTCGACGACGACCGCGGCGGGGACGACCTCGGCGCAGGCGGGGCAGGGGACAGCCTCCGCGACGGCGACGGGGGCCGGCTCGCGCTCGATGCCGGAGCCGACCTCGAAGCTGATGCCGGCCGTCAGGATCTTGGCGTCGCTGGTCTCGTAGCCTTCGCGCTCGGGCGTTCCGACGTGGAGGTAGCGGACGAACGGTCCGACCCAGAAGGTGCGGGCCTCGCCGACGGGGACGGAGAGGCCGACTGCGGCGTCGAAGCCGGGGCGGTGGAGCTCACCCGTCCGCATGTAGAAGAGGTCGGCGTCGAGCCACGGCGAGATCCCGCCCAGGCCCTCGGCGTCGTGGCGCCGCTTGAGGCGCAGCCCGCCGCCGAGCCCCCAGACGATGCCGGACTCCGCGCCCTCCGCGGAGGCGGGCAGGAGGTGGAACGACGCGGCCGGGCCGATGTCGAGCCACGGGGTGAGGCCGAAGAGCGCCTTGAGCGACTCGCCGCCGCCGACCCCGAAGCGGTCCGACTGTGGTGCGGTGAGCGGAATGGCAACGTCGGGCTCCAGCTTGAAGCTGAAGTCGACCGCCGCCGCGGGGCTCGGCAGGGCCAACAGCACCAGGCCTACGCAGGGTGCGAGCATGGAGGCGATACGCGCCCTGTTCGGACGTTCGAATGGAAACAAGTGTCACTCCTGTCGATTGAGGGGACCGTCCCTCGGGTGCGGCCCCTCCTCGGGGTGCCGCCGGCGTCGGGACGCACATCTCTGACAGGGACCATGCAACAGTTGTGCCGTCATCCGAACCCCCGTTGAATCGGGTGCTTGTGACGGCGACGGCCAGATCGTTGTTGCCGATCTCCATCAAAATGATGTAGCTTGAACATCAAATCGATTGGGTGACCCTTCATGCGCGCCGACGATCTGGACCTCGACGAGCTCCTGGAGCTGGACCCCGAAGGGGGCGTGATCCGCTTCGCCGGTCAGCGCGCCCTGCTCCTCGACGCGGTCGCGATGGGGCTCTTGCGCAAGTACCTCGGTGAGAACTTCGGCCTCACCGCCGCGCGGACCGTGCTCACCCGGTTCGGCTTCGCCCACGGTTGGCGCATGGCCGAGGCCCTGAAGGCCGAGTTCAAGTGGGACAGCGAAGAAGACTGGCGCAACGCCGGCACCCGCATCCACGCCCTGCAGGGCCTCTTCCGCCTCGCGCCCGGGGGCCACGGTCTGCTCTCCAAGGAGGGCGTGATGCTCGACGCGTCCTACGAGGCGGAGCAGCATCTCCTGCACTTCGGGCGCTCCGACGTGCCCGTCTGCTGGACCATCTGCGGCCTGACCAGCGGCTACGTCAGCCGCGGCGAGGGCAAGGAGATCTACGTCCTCGAGGATCGCTGCCTCGGCAAGGGCGATGCGGCGTGCCACCTCGTCGGTCGCACCCGCGAGGAGTGGGGGGAGGAGCGGGCCGAGGAGCTCCGCTTCTTCGAGCCGAACCGCCTCAAGGAGAGCCTCGACGCCTCGCTCCAGCGGATCACGGAGACCCTTACGGCCGCCGAGCGGAAGCTCCGCGCGCACCGCCGCGCCCTCGTCCGGGTCGCACCCGAGGTCACCGAGCCGCTGGGCATCGTCGCCAAGAGCCCCCCGATGCGGCACCTCGTGGACCTGGCGCGGCGGGTCGCCACCGTCGACTCCACGATCCTCATCACCGGCGAGACCGGGTCGGGCAAGGAGCGGATCGCGCGGCTCGTCCACGACGAGTCCGCCCGCGCATTGGGTCCGTTCATCGCGGTCAACTGTGGGGCCATCGCCGAGTCCCTCCTGGAGAGCGAGCTGTTCGGGCACGCGCGGGGCGCGTTCACGGGGGCGACCTCGGACCGGCCCGGCCTGTTCGAGGCGGCCAACACCGGGACCCTGCTGCTGGACGAGGTCGGCGAGGTGTCACAGGGCATGCAGGTCAAGCTCCTGCGCGCGCTGCAGGAGCGGGAGATCCGGCGCGTCGGCGAGAACAAGAGCCGCCGGGTCGACGTCCGCGTCCTCGCCGCGACCAACCGGGACCTCTCCCACGGGGTGTCGGGCGGCGACTTCCGGCAGGACCTCTACTATCGGCTCAAGGTCATCGAGCTGCACCTGCCGCCGCTCCGCGAGCGCAGGGACGACATCCTGCCGCTCGCCCGCGTGCTGCTCGCGGCCGCGGCGCTCCGCATGAAGCGGAAGATCTCCGGCCTCGCCCCGGGCGTCGCGGATCAGCTCCTGCGCTACGAGTGGCCGGGCAACGTGCGCGAGCTCGAGAACACCATGGAGCGCGCCGTGGCGCTCGCGCGCGGCAACCGGGTGGAGCTGGAGGACCTCCCCGAGGAGGTCCGCCAGGCCTTCCCCAGACCCGTGGCGACCCGGGGCGCGATCCGGCCGCTCGACGAGGTGGAGAAGGAGTACATCGTCGCCGCGTTGGAGCTCAACGGCGGGAACCAGACGCGCACGGCCGAGCAGCTCGGCATCGGCACCGCGACGCTCTACCGCAAGCTGAAGAGCTACGGCCTGATCAGCGGTCGGCGCGCGGCCGAGGAGCGCGCCTCGACCGGGTAGGCACGATCAGCCGCCTCCGTGCGCGCGCGCCAACGCCACCAGGTTGCCGACGACGTTCAGGTTCCGCGCCGTCGCCTCCGCCTTGAGCGTGAACCTCCCCTGGCCCGCCCCGTTCGGGTAGTACACGTACACCTCCCGCCCCACCGCGACCCACTCGTCGGACGCGAAGGCGCGCGCCCGCAGGGCCGTCAGCGTCGCCTCGGGGAGCGGCTCGGTCAGGAAGAACACGTGCAGCTTGGTGCGATCGTCGGTGCGATCGGCGAAGGGATGCGCGAGAGCGACCGCCGCGAGCTCGTCGGTAGTCCGAACGATCGCCGTGACCGGTAGCCCGAGGTCGGTTCGGATCCCGGCCTCGATGCGCGCCCGGGAGGTCGCGGGGGCCTCGTCGGTGCGGAACACCACGTTGCCCGACTGGATGTGCGTGACGGCGTCGGGGTAGCCCGCCGCCACGAACACGGCGCGGAGGGCCTCCATGCGGATGCGGTTGGTGGTGCCGACGTTGACGGCGCGCAGGAGGGCGACGGAGACAGGCATGCGGCCGCTTATCGCCCCGCCGCGCATCGCACGTCGGCGGGGTCAGCCGGCGGCGAGTTCGTCGAGGCAATCGGCGATCCGGGGCCCGATGGTGCTCGACCACCCGCCGCTCATGCCCTCGTACGCGCCGCGCTGACGCGGGTCGTCGAGGTCGAACCCCGCGTGCTCCACGGTCAGGCGCGTGCCCGCCCCTTCGGGCACCAGACGCCACGTGACGGTGGTGTCGAGCGGCGGGTTCTTCCAGGAGATGCGCAGGCGCGCCTCGGGCTCGAGGGCGAGCACCTCGCAGTGGGTGGCGCCCCACGCGCCGGTGTCGAGGGTGAACCGATGGCCGACCACCGCCTGGAAGTCGTTCGGCATCAACCACCGGCCGAGCAGCGCGGGGTCGGTCAATGCGCGCCAGACGCGGGCGGGCGGGTGCGGGAGGAGCTGGTCGGCCTTGATGGTCGCGGTGGTGGTCATGGGGATGCCTCGTCGAGCGGGGTCCACCGACTAACCGGGGCGGGGCGCGAGAAGCGACGAGGACGGGGTTAGCTTCCCGTGGTGCAGTCTCTCGATCCGCGCGTCGTGAACCTCTGGCGGTTGCAGGGCCTCACCCGCCTCGCCAGCTTCTGGATCCCCGTCCTCCTCGTCGGCGCCGTCTGGCTCGGCTTCCGCTACGGCGTCGCCGCCGCGGCGAGCGCGGCCGGTTCCCTCGCGCTGCTGCTCGGGATCGTCACCCTGGTCTGGCCCTCGCTCGCGTGGCGCCGCTTCCGCTACGGCGTGCGCGCGGACGATCTGCTCGTGGAGAGCGGGGTCCTCTTCCAGCACACGGTGAGCATCCCGCTCGACCGCATCCAGCACGTCGACACGCGCCAGGGGCCGCTGGAGCGCGCGTTCGGGCTCTCCCGCCTCGTCGTGTACACGGCGGCCGGCATGTCGGCGGACGGCTCGATCCCCGGCCTCGACGAGGGGCGCGCCGACGCGCTGCGGGACCTGCTGGTCCGGCGCCGGGGTGACGACGGTGTCTGACCTCCCGGGGTCCGAAGGGGCATCCACGGGGGCGTCGTCGGAGGCATCGAGGAGCGCGGCCGGGACCGGCGCGTGGCGTTCGCTCGAGCCCGCCTCCCTCCTCGTCAACCTCATCCCCGATCTCTGGCGCACGGCCCGGGGCGCGTGGCCGCTCCTGCTCGCGGTGTTCGTGGGCGGCGGCCTCGCCAACGTCGTCAACCTGGTCCTGCTCACCGCCTTCTTCGGCATGGCGGTGGGCCGCACGCTCCTCCACTTCCTCACGCTGCGCTACCGGCTGCACGAGGGAAAGCTCGAGATCCAGACCGGCCTCATCGGGCGCCGCTTCCGCGTCATCGATCCCGCGCGCATCCAGAACGTCGAGATCGTCCAGAACATGTTCCACAAGGTCGCGGGGCTCGTGGAGCTGCGCATCGAGACCGCGGGCGAGGCCGGCGCCGAGGGCATGCTGTCCGCGTTGTCGGTGAAGGAGGCCAACCTCCTCCGCGAGCGGCTCCACGGCGCGTCGATCGGCGCGGCCCCGGGGGTCGCGGGGGCGGCGGGGCCCGCGCCGGGCGAGGAGATCCTGGGCATCACCCTGCCCGAGCTCGTCGGCTACGGCGTGAGCGCCGGCCGCGTCGGGGCCGTGGTGCTCGCCGCGGGCGTCGGCATCGAGGTGTTCGGGCAGGTCTCGCCGGCCACGATGGCGCAGGGCTTCCAGGCCCTCCGCCCCGGCGCGGCGATCGGGCTCGGCCTCGTCGCGCTCGCCGCCGGCTACGCCTTCTCCGTCGCCGGCACGATCCTGCGGCACTACAACTTCCGCCTGTTCCGCTCGCCCCGCGGCCTGCGCTTCGAGTCCGGGCTGCTCACGCGGCGCGGCGTGGAGATGCCCCTCGGAAAGGTGCAGGTGGTGCGGGTGGAGGAGCCGTGGATGCGGCGCCTCATGGGCTACGGCACGATCGTCGTCGAGACCGCCGCGTCCGGCGCCCCGGGCGAGGCCCCGACGCCCGAGGGGCTCCTCCCGATGGTGCCGACCGAGGATCACGCGGAGATCGCCCGGGTCATCCTCCCCGCGCTCGACATCGATCCGTGGGCCGTGCCGCTCCTGCCCCCGGCCCCCCGCGCGCTCGTGCGGGCCTGCTTCGGCGGCGCGGTCCGGTGGGGGCTGCTCGGCGCGTTCCTCGCGTGGTGGCTCGGCCCGGTCACCCTCTCGCTCGTCGGCATCGGCATCCTGCTCGGATGGCTCGACTGGCGGCGCCAGGGCTGGCGGGTCACGCCCGGCTTCGTGGTCGCGCGCTCGGGGTTCCTCACCCGGCGGACCTGGATCGTGCCCCGGAGCAAGATCCAGTCGGTCCACCTCCTGACCGACCCGATCCTCCGCCGCCACGACCTCGCGCGCGTGGTCGTCTGGGTCGCGGGCGCGAGCGTCGGCCTCCCCGCGCTGCGCGCGACCGACGCCGCCGCGGTGTTCGCCGATCTCGGCCGCCGCCCCGGGCTACCCGATGAGCCAGTGGCAGGCCGCGACGGCGGCGAGCACCCCGGAGAGGTCGGAGACCAGCCCGGTCGGGACCGCGTGGCGGGTCTTGATGATGTTGACGGCGCCGAAGTACACGGCGAGCACGTAGAAGGTGGTCTCGGTGGTGCCCTGCATCGTGCCGGCGATCTGCCCGATGAGCGAGTCGGGGCCGTAGGTCGTGGTGAGCTCGCCGGTGAGGGCGAAGGCGCCGGAGCCGGAGAGGGGCCGAAGGAGCGCCAGGGGGAGCACCTCGGGCGGCATCCCGACGTACTTCACGATCGGCCCGGCGAGCGAGACGAGGCGGTCCATGGCGCCGCTGGCGCGGAGCATGCCGACGGCGGTGAGGATGGCGACCAGGTACGGGATGATCCGCATCGCCGATGAGAAGCCGTCGCGCGCGCCCTCGATGAACACCTCGTAGACCTTCACCCCGCGCACCACGCCGACGGTGAGCATCCCGAAGATGAGCATCGGGATGATCCACGCGCTCGCGACCTCCTTGTACAGCGCCACCACGCCGACGAGCGCGCCGAACGCACCCGTGATCACGATGAGCGGGAGCAGATCGAACCAGCTCTCCTTCACGCGGTGCTCGTCGGGCGGATTCGGCATCGGGAACAGCCGCGAGAAGCCCTTGGCCGCGAGCACGGCGATCACCGTGTTGAACGCGCTCGCGACGAGCGTGGGGATGAAGATCGCGGCCGGGTCGGTCGATCCGGCGGCGGCCCGGAGCGCCATCACCCCCGTGGGGAGCACGGCCACGCCCGAGGTGTTGATCGCGAGGAACAGCACCATCGCGTTGGTCGCGGTGCCGGGGGTCTTGTTGAGGGTGTCCAGCTCCTGCATCGCCTTGATGCCGAAAGGGGTCGCGGCGTTGCCGAGGCCGAGCACGTTCGCGGCGATGTTCATGACGATGGCGCCCATCGCGGGGTGGGTCGCGGGCACGTCGGGGAACAGCCGCACGAGCACCGGGCGGATCAGGCGCGCGAGCGCGTCGAGGCCCCCGGCGGCCTCGACCACCTTCATGAGCCCCAGAAAGAGCGTCATCGCGCCCGCGAGGCTGATCGCGAGGGTCACGCTCGCCTTGGCGCCGTCGAACGCGGCGGCGCCCACCGCCCCCATCGCCGTGGGCTCGCCGACCCCCGTGACGATCGCGGAGATGTCGCCGAAGCCGGCGCAGACGACGGCCGCGAGCACGAGCAGGAAGAAGACGATGTTCATGGAGCGCGACTATAGCCTTGACGCGGCAAGAGCGGTGCTCACCGGCCCGCGTCGGGCCGTGTCGCGGCGCGCCGATGTGATACCGGGCTCCCTCGAACCCGGGGCCGTGGAGCCCGGGTCTCCGGAGACCGCGTGCACGTCTTGTTCCTCGACGAGTCCGGTTCGGCCCGCGCGCCGATCGCCGAGGCGCTGATGCGCCACATCGCGCCATGGCACGACGCCACCGGCGCCGGCTGGGTGCCCTCGCACGTGCGCCCCGAGATCAAGGCGGTCCTGGAGGAGGCCGGCGTCCACACCACCGGCCTGCGCGCGCGCGGGGTCGTCGAGGTGCCGCTGGACGAGGTGGATGTCGTGGTCGCCTTCGTGCCCGACGAGGGCCGCCTCCGCGTCCCGGCGAAGGCGCGGCGCATCCAGTGGGGCCTGCCCGACCCGCTCTCGTCGCCGCCCGACGAGCGGCTCGAGGCCTGCCGCGCCGCGCGGGACGAGATCGAACGGCGCCTGCGCATGCTCGTGGAGGAGCTCGGATGATCCGCATGTTGCGTGACTGGGGCGCCGCCGTCGTCGTGGGCCTCGCGGTGTTCTTCATGGTCGACTGGCTCGCGACGGGGAGCGATCCGAGCGGCGATCCCGCGCCCGCCTTCGAGCTCGTCAACGCCGCGGGCGGCACGACCTCGCTCGCGGACTACGCCGGAAAGACGGTGGTCCTCAACTTCTGGGGGAGCTGGTGCGGCCCCTGCGTGCAGGAGATCCCCGAGTTCGCCGCGTGGTCGGCGGCCAACGCCGACGTGCCCATCCTCGGCATCGCCGCGCGGAGCGGCTCCGGCGCGAAGCTCGCCGAGAACGCGGCCCGGCTCGGCGTGACCTGGCCGGTGCTCGAATCCGACGACGACGTGCTCGGCGCCTACAACGTCCAGGTGTTCCCGACCACGGTGGTCGTGGGCCCGGACGGCGTGATCAAGACCGTGATGCGCGGCGCCATCGACGCCGACGGCCTCGAGCGCCTGGTGTCCTCGGCCCGCTAGCTATCGGCTAGCTGAGGGGAGCGGGGCGCGTCCCCGGCGAGGCGCCGGGGCCGGTCCGTTCCGGGCTCGGCCTCCGGCCTCGGTCGTCCGGC
>JAKFCH010000219.1:0-30131 GCA_036676765.1 Deltaproteobacteria bacterium
CGCAGAAACATCCGCCGCGCGCGAGGGTCGGCCCCCGCAGGGTCTCGACGAGCGTGGTCTTGCCGATGCCGCCCGGGCCGACGAGATCGACGCGGCGGCACTCGCCGGCCGCCACGCGCGCGAGGGCGTCGTCGAGCACGCTCCGCTCGGCCGCCCGCCCGACGGGCGCGACGGAGGCGGGGTGGGCGCGCACGCCGGCGCGGAGGGCCAATTCGAACGGCGGGATGCGACCGTGCTCGTCGAGGAGGCGTCGCGCGTGGGTGAGGTCGCGGAGCAGGGCCTCCGCGTCGGCGTAGCGATCGCGCGGGTCGACGGCGAGGAGCGCCATCACGAGGTTCGAGAGCCCCTCCGGCACCCGCGGGTCCCGCTCGTGCGGCGGCGCCGGCAGCGCGTCCCGCGGCTCGGCGGGAGCGGCGGGCCGGCCCACGCAGAGCTCGTAGAGGATCGCGCCGAGGAGGTAGAGGTCACTCCGTGCGTCGGCGGGCCCGTGGGCCTGTTCGGGCGCGCGCGCGTGTGCCCACGCGTCGACGCCGGGGCGCGCGATGGGGAGCAGGTCCACGAGCACGGCGCGGTCCCCGGACGCATCGAGCAGGTAGCTCTCCAACCGGAGGCGCCCGTGGACGTGCCCGCCACTGTGTAACGACGCAAGTGCGCTCGCCATGTCGATCGCGAGCGGCAGAAGCCACGATGTGGGGCTCCGCGTGCCACGCAACGTGGCCAACGACACACCCCCCGGATCCTCCAGGACCAGCACGTCGTGGCCCGAGAGGAGCTCCCGCGCCACGATCCGCCCCAGGCCGGGATGATCGAGCCGGGGCCCGCCGTCCGGCGCCCAATCCCCGCCGGCGTCCGGGCCGCGTGCCACCAGGACCACCCGTCGGTCGACGCCACGCCACGGCCCCCGGAGGAGCGACCACGCACCGTGCGGATCGGCCGAGATCGTGTCCAACCGGGGCGCGTTGCCGCGGTCCTCGGGACGTGTTTCCGACATTGCGACCAAACTACCATTCATGGCGGGAGGCGCGAAGTCGTCGGCGCGGATCGCCGCGCGAATCACCGGATCCGGATCATGCACTCCGCGGGCACGACGTGCTCGCCCCACTCCGGCTTGAGCCGCCAGTACGCGTACTCGGCGACACATTCGGCGCCGAGCTCGCCCACCTTCTGCTTCAGGGCGTCGACCAGGGTGCCCGGAAAAGCGGTGTAGACGCTGAACACCGCGACCTTCTTCTCGTCGAGCCCCTCGGCCCCGTCGAGGAACGCCGCGACGGACGCCGGGACGATCGCGGGGCGGAGGCCGAGGCGCGGAACCGGCGCGCCGACGACCACGCCGGCGTACGGCTCGAGGTCCGGGGCCTCGCCTCCGATGACGAACGTGTCGACCCGGAAGGCGCGCTCCTCCAACATCTGCTTCATCCGGGGCACCACGGATCCACAGAGGCCGCGCGTGTCGTCGTAGGCGATGAGGATGCGGATCGGCTTGAACGGCACGGCGCCTCGTCCCCGAGGTAAGCGCGGGGGGCCCAAGTTAGTCGGGGGTCAAGCCTCGGTCAACCACGGCGGGCTGCGCTTGACGTCCCCGATGGGCTCCGGTACTTCGCGACCACGATCAAGGGTGTCGAATGTCCCGCTGGATGATCAACGCGCGCGGCCAGCAGTACAGCGCCGCCAACATGGACGAGCTCCGTCAGTTCGCCAAGCGGGGTGACCTCTCCGCCGGTGACATCGTGCAGCCGCCCGGCGCCGCCGACTGGATCTACGCGCTCGAGGTACCGGAGCTCAAGGGTTCCCTCCGGGCCGACCTCGATCTCGACGAGGCTGGCCCCCCCGCGAAGGAGCTGCCGCCGGCCGTGAAGTGGGTGGCCGCCGCCGTCCTCGCCGCCACCGCCATCGGCGCCTGGTCCTACGCCCTCGATCTGCGCGCCACGATCCCCCAGCCGGGCGATCTCGAGCTCATCGGCGGCACCAGCGGCCTGTCCTTCTCCGAGGTGCTCGTCACCGCCGAGAACGGCCAGCTCTACACCGCGCCCGACGCCAACTCGGCCGTCGTCGCCCCGCTCGTGAAGAACGCCAAGGCCGACCTGCTCGCCAAGCGCGGCAAGTGGTACCGCCTCCGGGTCGACGGCAAGGAGGGCTACGCGTCCTTCGACAGCGTCATCCCCGCGTACTTCTTCGGTGACGACGCGACCAAGCTCGCGCACGATCCGCTCTACAACCCCGACAAGTACGTCTACGTGCGCAACAGCTCCTGGCAGCTCGCGCCCGAGGGCGGCAACAAGTTCCTCACCAGCTTCACGTTCCTCCTCCAGAACGACGCGAAGTTCGCGATGACCGATCTGAAGCTGCTCGCGACGATCAAGGACAAGAACGACGCCATCCTGGAAACGAAGGAGATCGCCGTCGAAGGCACGATCCCCGCCGAGTTCAGCACGATGGTCGGCGTGCTCCATCCCGCCAAGCGGGATCGCGAGGGCGTCCCCCGCATCATGACCACGTCGACCTACGACGAGATGGTGAAGGCCGATCCGACCATCGACCCGGAGCGCTGGATCGACGGCGTCGAGGTCCGCCTCACGTCCGACGGGTTCACCGAGGCCGCGATCGAGCTCCTCGAGGTGCGCGCCGTGCCCCCCGAAGGCGAGAAGTAGCAGGTCCGGGCGCGCCCCCCTCCGGGGGTCGGTGCCCTTCGGGGTCGGCCTCCGGCCTCCGCTCCCGCGTCGGCGGCGCCTGCGCCGCCGGGCGGGGAGCCGCGCGGGCCCGCCCGCGCGCCCTACGGTCCCCTCGCGCGGGCCGCCGGTGAACTACGGAGGCGGCGGCTCGCTCTCGGTGTCGGGCGTACGGCCCTCGCGCGGGGGAACGATGCCGAGGCCCTCGCGGATCGTCTCGCTGTCCCAGCCGTGGTCGGCCAGCCCCCGCACCCCCGCCTGGTCGGCCTGGAGCGCCGCGGACAGGGCGGCGACCCGCTCGCGCGCGGTCTTCACCAGCATGGCCCTGTCGTTCCGGAGCGCGGCGAGCTCGCGCATGGTCACCTCGTCGTAGCGGCGGAACGTGCGCGCGCTCCGGTGCGCGGCGTGCGCGTTGGCGCCGAGGGCGCGGAGCGCGTCGACCCCCACGCGGAGGGCCGTGTCGAAGGTCTCGCGGTAGACCTCGACGCCGGCGTCGAGCAGCTCGTACGCCTCGGTGCGGCCGCGCGCGCGGGCGAGCAGCGTGAGGTGCGGGAAGTGCTTCTGGGCGGTGTGGACGATCGCCATCGTCTTCGCGTGGTCGTCCACCGCGACGATGAGGATCTGCGCGGTCCCCGCGCCCGCCGCCCGGAGGAGGTCGAGGCGGGCGGCATCCCCGTAGAACACCTTCTGGCCGAATTCGGCGAGCACCCCCATCAGCTCGGAGTCCACGTCGACGGCGGTGGCGCCGATGCCGTTGCCGCGCAGGAAGCGGCCGGTGATCTGGCCGAAGCGGCCGTAACCGGCGATGATCACCGGGTTGTGCTCGTCCTCCACGTTGGACTCGGGCGTCGCGGCGGCGGCGGGGGCGAGCCGTGGCAGGACGTACCGCTCGTTGAGCGCGACCAGCAGTGGGCTCGCCGCCATGGAGAGCGCGGTCACGGCGACCATGGGGCCGATGATCGTGTCCGGGAGCACGCCGCTCTGGCCCGCGAACGTGAAGAGCACGAAGGCGAACTCGCCGACCTGCGCGAGGGCCACCGCGAAGATCGCCCGTTGGTCCGGAGGCGTCCGGAACGCCCGCGCGAGGACGGCGAGCACGCCGACCTTCAACGCGATGGCGCCGACGAGCAGCCCGAGGATGGTGCCCGGCGTGTCGATCACCAGCCCGAAGTCGATCGAGGCCCCGACGGCGATGAAGAAGAGGCCGAGGAGGAGCCCCTTGAACGGCTCGATGTCGCTCTCCAGCTCGTGCCGGTACTCGCTGTTGGCCAGCACGACGCCCGCCAGGAACGTGCCGAGCGCGGGGGAGAGGCCGACGAGCGACATGAGCAGGGTCACCCCCACGACGAGCAGGAGCGCCGCGGCGGTGAACATCTCCCGCAGGCCGGTGCGGGCGACGGCGCGCATGGCCGGCCGGACGAGGAAGCGCCCCGCCACGACGACGGCCAGGATGGCGCCGAGCACGACGGCCGCGTGCTGCCACGCGGGCAGGTGGTCCACGAACGAGCCGCCGCCGTGGCCCTCGCCGTCCCCTCCCCCGCCGACGGTGACGGTGGCGAGGAGCGGAAACGCCGCGAGCATCGGGATCACCGCGATGTCCTGGAACAGGAGCACCGCGAAGGACTTCTGCCCCGCGTCGCTCTTCATCAGCCCCTTCTCGGCGAGCGTCTGGAGCGCGATGGCGGTGGAGGACATCGCCACGATGAGGCCGATGGCGACGGCCTGCTGCCACGGCAGGCCGAGCGCGAGCGCGACGAGGGCCACCACCGCGGCCGTGCCGCTCACCTGGAGGCCGCCGAGGCCGAGGATGGGGCCGCGGAGGCGCCACAACGTCGAGGGGTCGAGCTCGAGCCCCACCAGGAAGAGCATCATCACCACGCCGAGCTCGGCGAAGTGCATCACGTCCTGGCCCTCGTCCCCCACGAGGTGGAGGCCCCAGGGCCCGATCAGGAGGCCGGCGAGGAGGTAGCCGAGCACCGATCCGAGGCCGAGCCGGGTGGCGATCGGCACCACGAGCAGCGCCGCGCCCAGGTAGACGACGGCTTGAACGAACAGCGAGTCCATCGGCGTTTCCTATTGCGTCGGAACGAGCCGGCCGTCCCGAAGCGCCTCGATCGTCCGCCGGTACTCGCCCGCGCGCCGGTCGATCTCCTGCTCCCCCATCCCGTGGCTCCCGTGCACCACGAAGGGCGGCAGGGAGCGCAGCCCGCAGAGGTGCATGGTCTGGTCGACGGGCGCGAGCAGCTGCTCCATCGTGTAGCGGTTGTAGCCGCCCTCCTGGTAGGCGCCGGTCGGGCCCCCCGTCGTGATGGCGGAGAGGAACGTCTTGCCCCGGAGCGCGGTGCCGCCGGGCCCGTACGCCCAGCCGAATTCGAGGACGAGGTCCTGCCACTCCTTCAGGAGCGCGGGCGTGCTGTACCAGTAGAACGGGTGCTGCCAGACGACGGCGTCGTGCGCGAGGAGCAGCGCCTTCTCGTGCTGCACGTCGACGTCGAAGTCCGGGTAGGCGTCGTAGAGGTCGTGGACGGTCACGCCCTCGACGCCCACGATCGCGTCCGCGAGGGCGCGGTTCACGCGCGACCGGTTCATCGCCGGATGGGCGACGAGCACGAGCACCGCTCCCGACGCGCCCCGCTCCGCGGCGCGGAGCCCTACGTTCCTCCGCACGCCCACGCCGCGGCTCCGGCTACCAGGAGAGGCTGAAGAAGAGAGCCGGGTTCCAGGTGTCGTAGGGGTAGCCCCAGCCGTCCGGGAAGTGGTCGCAGTAGTACTCGTCCGGGCCGCACCACCCCGACGCGAAGCCGAGCGAGATGGAGTCGAGGGACAGGCCCATGTCGGCGATGTCGATGTCGACCTGCACCTGGGTCTCGCTCGGGTAGGAGAGGCCGGGCGTGGAGATGCCGGTGAAGCCGGCGTCGTACCCTTCCAGGCTCGCGACCCCCGACTGCACGACGAGCCGGTAGTAGGTCCAGTCCGCCACGGTGGAGGTGCCCCACGCCTCGATGAACAGCGTGTCGGGATCGAACACCGTCGCCGACTCGAGCTGGAGCTGGAGGATCCCGTCGTAGACGCGGTAGCGGCCGCCGATGAGGTCGAAGTCCCAGCCCTCGAGGGCGTCCCCGGTGGCGTCGCCGCGGGGGTCGAGCTCCTCCCACGCCGGCTCCCCGAGCACGAGCGTGGTCCGCACCTCGTAGGCGCGGGCGCTGTCCACGAGGGTGAGGAGGAGGTCGACGGTGTCGCCCTCGGCCCCCCCGGTGACGGTGACGGTCCACGGGCTGTCGTTGATGTCGCTGCGCGTGGCCAACAGCTGGCGGTAGCTCTCGGCGTTCGTGCTCACGCTGACCGACGCGGTGCTCGACGATTCGACCGAGAGCGTGCCGGAGAGGGTGCTGGTCGTGGCCTCGTCCCCGAGGTTGGTCACCTCGAGCGAGAGGTCGGCGGACTCGTCGGCGTCGAGCACGCCGTCGCCGCCGTCGTCGTCGAGGTCGACGGCGCTCACCGCGAGGTACGGGAACGGGACGGCGACGGTGAACGGGACGGCCCACGACTCCAGGCCATCGTCCAGCACGAGCTCGAGCGCCACGTCGGTGCTGTCCGTGTGGGAAGCCGCGATGTCGAATTCGAACATGCCCGCCACGCTCACGGAGGCGCCCGCGCCGAGGGCCACGGTTGTGAGCGCGACGGGACCGCCGTCGGTGACCGTCACGTCGGGATCGATCGTGCTCAGGGTCGCGGTGACGGCGCCCTGCGTGATGTCCCCCGTGTTGGTGACGAACAGGCCGAGGGTGACGCCGGAGTCCCCCGGGGAGAGCTCGCTCGGCGAGGTCGACGACACGATGTCGAAGGCGGGCGGCTCGGGCACGTAGGCGAGCGCCTCCCCCTCGGCCAGGACGGCCGGGAGGACGGTCGCGGCGTAGTCGACGCCGTCGTAGGTGATGGTGAACGTGTCGAAGCTGCCGTCGACCTCGGGGCTCGCGCGGACGAACCAGCGGAGCGCGCCCGCGGCGGGCGGCAGCAGATCACCCTGGTCGGTGATGTCGACGGACACGGTGACCGTGCCGGTCGCGTCGGCGTCGTGGACGGTCTGCTCCCAGGTCGGCGCCTCGGGATCGCCCACGCCGAGGGTGAGCGACAGATCGCCCGCGGCGCTCGGCGTGTAGACGATGGTGGCCGTGCTGGCGACGCCCACGAGCAGCGGCTCGTCGGAGGTCCAGCTCGACTCGCCCTCGGTGACGGTCACCGTCGCGGGCAGGTAGCGGTTGTCGGGGGTGTCGGCGTCGACCGTGAGCGAGAACTCGGCCGTGCCCGCGCCGCCGGCGGCGATCGAGGCGATCGTGATGCTCTCCTCCGCGACGGACGCCCCGCCCTCGGGGAACGCGACGGTGACGGTGAGGTTCGACGCGCCGACGAGCCCGAGGTTGTCGATGGAGACGGTGTAGCTGCCGGCGCCGCCCGGATCGATGGGCGCGGGCGACACGTCCGTGTCGAGCACGAGGTCGGGCTGCAGGCCCTCGACCCGCACGTCGTCGATGTACCAGTCGTCCGAGCTCTCGCCGATGAAGCGCCAGGCGAGGTAGACCGTGGGCGAGCCGGCGTAGGCGGAGAGGTCGTAGACCGCGGACCGTGCCCACGCGGCCTCGGCCGGCGCGGGGAGCGCCTCGGCGACGGCGACGTACGCGCCCGAGGCGGGATCCCGGCTCCCCGTGCTCACGTAGAGCGCGTGGTCGGCGAGGCTCGTCTGACGACCGAGCTCGCGCCAGGTGACCTGGGCGTCAACCACGCCGCTGAAGTCGAGCGCCGGGGAGATCAGCCAGTCTTCCATCGGGTCGATGCCGGTGTAGCCCCGCGAGTGGAACACCGACTGGGTGCCCGAGGAGGCCTCCGCGGCGCTGGTGGCCCAGCCGTAGCCACGAAAGCCGAGGCTCGCGTTCGCCCACCCGAGGTCGGCCAGGGTGGCGGCGGACGTTTCGAGCTCGAACTCCTGGACGTAGGGGAGCGGGATGCCGACGACCGAGACGACGAGCGCGTAGGGGTCGGAGGCGGCGTCGGCGGGGAGGTAGGTGGTCGCGGGGAGGTCGCCGCTGTCCGCGGCCTTGAAGTAGTACTCGACCGAGGGGTCGTCGACGTCCGTGCCCTCGAGGGTGGTGCTCCAGAGGTCGTCGTCTCCCTGGACCATCGGGGCCTGGGTCCACGTGGACTCCCCGGAGACGCGGTGGAACAGCGTCACCGAGGCCACGCCGTCGTCATCCGTGGCGGTGACGCTCAGGATCGTGTCGGCGCCCTCCACGACCGCGCCGGGCTCGGTGTGGGAGAGCGCCGGGCCGACGAGCGGCACCCCCGTGTCCTTGGGGTCCTCGCCATCGCACGCGACCAGTAGGAGAAGGAACCCGTACCGCATTCAGTTCCCCTCGTAGAGCCAGCAGTACGTGAAGCACTGGTTCGACACGACGTTCCCGTTGAAGTCGACAACCGGGAGGCAGTCGTAGCCCCCGGGACAATCGTTGTCGCTGTCGCACGTGACGCCGCAATAGCCGCCGTTGAGGCACATGTTGCCGTTGCCGCCGCAGTCCCCGTCGTCCGAGCACTCTGCGCAGAAGTAGCCGCCCGCCTCGTAGCACTCGCCGCCCGGGTTGCAGAACTCGCCGAAGCCGCAGTCCAGCTTCGTGTCCGTGCACTCGGCGGCCACGCATTCCTGGGCATCCTCGTCGCACAGGTCGCCGAAGCGGCAGTCGTCGTGGGTCTCGCAGCCGTCCACGCAGGCGCTCCCGCTGCAGTACTGCTCGATGCCGCACTGCGACGAGGTCGCGCAGCTCTGCGCCTCGCAGACGCCCTCGACGCACAAGGACCCGAACGGACACGGCTCCTCCTCGGAGCACTCCGCCACATCGGCGGGGCAGCCGAGGAGCATCATCAGCAGAAACGCCATCAATTGCTCCCGCTCTGGACCTTGTACTCCGCGAGGATGTACTGCTGGCTCTCCGGCACCTGGTCGTACACGAAGACGATGGTGTTGGACTCCTCGACGTAGGCGTAGTCGGTGTCGAGGGTGAGGTCGCGGATCTTGCTGGACTCGTCGGCGTCCGCGTAGATGGAGACCCGCAGGGTCGAGAGGACCGGCACGCGCGACAGCGCGAACTCGGCTTCGAGTCCGGACAGGGTGAGGCCGAGCTCGTTCACGATGGGCGAGAAGTCGTCGTCACAGATCGAGTCGACGAGCCCGGCGGTCTCCTCGACCGCGCGCAGGTACCGCCGCCCCCAGTCGGCCTGCCCGTTGGCGGAGCTGCAGCTGGGCTCGCCGTCGAACTCGGGGGCGCGGTTCCCGATGACCGCGGAGACGTTCATGAGCGTGTGGTCGCGGTACGCGGCCTCGCCCTTGAGGTCGGCGTAGAGGCCGAGGTAGTCGTTGACCGGGAGCGGCGAGGAGTCCTCCTCGTCCGACACGATGAGCACCGAGAAGTTGGCCTCGGGGCGGATGAAGCCATCGTTGGCGCCCGTGCCGTCCGCCGCGGCGGAGAGCAGCGGCGGGGAGATGGCGAGGCGCACGGCCTCGAGGCCCATCTCGATGCCGGAGCCCGTGATGCCCTGCGCGACCATCTCGGCGAAGATCTCCTCGGGCTCCTCGGTCTCGTCCGTGAGGTAGAGATCGTGGTTGTTCAACGAGAAGTCGGTGCCGAGGGCGAGCAGGGCGCCGTCGACGGCGAGCGTACGCCCGAGGACGAGCGCCGCCCCCGCGGGAAGCACGGTGGCGTCGGGGAACGCGTAGTAGTTCCGGCCGTCGTCGTACAGGGCGTAGCCGGTGAGATCGACGTCGGCGGCGCTGATGTTGGTGATCTCCACCCACTCGCCGGCCGCGTCGGTCACGCCGTCGGGATCGGGCACGAACTCGGAGATCACGATGGCGCCGCGCGTCGGATCGGCGCCGGGGCCCGTGCCGCCGCAGCCGGGGTTGGCGGCGCCGGGCGTGGCGGCCACGTCGGTGCACCACTTCGAGGCGGCGTCGTTGCTCGTGCTGGCGAAGTACGACGGGTCGAGCGAGAACACCACGCCGGGGCCGACGGGCCAGGCGCGGTCGTACTCGACGCGATCGATCTCGCGCCCGTCGGCGTCGGCGAGGACGATCTCGTCGTCCCCTCCGATGAGGTGGCCGGAGAAGTGGTCCTGATCGACGTCGGTCGTGATGACGCCGAGCTGCCAGTCGACCTCGGCCTGATCGAAGTACTGGATGAAGCTGTCGAAGTTCGTGGCGAGCTTGGCCTGCTCCTCCACCATCGAGCAGCTGTTGTCGACCACGAGCAGGAGATCCACCGTGTTCAGCCGGTTCTGGATGAACACGTCCTCCTGCGTGGGCTGGGTGTAGCCGTAATCGGTGCAGCTCGCGGCCAGGGGGACCAGCACGAGCAGGATGAGCGCATTACGCACCGTCGGCCTCCGGGTCGTTTCCAGCGTCTTCCGCTTCGTCGCTCTCGGACCCGGCGCCCTCGCTCAGGCCCTCGACGGCGTCGAGGAGCAGGGTCTGCGCCACCTGGGGGGTCTGCGCGGACCAGTGGAACGTCGTGTAGATCACCTGGCCGCGGCCCGGCAGGAACCGGACCATCAGCGGCACGCCGTCGAGGGTCTCGGGGAGCTGGTCGGCCGAGGCCTGGTAGTCCACGGAGCCCGACAGCAGCACCTCGGTGCCGGCGCCGGCGCTCTCGATGACCGACCACGCCGTGTAGTCGTAGGCGATGTTCACCGCCGCGCCGAGGGACTCGACGAGCTTCTCGTCGTCCACGTCCACGAGCACGTCCCCCGCGATGCCGAGCTGGGCGGCGTCGACCACCGCGTCGTCCCCCACCATCTCGAGGGCGTCGGGCCAGCAGTACTCGAGCAGGTCGTACGCCCAGTCGCTCACCACGAGCGTGCCGCCGCCGGTGGCGAAGTTGCAGGCGTGGTCCATCGCGTCGGTGTCGAGGAGGAGGGAGTCGTCCGGCTCGAGCTGGTTGTTGTAGCGGAACGCGCCGAGGCCGCGGGTGCCCGAGTTCATGAACACCGCGTTGTAGGCCGACGCCTCGAGCTGACCCTTTGCGTTGGTGTCGGTGAAGAGCCCCTCCACGGTCGGGCCGGGGGAGTCCCACTGGGTGCGCTCGTCATCCGGCTCGTAGGTGGCCTGGACGATGAGCCCGTTGTACTCCTGCGTCGCGATGTTCAGCGCGGTGAGCGGCTCGCCGACGTTGTCGAAGTCACCCAACACGACCGCGATGGCGTCGAGCCGCACCTCGGAAAACCCCTGCTCCACGCAGCCGAGCAGCGCCAACAGCATCATTCGAGCACCAGGTAGCCCTGCACATAGACGTACGTGCTGCTCTTGTTGTTCTGGATCGTGCTGAACGGGAACCCGAACTCCGGGCCCTCGGGGATGAGGCTGTAGGCGGCGAAGTTCGCGCTCCCCGCCTCGAGCTGGGAGAGCTCCTCGGAGGTGTAGGTGTGCTCGCCGTCGTCCCACGGGATCGACCCGACGTAGCCAGACTCGCCCGTGGCCACGAGGGTGCCCGAGATCTGGGTGATGAAGAAGGCGTCCGGGTAGGTCTGGGCCGGGGTCCAGGTGTAGGTGAGGTCCTCCGCGCGGTTGTGCGTGAAGTTGCCCCACCACCCGGGGTCGATCATGCTGAAGTCGGCCGGCACGGTCGGCTGGACGTCCTCGATCACGTACTCGCCGATGCCGCCGTCCTCGCCCTGCGTGTGGAGGTCGTACATCTGGTCGAAGCAGTAGTCGTCGAGCGTCAGATCGGCCGTGTAGTAGATCATGCCCGACGCGCCGTCGATGAATTTCTCGAGCTGCACCACGTTGCAGTCCGACTCGAACCAGACGAACTCCCCCGCGCCGAGGGTGATCGGGTTGGGGCAGTCGGAGGTGCCGCCGGTCGTGTAGGTCTGGAACACGCCGTTGGAGTCGTACGGCTGGGGCCCGGAGGCGCAGGCGGGGTCGCTCGAGCAGTCGTTGTCGTAGCAGTCGGTGAAGTGGTCGCCGTCGTTGTCCTCGCCGTCGGAGCAGGCGTAGGCCTCGGGGCTGTTCGGGCAGGACGGATCGAGGGGGATGTAGAAGATCGCCTGACCGGTGACACGCTCGGAGATGGCGCCGGTGGTGTTGTCGATGCCGCGGGTCACGTTGAACGCGAGGGAGATCCCCACGTCACTGAGGTCGAGATCCCCGGCGGTGACCTGGAAGGCGTCCTCCATGAACACGCCCTCGTCGTCGGTGACGACCATGGCGTCCCGGAAGCCGATCTCGGCGGCATTGGACACGGTCATCCGACCCCAGAGGTTCTCGGCGTCGACCACGCTGAGGCTGTCCACCACGACGTCGCCGTTCTCGCTGCCGTTCTTCCAGAACGTGAGCTCCGAGTCGGCGCTGAAGTGGGTACCCGCGCCGTGGATGGTGAACTCGATGCTCTCCCCCTGGGCGGCGGTCGTGGGGTCGAACACCGCGGAGAGGGCGACACGGTCGACCTGGAAGCCGCTGTAGAGGGTCGTGAGCTCGGGGCCGACCTCCATCGCCACGTCCCTCAGGCCCGGCGTGGCGTCGGGGCCGACGGTGACGCTGGCGATCGCGTAGGTCTCCGACAGGACGTCGACGGCGGTGACCTCGATGTCGTCCCCGAAGTTGGCCCAGGTCGTGCCGCCGAGCCACTCGGTGTTCTGGCCGAGGATCTCGACGATGACGCTCTCACCGATGCGGGCGCGCTCGGGCGTGATGGTGAACGAGTCGTCCACCACGGTGAGCGCTTCGGCGATGCTGAAGGCGCCCTCCCCCGTGGAGAGCTCCGCGGTGCGCGCGCCGAGGTCGGCACCCTCCTCGACGAACACGTTGGCGGTCGCGTTCCACCCGTCGAGCACGGTGACGCTGTTGACCACCACCCCTGCGCCGAGCTCCAGCCCGGTCGTGCCACCGAACGAGAAGATGGACGATCCGGCGCTGATCCGGGCGTCGAAGGTGATGCCCCGCCCCGCCTCGGGTGGCCAGAACGCCAGCTCGGACGAACCCTCGACCGCCTTGTCGTCGGTGGTGCTCGGGTCGGCACAGCCACCCGACCACAGGAGCGAGAGGGAGAGGATCAACAGGCGCGCCATGCCAACTCCGGTCCCACGCACATGAGGCAGGGGCACCGCAGTATAGCCGGGATTTGCGCGCAACGCGGTCGGTGGTTCCCCTACCCCGCGAGCGACAGCAAGGACTCCTGCGCCCAGTCCAAGGTCGCCCCGGGAACGAGCCCCAGCACGATCATCAAGGCCGCACAAACGGCGACGGCGAACGATGCGCGGCGGTCGACCGCGACGACCGGGCGGCCCTCGTGCATGTACATCCAGACCATGGGCCGGATGTAGTAGTACACGCCGATTGCGGCGGAGACCGCGCCGATGATCGCGAGGTTGCGCTCGCCGGCCTGGAGGGCCGCGGAGAACAGGTAGAACTTGCCGACGAAGCCCATGGTGGGCGGGATGCCGGCCAGCGAGAGCAGGCAGATGGAGAGGCCCGCCGCGATCCACGGGTGGCTGTACCCGAGCCCCGCGAGGCGCTTGATGTCCGTGTCGTCTCCCCCGTCGCGCGTCATCATCGAGAGCACCGCGAAGGCGCCCGCGTTCATGAACGTGTAGGTGAGCATGTAGAAGAGCAGGCTGCCGAGCGCGGGGCTCCCGGCGATGCCACCCGCGCCGATCGACACGAACGCCATGAGCAGGTAGCCGGCGTGCGCGATGGACGAGTAGGCCAGGATGCGCTTGAGGTCGTCCTGGACGAGCGCGCCGAGGTTGCCGACGACCATGGTGAGCGCGGCCATCGCCCAGAGGGCGTCGTGCCAGGTGGCGGCATCGGCGCCCATCGCGCCGAGCACCACGCGACCGAACGCAGCGAAGCTCGCGGCCTTGACGCCGGACGCCATGAGCGCCGTGACCGACACCGGGGCGCCCTGGTACACGTCCGGGGCCCACATGTGGAAGGGCACGCTCGCGACCTTGAAGCCGAAGCCGACGATGAGGAGCGCGCCGCCAACGGTGAGGAGCGCGCTGGAGGAGGCCTCGTGCCCAGCCGCGAACCACGCGGTGAGCGCGTCGAGCGAGGTGGATCCGATGGCGCCGTAGACGAACGAGATGCCGTAGAGCATCACGCCCGACGAGAAGGCGCCGAGGATGAAGTACTTGAAGCCGCTCTCGACGCTCCGGGGATCACCCCGCTTGAGCGCGCAGAGGATGTACATCGCGATGCTCATCACCTCGAGGGCGATGAAGACCATCATCAGGTCGTTCGCCGCGCTCATGAGCATCATGCCCAGGACGCCGAACAGGACGAGGGCGTAGTACTCGCCGACGCGGACGCCGATGCGCTCGAGGTAGCCGTCGCTCATCAGGAGCGAGAGGATGCCGGCGAGGATCGCGCAGACCTGGAAGAACACCCCGTACCGATCGATGCGCAACATGCCGGCGTAGGCCTCGACCGGGCCCTCCGACAGGCCGTACACGACGGCGGTGAGCGCGCCCGCGCCGAGGAGGCCGCCGAGGCCGAGCAGCCAGAAGACGTTCTTGCTCTCGGGCCGCACCCACGCCTCGATCAACATGATCGCCAACGCGACGCAGAAGACGAGGATGGAGGGGCTCGAGAGGAGGAGCGAGTCGCCGAGGGCCGGGATGATGATCATTGGCTACTCCCCGTGCGCGCCGGAAGCGGCGTCCGGAGCGGGCGCGTCGTGGGCGGGCGCCGGCGGGTGGGTGGGGGGTGCGTGGGGCGCGTGGCCCTCCGGAGCCGGGTGCAGGGGCGCCGCCGGGGGAGGCGCCGCGTGTGCGCCGATCCAGGAGGGAACCCCGCCCGCCGCGACGTACGGGGAGCCGTCGAACCGCTCCTCCATCCGCGCCACGAAGAGGTTGACGGAGGGGTTGATCCGGTCGAGGAAGGGCTGCGGGAACACGCCCATCACGAAGATGAGCACGACCAGCGGCGCGAGGTAGGCAATCTCGCGGGCGTTGAGGTCCTTCAGGTTCTCGTTCGCGCGGTTCGTCAGCGGGCCGAACATCACGCGCTGGAACATCCACAACATGTAGGTGGCGCCGAAGATCACCCCGGTCGTGCCGATGGCCGTCGGGATGGGCGCGTACTCGAAGGCGCCGAGCAGGATCATGAACTCGCCGACGAAGCCGTTGGTGCCCGGGAGCCCGATGGACGACAGCGTGACGATCATGAACACGACCGCGAAGAGGGGC
Organism: Deltaproteobacteria bacterium; assembly: GCA_036676765.1. Taxonomy (GTDB): domain Bacteria; phylum Myxococcota_A; class UBA796; order UBA796; family SXON01; genus CAJBVW01. The sequence goes on from JAKFCH010000219.1 coordinate 14,895, forward strand.
ACCACCTTGGTGAGTCCGCCGTAGTCCACGATCTTGCGGGTGTGCCGGCGCTCGTAGAGCACCCCGACGAGGAGGAACAACGCGCCGGTGCTCACGCCGTGGTTGAGCATCTGGTAGATCGACCCGGACACGCCCTGCTCGTTGAGCGCGAACAGCCCGAGCATCACGAAGCCGAGGTGGCTCACGGAGCTGTAGGCGACGAGCTTCTTCACGTCGTCCTGGACCATCGCCACGAGCGCGCCGTACACGATGCCGATCACGGAGAGCGCGATGAGCAGCGGCCCGAACGCGAAGGTCGCCTCGGGGAACAGCGGCATGGCGAAGCGGTAGAAGCCGTAGGTGCCCATCTTGAGCATGACGCCCGCGAGCACCACCGAGCCGCCCGTGGGGGCCTCGACGTGGGCGTCGGGCAACCACGTGTGCACCGGGAACATCGGCACCTTGATGGCGAACGCGAGCGCGAAGCACGCGAACATCCACATCTGGGTGTCGTAGGGGATCGACAGCGCCAGCAGGCGGCCGAGGTCGGTCGTCCAGGTGCCCTCGATCTCGTGGTGCAGCGCGTAGAGCCCGATGAGCGCGACGAGCATGAGCAGCGAGCCGGCCGCCGTGTAGATGAACAGCTTGACCGCCGCGTAGAGGCGGCGGGCGCCGCCCCAGATCCCGATGAGGAAGTACATCGGGAGGAGCACGAGCTCCCAGAACAGGTAGAACAGGAACACGTCGAGCGCGACGAAGGTGCCGATCATCGCGCCTTCGAGCGCGAGCATCAACGCGAAGTAGCCGCGGTGCCGCGACTCCACGCCGCTGAACCCGGCCAGGATGATGATCGGGGTGAGCACCGTCGTGAGCAGGATGAGCAGGAGGCTCACGCCGTCGATGCCGACGTGGTAGCTCACGCCGAACGCGGGGATCCAGTCGAACTTCTCGACGAGCTGGAACGCCTCGGGGCTCGCCGGGTCGAAGAGGAACCACAGCGGGACCGACACGAGGAACGCGAGCACCGACACCACGAGGGCCGAGGTCTTGGCCGCGCGCTCGGGGAGCGCCGCCACGACGATCGCGCCCACGATGGGGAGGAAGGTGACGAGAGAGAGCAGGGAGGGCATCCTAGGCTCCGAGCGCGTAGACGGTCACGATGAGCGCCGCCCCGGCTGCGATGGAGAGGGCATAGGCCTGCACCCGGCCCGAGACGAGCCGCCCGTGGAGGCGACCGAGGCCGGTCGCCGCGGATGCGGCGCCGTTGACCGCGCCGTCGATGATCTGGGCGTCGATCACGGCCCAGAGGATCTGGCGCGAGAAGACGACGAGCGGCGTGAGGAGGATCCGTTCGTAGATCTCGTCGACGTACCACTTGTTGAGCGAACCGACGTAGAGCGGCCGGATGCGCGCGGCGATCTCGGCCGGCTTCTCGGGCGCCACCACGTAGAGGTAGTACGCGAAGCCCACAGAGCCCGCGACGCCGAGGAGGGTGATCCCCATCAGCGGGAATTCGAGCGGGTTGTCGTGGGGGAACGCGACCTCTCCGTACACGAACACCGGCGCGAGGAAGTGGTGCAGCCACCCCTCCCCCGGCAGCCAGTGCGGGAGGTTGAGGAGCCCGCCGACCGCGGAGAGCAGCGCCAGGACGAGGAGCGGACCGACGAGCACGAAGGGGGACTCGTGCGGGGTGTGCGCGTGGCCGTGGCCATGCTCGTCGTGACCGTGGGCGACGGCGGCGTGACCGTGGGCGTCGTGACCGTGGGCGTGGCCGCCTCGGTACTCGCCCCAGAAGGTCATGAACATCAGCCGGCTCATGTAGAAGGCGGTGAGCAGCGCGGTCACGACCGCGATGGCCCAGAGCACCTTCGGCATGACCGTGCCGAACGGCAGCCCCTCGAAGACCGGCGTGATGAACGTCAGCCAGAGGATCTCGTCCTTCGAGAAGAAGCCCGAGAAGCCGGGGAAGCCGATGATGGCAAGCCAGCCCACCACGAAGATGAAGAAGGTCACCTTCATGTACTTCCTCAGGCCGCCCATCTTCCGCATGTCCTGCTCGTGGTGCAGGGCGTGGATGATGCTGCCGGACCCGAGGAACAGGAGCGCCTTGAAGAACGCGTGGGTCATGACGTGGAAGAAGCCGGCGGTGAACGCCCCGACGCCGACGCCCAGGAACATGAACCCGAGCTGGGAGACGGTCGAGTACGCCAGGACCTTCTTGATGTCGGTCTGGGTGATGGCGATGGTCGCCGCGAAGAACGCGGTGAGCGCGCCCACCGTCGCGATGACGGCGAGGGCGGCCGGGGCCAGCACGAACAGGAAGTTGAGCCGGCAGATCATGTAGATGCCGGACGTGACCATCGTCGCCGCGTGGATGAGCGCGGACACCGGGGTCGGACCCGCCATGGCGTCGGGCAGCCACACGAACAGCGGGATCTGGGCGCTCTTGCCGGTCGCGCCGCCGAAGAACAGCAGGCAGATGGCGGTGACCGCCACGCCGCCGACACCACCCACCACGTTGGGGTTTGCGGCGACCACGTCGCGCAGCTCGGTGAAGTTCATGGTCGCCTGGTCGCCCAGGGTCCAGAACAACCAGAACAAGCCGATGAGGAAGGAGAAGTCACCCACGCGGTTGGTGATGAACGCCTTCTTGCCCGCGGAGGCGTAGTCGGCGTTGGTGAACCAATACCCGATGAGCAGGTAGGAGCAGAGCCCCACGCCCTCCCAACCGACGAACATGAGCGGGAAGCTGTCACCCATCACGAGCAGGAGCATCGCGAAGACGAACAGGTTCAGGTACGAGAAGTACCGCCACACGCTGCGGCTGTCTTCCGGGTCGTCCATGTACCCGATGGAGTACACGTGGATGAGGAACCCGATCCCCGTGATGATGCACATCATCGTGGCGGAGAGCGGATCGGCGGCGAAGCCGATGTCCACGTTCAGGGAGCCGGCCCGCATCCAGGTCCACAAGGTCTGCGTGACCGGGGTTCCGTGGCTGCCGAGGACCTGGAAGAACACCAGGAACGAGAGGATGGCGCTGGCACCGACCGCGGCGGACGCGATGCTGCCCGCCACCACGCGACTCGCGCGGCGGTTGAGCAGCGCGTTGACGATCGCGCCGAGGAGGGGGAGTGCCGGGATGAGGGCGAGCATCGCTACCCCTTCATCAGGTCGAGGTCATCGAGACTGACGGTGACCCGGTTGCGGAACAGCAGGATGACGAGGGCGAGGCCGACGGCGGCTTCCGCAGCCGCGACCGCCATCACGAAGAGCGCGAACACCTGCCCGTCCGCCAGGCCGGCGTGCCGCGAGAAAGCGACGAAGGAGAGGTTGACCGCGTTGAGCATCAGCTCGACGCTCATGAACACGATGAGCGCGTTCTTGCGGGTGAGCACGCCGCCTACGCCCGTCGCGAAGAGCACCGCGCTCACCGCGAGGACCGGGAACAGTCCGACCGATTCCATCAGATCTCCCTCTTGGCGAGCACGACGGCCCCCACCAACGCCACCGTGAGGAGCACCGAGACCACCTCGAACGGGAGCAGGTAGGCGCCCGAGAAGATGGAGACGCCGACCGACGCCACCGTGCCGTAGCCCTCGGGGATCGCGGCGCTCGCGGTCTCCGGGAGGGACTCGAGCGCCACGATCAGGCCCGTGCCGAGCAGCCCCGTGATCGCCATCCCGAACAGCCCTCGTCGCGAGAGCTCGAACAACGGTGTCGGGGCTTCACTCCGCAGGTTCAGCACCATGATCACGAAGATGAACAGCACCATGATGGCGCCGGCGTACACCAGGATCTGGATCACCGCGACGAAGTGTGCGTCGAGCAACACGTAGTTGGCCGCGAGGAAGAAGAAGCACACCACGAGCGACAACGCGCTCGAGATGGGGTTCCGGGCGAGCACCACGGAGAACCCGGCCACGATGGCCACCAGCGAGAAGAGGTAGAACAGAACCGCTTCGGTCATCGGCTGCCCGGTGGAGGGGGATGGCCCGATACGTCGGGACGGGGTGGGGTGCGCGGTTTACGACGCCGAGCGGGCGCTGTCAACGCACGGAGGGGGACACGGACGGGCGTGCTACGCGACCGGCTTCTCGTCGAAGGTGTAGCCGGCGGGGGCCTGCTCGGGATGGGCCCGGTAGACATCCTCGGCCTGGGGCTTGATCCCGTCCATCAGGTTGATCATGTAGGACTTGTTGTGGATCATGTCCTGCCGGGTGTAGGCGTTGATCTCGTAGATCTTCGTGTCCATCCGGATGGCGTCCTTGGGGCACGCCTCGACACAGAAGCCGCAGAAGATGCAGCGCAGCATGTCGATGTCGAACTCGACGGGGAACTTCTCCGCGGGGTCGTCCGCGGCCTCCCCCGCGATGATCGTGATGCAGTTGGCCGGACAGATGGTCGGGCAACACATGCACGCCACACACTTCACCTTGCCGTCGGGACGGGTGGTGAGGCGGTGGGCCCCCCGGTAGCGCGCGGCCATGGGCTTGCGCATGTCGGGGTACTCGATGGTACGGAAGCGGTCCTGGTCGAAGATGTTCTTGATGACGTGGGACAACGTCAGGAACATCCCCTTCACCACCTCGACGAGGTAGACCGACTCGGGGGTCGAGAGCTTCTTTCGTGGCGCGGGCAGCGGCATCAGACCTCTCTCAGGCGAACAGGGAGTCTTTGACGATGATCCAGACGGCCGCGACGAAGACGTTGACCAGCGCCACGGGGAGCATGACGCGCCAACCGAGGTTCATGAGCTGGTCGTAGCGGAAGCGGGGCACCGTCCAACGGACCCAGATCATGATCCAACAGCCGATGAGGACCTTGACGGCCAGCGCGGTGAGCTGGAACACGAAGGCCACGGTGTCGGGGCCGAAGCTGGACGCGCCGATGAGGCCGGTGAGCCCCAGGACGCCGAGGCCTCCGTGGGCCACGGCGGCGCCGATCCAGACGGCGGTGAAGAACTTGGGCTCGCGGTGCCGGATGTCGTCCACGGCAATGGCCCGGTAGAACGGGCGGGTGCGGCGCTTCCAGGCGACGACGGCGAGCGCGAGCAGCGGCAGGACCGCGCCAAAGCCAATCACGGTCACGAGCAGGTCCGAATGCGCCCGGATGGTCGCGCCCGAGAGGAACGGGACGTTGTAGCCGCCGAAGAACAACGTGGCCGTCACGGCGGACGCCACGATCATGTTTGCGTACTCGGCCATGAAGAACAGGGCGAAGCGCAGCGAGCTGTACTCGGTGTGGTAGCCGCCGACGAGCTCGGCCTCGCCTTCCGGGAGGTCGAACGGCGTCCGGTTGGTCTCCGCGAAGGCCGCCACCCAGAAGAGGAGGAACGCCAGTGCGCCGGGGATGCTGAAGACGTTCCAGTTCCAAATCGCGCCGGACTGCAGCTCGGTGATGGTCGACAGCGACACCGACCCGGCGCCGAGGAAGATCACCACGGCGGAGAGCCCCATGGCGAGCTCGTAGCTGACCATCTGCGCGCTCGCGCGGAGGCCACCGAGCAGGCTGAACTTGTTGTTGCTCGACCAGCCGGCCAGCATGATGCCGTAGACGCCGAGGCTGGTCATCGCGAGCACGAAGAGCAGGCCACCGTCGATGTCGGACACCTTGAGCGGGACGCCCATGAACGTGTCGCCGAAGGGCACGACGATGAAGGTCACGAGCGCGACCGACATGGCGATGACCGGCGCGAGCGCCCAATAGAACTTCTCGACGTGCCGGGGGACGATGTCCTCCTTCATGACGAGCTTGACGACGTCGTTGAGGGTGTGGACCAACCCTCCGGCGCGGATGCCCATGATGTCGGCGCGGTTCGGACCCGGGCGGTCCTGGATGTACGCGGCACCCTTGCGCTCGCCCCAGATGAGGAGCGGCACGATGTTCATGACGAACGCCACGGCGAAGACACACTTGCCGAGGACGATCAGGTACGGAAGCACTGCTTCGAAGCTCATGTGGTGGCCTCAACGCCGGTGGCCGCCGGCAACGCCTCGGGCTCGGGTGCCAGGAGGCGCCCCTCGGCCCCCAGGTTCTTGAATTCGATGCCGCGCATGCGCTCGACCGCGCGCGCCATGCCGTTGAACGCCGCCGCCACCATCTGGGTGCCCGGGGCCTTCCCGAGCTGGGCGCCGAGGCGATCGACCGCGACGTAGGCCGGCGCGGAGTCACCCACCGGGTTGACGGCGCGACGGATGCGCTGGACACGATCCTGGCGGTTGACGTAGCTGCCGTCCTGCTCCACCGGGTGGGCGGTGGGGACGACGATGACCGCGGCCTGGGACGTGGCGTTCTTGAACACCCCGAAGAACGCGACGGGCGGCAGGGTGCCACCGAGGCGACCAACCACGTCGTCCTCGAGCACCACCAGCAGCTTCAGCTGGGGCAGCGCCGCACGGAGCGCCGCGCTGTCACCGATCTCGTTGTCGTGGCTCGCGAGCAGCCGCGCGCCGGCGGTGTTGGGGTTGCGATCCCCGGAGAGCAGCAGGGTGTCACCCTGGGCGAGCAGCCCGCCGTCGTTCCCCTCGACCACGAAGACCTGGGCCCCCGGGACGTTTGCACGCACGGTCTGGAGGAGCGCCCAATTCGCCTCGTTCGTGGCGCGGGTACCGAGCACGAACGCCACACCCGCGGGGCCCGCGGCGCGGATCCGCCTGGCGAGCTCGGCGGTGGCGGCTTCGGGCTCGACCATGGCGCCGTCCACCGACGCCTTGAGGATGCGCTTGAGGCTGGCGACCTCGTGGTAGGACAGGCGCCCCATGTCGCACATCCAGGACTTGTTCACCTGGTCGTTGCGACGCGGGAGGTAACGGAACACCTCCCCCTCCTGGTGGCACACCTGGATGTTGCAGCCGGTGGCGCAGCCCGTGCAGACGCTCCCGGTCTCCTTCAGGTACCAGACGCGGCGTTGGAACCGGAAGTCCTTGCTCGTCAGAGCACCCACGGGACAGATGTCCGCGAGGTTGCCCTGGTAGTTGTGGGAGAGGCGATCGCCGGGGAACATGCCGATCTCGGTGTGATCGCCACGGTTCATGAGGCGGAGCTCGCCGGTGCCGGTCACCTCGTCCCCGAAGCGCTCGCAGCGGCTGCACTGCACGCAGCGCTCGGCGTCGAGGACGATGAGATCGCCGATGTCCTGGCGCTTGTTCTTGCCGACCTTGGGGTCGAGGCCACGGGAGTCGTACTGCCCGTGATCCATGTAGTAGTCCTGCAACCGGCACTCGCCCGATTGGTCGCAGATCGGACAGTCGAGCGGGTGGTTGACGAGCAGGAACTCCATCACCGACTGGCGCATGTGCTTGACCTGCGCGGTGTCGGTGCGGATGGCGAGGCCGTCCCGCGCCTGCATGTTGCAGGCGATCTCGAGCACGGGCCCGCGCGGCGTGGTGGTCTCCACCAGGCACATGCGGCAGTTGCCCGCGATCGAGAGGTGCGGGTGGTAGCAATAGTGGGGGATTTCCTCGCCCACGAGCTTGGCCGCCTCGATCATGTTGAGGCCGTTGGGGACCTCGATCTCGGTGTCGTTGATCTTGACCTTTGCCATGACCTACGCTCCGACGCTGGAGATGGGGGTGCTCGCGACGACGGGCACCGCCGCGGCGGGCCGCTGGACCCGCTGCAGGAACTCGTCGCGGAACTTGGTGAGGAAGCTCTGCACCGGCATCGCGGCGCTGGCCCCGAAGAAGCAGATGGTCTTGCTGTGGATGTTGTCGGCGAGGTCGCGGAGCGTGCCGAGATCCTCGGGGGTCGCGTAGCCGTCACGGACGCGGCAGAGGATCTGGTACATCCACCCGCAGCCTTCCCGGCAGGGGGTGCACTGGCCGCAGCTCTCGTGCGCGTAGAAGCGGAGCAGGTTGGTCAGCGCCGCGACCATGTCGGTGGTCTCGTCCATGACGATGAAGCCACCCGAGCCGAGGTACGAACCCGCGTTCTGGTTGATGGACTCGTAGTCCATCGAGCACTTGTCCACCTCGTCGGCGGTCATCACCGGAACGGACGAGCCGCCGGGGATGATGGCCTTGAGCTTCTTCCCACCCTTGACGCCGCCGCAGACCTCGTCGAGGAACTGCCGCATCGGCATCCCCATCGGGATCTCGTAGACGCCCGGCTTGTTCACGTGCCCCGAGACGGAGAACAGCTTGGTGCCGGGGGCCTTGTCGGTGCCGAGCGCCTTGTAGGCGGCCGCGCCGTGCTCGAGGATCCAGGGCACCGCCGCGAGGGTCTCGACGTTGTTCACGACCGTCGGGGCCTTCCACGCACCCTCGACCGCCGGGAACGGCGGCTTGAGCTTGGGCTGGCCCTTCTCGCCCTCGAGCGAGGAGATGAGCGCCGTCTCTTCACCGCAGATGTAGGCGCCGGCGCCCAGGTGCACGTGCAGGTCGAGGTCGAAGCCGCTGCCGAGGATGTTCTTCCCCAGCAGGCCGGCCGCGTAGGCCTCGGCGACGGCCTCGTCCAGCCGCTGCTGGATGAAGCGGAACTCGCCCCGGATGTAGATGTAGGCGGTGTGGCAGTCGAGCGCCCACGCCGCGATGATCATGCCCTCGATCAGCAGGTGCGGATCGAGCCACATGCAGTAGCGATCCTTGAACGTGCCGGGCTCCGACTCGTCCGCGTTGCACAGGAGGTACACGGGCTTGGTGCCGCGCTTCTCCTTCGAGGGCACGAAGCTCCACTTCATGCCCGTGGGGAAGCCGGCGCCGCCACGACCGCGCAGACCGGAGTCCTTCACCACCTGGGTGATGTCGGCCGGGGCCAGCGCGAACGCCTTCGGCAGCCGGGAGTAGGTCCCGCGGCTGCGTGCGACTTCGAGGGTGTGCGAACCGGGAACGTCCCAGTTCGCGGTCAGGATCTTGGGGCCCATTGCCACTCGTTGGCCTCGGGACGAGGCGTGGGAAGCGGGTTGCCACTACGCAGACCGGAGACGATCTGATCGACCGACTCGGGGGTCAGGAACTCGTAGAAGTGGTCGTTGACCTGCATCATCGGCCCGGAGCCGCACGACGCGAGGCACTCCACCTTGTGGAGGGTGAACAGGCCGTCCTTGCTGTTGCCGTGGGCGTCCGGTTCGAGGATGCGCTCGAGGTGGTCGATGATCCCGCCGGCGCCGACGAGGGCGCACGAGAGGGTCTGGCACACGTCGATGACGTAGCGCCCGGTCGGCACCTTCTTGAACATCGTATAGAAGCTGGCGACCGCGTGGACGTGGCTGGGGGGGATCTCCAACGTGCGCGCGACGAGGCGCATCACGTCGAGGTCCAACCAACCGAAGTCATCCTGCGCGAGCCAGAGCACGGGCATGATCGCGCCCTGCTTGGTCGGGTACTTGGCCAGGATCGTCTGGATCTTCTGGCGCTGGGCGTCGCTCCACTCGCGCGGACCGCGGGAGGCGACGGGCGGGGCGGCGTGGCTCATCGGTCGAGCTCCCCTGCGATGACGTTGATGGAGCCGAGGGCCGCCACGGCGTCGGCGACCATGCCGCCGGTGATGATCTTCGGAAACAGGGAGTAGTTGGCGAAGCAGGGCGGGCGGATGCGCACCCGCCAGGCGGAGGGGCTGCCGTCGGAGACGATGTAGAAACCGAGCTCGCCGCAGCCGCCCTCGGTGGCCGAATACCACTCGCCCTTGGGCGGGCGGATGCCGTGCATGATCAACTTGAAGTGGTTGATCAGGCCTTCCATCGTGTTGTAGACCTTGTCCTTGGGCGGGAGCGCCACGAGGTGGTCCTCGACCATGATGGGCCCGCCGGCGATGCTCGCGACCGCCTGCTTGATGATGCGGACGCTCTGCTCCATCTCGGCGAACCGGACCATGAAGCGGTCGTACGTGTCACCGTTCTCGGCGGTGGGAACGTCGAACTGGTACTTCTCGTAGCCCCAGTAGGGCTGCGTCTTCCGCACGTCGTAGGGGATGCCGGCGGCGCGGAGGCACGGGCCGGTGACCGAGTGGGAGATCGCCAATTCCTTGGTGATCACGCCCACGCCCTGGGTGCGGTCCATGAAGATCCGGTTCTTCTGGATGAGGGCCCGGACCTCTCCGACCGCCTCCGCCATCTCCTCGACGACCTTGAGCAGGCTGTCGAGCCACCCGTCCGGCGCGTCCATCGAGACGCCGCCGATGCGGGGGTAGTTGACCATCATGCGGGCGCCCGTGAGCTCCTCGTAGAGGTCGTAGATCTTCTCCCGGTAGTTGTACATGTACCAGAAGTTGGTGAGCGCCCCGAGATCCACGAGGTTCGTGCCCATGCACACCGCGTGGTCGATGATGCGCCCCATCTCGCTCGTGATGACCCGGAGGGCCTGCGCGCGGGCGGGGATGTCGATGCCGAGGATCTGCTCGCACGCGTGGCACCACGCGTTCGAGTTGTTGACGGGCCCCATGTAGTTGAGGCGCTCGGCGTAGGGGATCACCAGTTGGTAGAAGGTGTTCTCGGCCTGCTTCTCGTACCCGCGGTGCAGGTACCCGATCTCGGCGCCGCAGTTCACGATGGTCTCGCCGTCGAGCTGGAGCTGGAGGCGGAGCGTGCCGTGCGTGGCCGGGTGGGCAGGGCCCATGTTGATCGTCAGCAGCTCGGTGGGGATCGGCTGGACGTGCGTGCCGGCCCCTTCGTGATCGGCGCGCTTCATGCCCACTCCACCTTGTCGCAGAGGATCATCTCGGAGGGCTGCGACAGCTTCTGGCGCTTGTTGATCGGGTAGTCCTTGCGGAGCGCGTGCCCGACGAACTCGTCGTGGCAGAGGATGCGACGGAGGTTCGGGTGCCCGGTGAACCGGATGCCGAACATGTCCCACACCTCGCGCTCCTCCCAGTTCGCGATCGCCCAGAGGTCCCACACCGAGGGGATCTCGACCGAATCGTCGGTCACGGCCACCTTGACGCGGAACCGGTGGTTCAGGCGCATGCTGTAGAGCTGATACGCCACTTCGAAGCGCCACTCGCGCTCGTCTTCGTCACTGCCGTAGCCGAGGTAGTCGACGGCCCCCACGTCCATGAGCCAGTCGAGCGCGGTCTCCTGGTCGTCCCGCAGGAAGAGCAGGACCTCGCGGAGGGTCTCGGGCGCGACGGTAACGGCGCACTGGCCGCGGAAGGTGTACTCGGCGAGCACGCGGGCGCCGAAGCGCTCCTTGACCCGGGCGAGGATGTCGGACTCGTTCACCGTTGCCTCCTCAGCGCCACTCGGCGGCTTTTTCGGCGGAGATCTTCTCCATGATCTTCACGATGGCGCCGAGCACGTTCTCGGGCCGCGGCGGGCAACCGGCGACGTACACGTCGACCGGGATGATCTCGTCGATCCCCTGGACCACGGAGTAGTTGTCGTAAAACCCGCCCGAGCTCGCGCACGCGCCCATGGAGACCACCCACTTGGGGTTGGGCATCTGGTCGTAGATCTGCTTGAGGACGGGCGCCTGCTTCTGCGTGATCGTGCCCATGACGAGCAGGAGATCGGCCTGGCGCGGCGAGAACCGCACGAGCTCGGCGCCGAAGCGCGACACGTCGAAGCGCCCGGACACGACGCCCATGAACTCGATCGCGCAGCACGCCGTGCCGAACGGCATGGGCCACATCGAGTACTTCCGGCCCCAGTTGATCACCTCGTCGAGGCGGGTCGCAAGGAAGGGCTGGTTGATGTTGGATTCTAGTCCCATTCGAGCGCTCCACGCTTGAGGCAGTACACCCACCCGAGGAACAGGACCCCGAGGAAGGTGAACATCTCGATCAGGATGAACGTGCCGCCGCCGGCCTTCACGAAGTCGCGGAACACGACGGACCACGGGAAGAGGAACACCGCTTCGAGGTCGAAGAGGATGAACAGCACCGCCACGAGGTAGAACTTCACGCTGAACCGCTGGTGGGCGGGCGCGATCGAAGGCATGCCGCACTCGTAGAGCGACTCCTTCGTAGCGTTCGGCCGATGAGGACCGAAGAACTTGCTCATCGCCACGAAGGCGAGGCTGAACACGATCGCGATGATCAGCGACACCATCACGGGGACGTAGGGATCGACCACGTCGGACCTCCCGGGCCGGCCCGTGTATCTCTTCGGGAGTACGGAGTCAACGGCCTTCCGGGTCCCGCGCCTGCTCCCGCGCGCGACGACGCCGGGAACGGCGTGGTAGCTTCGCGCGATGCGCATCCTGGGGCTCGACGAGGCAGGCCGTGGCTCCGTGCTCGGACCGTTGGTGGTGGGCGGCTTCGTGTGGGAGGGCGAGGAGCAGGCCCTCCTCCGCGCCGCGGGCGCCGACGACTCGAAGGCGCTCTCGCACGTCCGGCGAGTGGAGATCCGGGCCCGCCTCGCCGACATGGGGCGCGGCGTCGTCCGGGCGATCCAGGCCACCGCCATCGACGACGGCAACGTCAACCGCCTCGAGGAGGAGGCCTTCTTCGACCTCGTCCGCGCCGAGCGGCCCGACCGCGTCTACCTCGACGCCCCGGTGCACCCCGCCGGCATCCCCAAGCTGCGCGAGCGCCTCGTGGCCCGGAGCGGCGTGGCGGACTGGATCGTGGAGTGCAAGGCCGACTCCACCTGGCCCGTCGTGGGCGCGGCCAGCATCTTCGCCAAGGTGGCGCGGGACGCCGCGATCGCCGAGCTCGAGGTGGTTACGCTCCGGGACGGCCACGGCCCGATCGGCAGCGGCTACCCCTCGGATCCCGTCACGCGCGCCTTCCTCTCCCGCCGCCTCGCCGCCGCGGATCCCCTCCCCGCCTTCGTACGGACCCGCTGGGCGACCCTCGACATCCTCCGGCAACAAGCCCTCTTCGGCGGCCCCGGGCCGGATCCGCTCCAGGACCGTTGACACGGGGAGCCCCGGGCGCGCATCGTTCCGCGCATGCTCGTCCTCGTCCTCGCCTCCCTGTCCGCGTGCACCGGCGCCGTGGACGACACCGCCGGCGCCTCCCCCGACGACTCCGCCCTCCCCACCGGCCCCGGCACCCTCGCCCTCTCCTTCCGGATGGACGAGGACTACATCGCCGGGATGGTGAAGGACGGTCAGCCGCCAGACGGCGACTTCAGCGGCTCGATCTACGCCGAGGCCGACGCGTCCAGCATCGGCCCGAACGACGGCGCGGTGCCGCTCCTCGACTTCTCGGTGCCGGGCATCGACCTGACCGACGGCGGCGGGCCCACCGCGGTGCTGCTCGTCACCGAGCCCCTCGACGCGCAGATCGTCTACGTGCTCGGCTGCCTCGACGTGGACGACCCCGCGGACGGCTGCGGCGACGTAGGCGATCCGATCACCATCCCGAACGAGAACAAGGTCCAGATCGTCGCCGGGGCCGAGACGCCGTTCGAAGTCTACATGGGGATGCTCCGGCCATGATCCTGCTTCACACGCTCCTCGCCTGCACCCCCGACGAGGTCGGCGCGCCGACCCCCGACGACGTCGTGGACGTCCGCCTCACCGAGGCCGACCTCCCCGCGCTCACCCCGAACGACGCGCTCTGGTGGGGCCCGGACGAGGTCGTCGCCCCGGGCGAGGACAAGATGTACTGCATCTTCGGCACCTACACCGGGGACGACGCGGGCATCCACGCCCTGTCGACCTACCAGAACGCCATGGGGCACCACCTGCTCCTCATGGGCACCACCGCGAGCGAGCTCGACTACCCCGACGGGACCGTCGTGGACTGCTCCTCCGACGGCGAGCTCGGCATGGCGGAGCTCGAGCCCCTCGTGTTGCCGACCGACGTGAAGATCGGGGACGACGATCGGGACCTCGGCATCGAGCTCCTCGAGGGCATGGCCGTCAAGATCGACCAGGGTCAACGGTGGGTGTTGCAGGCGCACTACCTCAACACCGGCGTGGATCCCATCCGCGTGCACGACCCCGCGGTCGTGACGTTGCTCGCCGAGGACGAGGTGGAGACCTGGGCGGCCCCCCTGATCCTGAACGCCGGCGCGTTCACCATCCCCCCGCAAGAGGCGGCCACCTACGCCTTCGATTGCACCATCGAGCAGGACTTCAACGTCCTCTACGTGACGGGGCACATGCACGAGTGGGGCACGTCCTTCCGCACCGAGCAGCTCGGGCGCGGCACCGTCTACGAGCAGACCGACTGGGATCCCGAGTGGCGGGACTCCCCGCCGGTCCAGCCCTACGCGCCCGGCGACTACCTCCTCGAGCAGGGCTCGACGCTGCGGACCACCTGCAGCTGGTTCAACGACACCGACGAGCCGCTGGCGTTTCCCGAAGAGATGTGCGACACGGTGACCGTCGTGTATCCCCAACTGACGGCAGTCATCTGCGACGGCGGTAATCGATGATCGCGCTCCTCCTCCTCCTGGCCTGCACCGGCGCCCCCCCCGAAGACACCGGCGGCGCCGCGCCCGCCGAGGTCACGCTCACCCAGGTCCAGGCGGACGTGTTCACCGCCTCCTGCGCCTTCTCCACGTGCCACTCCGCCGTGGGGGGCGGGGCCGCGGACCTCGATCTCTCCGACGGCAGCGCGCACGCCGAGCTCGTCGGGGTGGAGAGCACGGACAACCCCGGCCAGATCCTCGTCGTCGCGGGGGATTCCGCCGCCAGCTACCTCGTGAAGAAGTGCTCCGCGGAGGCCGGCATCGCGGGCGAGCCCATGCCCGACGGCGATCCCGACGGCCTCGACGACGAGCGCCTCGCGCTGCTGCGCGCGTGGATCGACGCCGGCGCCCTCGACAACTGAATCGGGGGGCCCTCCCCTCCCTGTCCGCCCGGGGGCTACCGACGCCGGCTCTCCTCCACGCCCTTGCGGGCCAGGGCGTCGGCGCGCTCGTTCTCGGCGAGCCCGACGTGCCCCGCGACCCACTCGATCCGGAGCTTCTTCCACGGCTTCAGCGCCGCCTTGAGCGAGGCGATCAGGTCGACGTTGAGCTTGGCCTTCCACCCCTTGGTGAGGACGCCGAGGGAGTACTGGGAGTCGGTGTAGAGCACGACCGCGGTCTCGGGATCCACGTCGTTCTCCTTCAGCAGATCGAGCGCGAGCTGGATGGCGGTGAGCTCGCCGATGTTGTTGGTGCCCGTGCCGAGGGCCTTGTACCGCTCGAACACGCGCCCGTCGGGGAGCCGCACCACCGCGCCGCTTCCGGCGGGGCCCGGGTTGCCGGTGCAGGCGCCGTCGGTGAACGCGAGGACCGTGCCCTCCTCGACCGCCGCGATGCGGGACCGGGCGTCGGTCGCCGCGGCGGCGGTCTGGGCCGCGGTGCGCGTGCCCGCCTTGCCGAACCCGCTGCCACGCCCGTTCGTCGCGCGCGCCGGCGCGCTCGGCCCGCCGGAGCCGGGC
>JAKFCH010000220.1:0-16782 GCA_036676765.1 Deltaproteobacteria bacterium
CCGTGGCCGCCGCGGGGGCCGGCGCGTACCTCTGGGCGCGCGCCGTCGGGGGCCGGCTCGCCGGCCTCTGCGCGGCCCTGGGGCTGGGCGCGGTGGGCCCCGTCGCCGCGCTCACGCGCACCGTGACGTTCTACCCGACCACCCTCGCGGGGTTCCTGCTCGCCTCGGCGACCGCCACCGCCGCGATGCGCTGGCGCACGGTCCCGGCGTTCCTCGCCGCGGGGGTCGGCGCCTCCGCCGCGCTCCTGCTGGATGTCCGCGGGCTCCTCTGGGCCCTCCCCGCCATCGGCGTCTCCCTCGTGGCCGCGCTCGCCGGCCCGTGGCGCGGGATCGCGCCGCGCCTCCTCGCCCTCGCCGCGCCGCTCGCCCTCGCGTGGGCCGCCGGACCCTGGGCCTACCCTACCGGCGCCACGTCGCTGGAGCAGCAGGTGGCGATCTGGGCGGAGGACGCCCTCCGGCGCGCCGACGTGCACGAGCGGGTCGCGATCCCCGTCGCGGGCTTCCTCTGGGGCCGGTCCGACCTCGCCGACCTGCCCGGCACGATCACCTGGCTCCTCGAGCTCCCGGGGCGCCTCCCGGCCGGCCTCGCGGGCGACCACGAGCTGAGCCACGTGCGCCACGCCATCGTCGGCCCCTGGCTCTGGCCGCTCGTGGGCGCGGCCGTGCTCGTGACGCTCGTCCACGCCCGCCGTCGGCCCCTCGTCCTGCTCGCCCTCCTGGGCACCGCCCTGCCGTTCCTCGCCGCCCTCCGCGGCGCCACGACCGTCCTGGGGCACGCCCGCTACGTCGCGACAGCGCTGGTGTTCGCGCCGGTGCTCCTGGGCCTCGCCTTCGAGGCCCTGGCCACGCGGCGCACCGACACGGACGTCGTCGAGGCTCCCCGCGCGGAGGCCCTCCGTCTGGCGGCCGGCGCCGGGGTCTTCCTCCTGCTCCTCCTCGGGGTGGTGCCGTCGTGGCTCTCGCCCGTCGCGCGCTGGCGCGTGCCCACCGAGGCGGCGAGCGAGCCCGCGAGCGTCCTCGTGGCGCTCGCCGCCGGTGGCGCGCCCGGCGACGATCCCCGCTGCATGGCGGCGCTCCGACGGGATGTCGAGGCCGGCAAGGGGCCCCGCCTGTTCGTGTCGCCTCCGGACGGCGTCGCGCCCGGCGAGTGACGCGCCCGGCGAGTGACGCGCCCGCCGAGTGACGACGGCGTCGGCCCCTCCCCATCGCGGAGGGGGGGCTCGGTTAAGGGGGCGGCCTCCCGAGTAGTCGATGTCCCAGGACTCCACGTTCGATCCGGATGCCGCCGCCACCAGTGACGGCCTCTTCGGCCTCGACACCCTCCCCGATCAGGCCCGGATCGTCGTCGTCCCCGTGCCCTGGCAGGCCACGACCTCGTTCCGGCGCGGCACGCGCGGCGGCCCCGAGGCGCTCCTCCGGGCCTCCTGGCAGGTCGACCTCGAGGATCTCGACGTGGGCGCCGTCTGGCAGGCGGGCATCGCGATGACGACGCCGGATCCGCGCATCGAGGCGTGGGACCGGGAGGTCGAGGCCGACGCCCTCGCGGTCATCGCGAGCGCGGGGAACGATCCGGGGGCCGCGGCCCGCGTCAACGCCCGTGGCGGCGAGCTCAACGCGCTCGTGCACGCCACCGTGCGCGCGATCCTCGAGGACGGGCGCATCCCCGCCGTCATCGGCGGCGATCACGCCGTGCCCTTCGGCGCCATCCAGGCCGTGGCCGAGCGGCACCCCGGCGTCGGCATCCTCCACATCGACGCCCACGCCGACCTCCGCGACGCCTACGAGGGCTTCACCTGGTCGCACGCGAGCATCTTCCACAACGTGATGACGCGCGTGCCCGACGTCGGAACGCTCGTCCAGGTCGGCATCCGCGACGTGGGCGCGAGCGAGATCGCCTTCCAGAGGGCCCAGGGCGCGCGCATCGTGCCGTTCTTCGACAACGCGATGGCGCGCGAGCTCGCCCGCGGCACGCCCTGGATGCAGATCGTCCATCGCATCGTCGAGGCGCTGCCCGCCGAGGTCTACATCTCGTTCGACGTCGACGGGCTCGATCCCGCCTTCTGCCCCAACACCGGCACGCCGGTGCCCGGCGGCCTCAGCTTCCGCGACGTGGTCGTGCTGCTCGAGTCGGTCGCCGAGCACCGGCGCATCGTGGGCTTCGATCTGAACGAGATCGGAGACGCCGACTGGGACGGCAACGTCGCCGCCCGCCTGCTCTACAAGCTGTGTGGCTGGTCGGCGCGTTCGCAGGGATGGCGTCCGTCGTAGTGGCCGCCCCGATGCGCTGGCTCCTCTGGCTGGTGGGCACGGTTTCGCTGGGGCTGGGGCTGCTCGGCCTGCTCCTGCCCGGCCTGCCGACCACGCCGTTCGTGCTGCTGGCGGCCGCCTGCTACGCCAAGGCCTCGCCGCGCCTGCACCGCTGGTTGCTCGATCAGCGCGGGCTCGGCCCCATGGTGCGCGACTGGGAGCACCACCGCAGCCTCACCCGCCGCACGAAGACGGTCGCCCTCGTGTCGATGGCGACCATGGTGAGCCTCTCGATCTGGTCCCTGCGCGGCCAGCCCGAGGTGCAGGTCGTGCTGTTCCTGGCGGGCGCGATCGGCGGCCTGGTGGTCACCCGCATCCCGACACGTCCGGGGTGACGAGGGTGACCCCGCCGTAGCAGCGGTCTCGGGATCCTCCTGGGGCGGGGGGCCGGCCCCCCGCAACGCCCCCCGAACCCGAGTGCCGCTGGATCCCGAGGCCCCGCGCCTACTTCTTCTTCTTCTGGACCTCGGCGATCGCCACGTGCTCGCGCTCCGCCATCTTCAGGTGGTCGAGCACGATGGCCAGGTTCTTCGTGTTGGTGCCGTCGGGGCGCTCGTTCTCGAGCGTCTGCATCGTGCGCGCGATCTCCTGCAGCGCGTCGCAGTGCTCGGAGAGGGCGGCGAGGTCCCGCGTCTCGCGGGGCTGGCCCGAGAAGGACGTGCGGTAGGCCCCGAAGAGCTTGTTCGCCTCGTCACCCAGGGCGCCGGCGAGGGCGTTCCCGCGGGACTCCGCGCGCGCCTGGCGGATGCGGACGAGCTCGCCGCGGTGGTGCGCGATGCGCTCGGTCACCTTGGTGATGTTCGCGGCGTGCACCGGGGTGTCGACCCCGAGGTCCCGCACGCGGACCATGGCGACGCGGATGGCCTCCAACGCGTCGATGACGCGCTCGAGGAGGGCGGGGCGGCGCGTGGTGCGGGGCTTGCCCTCGAAGTGCTGCCGGTAGCGGCCGAACTGGGTGTTGGCCGCGCTGGCGAGCACGCGGGCGAGCTCGGCGGGCGCGAGCGTGGCGCGCGCGTCGGCGATGGCGGTGAGCTCGGTGGTGTAGAGGCGGAGGTTGGCCTCCATCTGCGCGCGGCGCGCGTCGAGCCGGGAGTTCCCGATGCTGGGCATCGCGGCGATCCACGCGGCCTCCTCGGCCGCCATCTCCTGCAGGAGGCCGAGATCCCGCGTGGGGCGGCTCTGACCGGCGAAGTGGCGCACGTACCGGGAGAAGTTGACCTCGGACCACTCGGCGAGGCGCCAGCCGGCCTGGGCGGCGGGGCCGCCGGCCTGGATCGCGGCGATCTCCTCGCGCTCGTTCTTGTAGAGCGTGAGCCGCTCGTCGACCGTGGCGCGGAGCGTGTCGGCGACGCCACCCGACACGAGCTGCTCCGTGTCGGAGATGAGGGTGTCGAGGAGGGCGAGATCGCGCGTGGCGCGGGAGCGGCCCACGAACGCCTTGCGGTAGCGCTCGTGGATGGTTTCGGCGTTGGACATCGGAGCTCCGTGGAGGGGATGCGGAGGGTATCCGAGCGGGGCGCCGTTCGGCGGGACCGCGGCTCGATTTGTGCACCCGTGCCGCACCGGGGCATGCGTGCCCCGGCCGATCCGTGCCCCTCCCGCCCGATTCCGGCGCGCCAAGCCTGCCTCCGGCTCGGCGCGGAACTTGCTGGGTTCGGGGTTGCCACCCCCGGGGACCCCATGCTGTCGCTCCTCCTGCTGTCCGCCTGCCAGAGCCCGGAGACCTCGAACAGCCCCGTGAACGACGCGCTCACGACCGCGGCCGACGCCTCGGGCGTACCGCGCGAGCTCCTCGCCGCCATCGCGTGGACCTCCAGCCGCTTCGACAACCGCGGCGGCGCCGCGAGCACCGACGGGGCCGTCGGCCTCATGGCGCTCAACGAGCACGACCGGGCGCCGCGCGTCGCGGACGCGTCGCGGCTCATCCGCGTCGACGCGGATCGCTTCGGGGACGACGACGACGCCAACGTCCGCGGCGCCGCGGCGCTCCTGCGGGAGAAGGCGGACGCCTACGGCCGCCGCACGGGCAACCCGGTCGACACCTACGAGGAGTGGTACCCCGTGACGGCGTGGTTCTCGGGCGCGGAGGATCCGCTCGTCGCCGAGGGGTTCGCCGACCAGGTGTACGACTGGATGCAGTTCGGCCTCGTCGGGGAGACCCCCGACGGCGAGATGGTCGAGGTCGCGCCGGTCGCGATGCCGTGGCGTCGCACCGCGGTGAGCGGCTCGGGCCTCGTCGACCAATTCGTCGCGGCCAGCTCGTCCAACTACAGCAATTACAGCCGCGGCTCGGGCGACATCACCACCGTCGTCATCCACACGATGCAGGGGAGCTACTCGGGCTCCATCTCCTGGTTCCAGAACCCCGCCTCCGGGGTGAGCGCCCACTACATGGTGCGCTCGAGCGACGGGCAGATCACCCAGATGGTGCAGGAGGAGGATGTCGCCTGGCACGCCGGGTACTGGGACACCAACCTCCACTCCGTCGGCATCGAGCTCGAGGGCTACATCGACGCCCCGAGCACCTGGTACACCGACGCGATGTACCAGGAGACCGCCGCCCTCACCCGCGACATCTGTGACCGCTACGGCATCCCCGTCGACCGGACCCACATCATCGGCCACGACGACGTGCCCGGCTGCTCCGGGAGCGGCGGCGGCAGCGGCTGCCACACCGACCCCGGCACCGGCTGGGACTGGGATCGGTTCCTCGGCCTCGTGAGCGGCTCGTCCAGCGCCCCCGGCGGGTTCCCCGACGCCGAGACCGACGGCCCGCGCACCGGAACCTTCAACGCCACCGTCACGTCCGCCCGCTACGGCGAGACCGACACCTGCGCCGGCGAGATCGCCGGGGCCGTGAACATGGGCCAGCTCTACCTCACCGGCAAGTGCACGCTCGCGAACAACCCCGACAAGGCGACCGACCTCCCGGTCACCTGGTCGGGCACCATCAGCGGCGGCCGGATCGACGGGCGCATGGTCGTCGACGGCCGCTCCGCGGACTTCGTCGGCGCCGAGGCGGGCGACGGCGCCGTCTCCGCGCGCTTCTCGGGCACCGAGGACCTCGGCGGCGAGGCGGGGGAGCTCGCCTTCGAGGTGGCGTTCTCGGCGGGGCGGTAGGGGCCCTACGCGGGCCTGGCGCCGCGGGGATCCGAGCAGGGGCCCCGGGGAGCCACGCGGGGCGCCCCGGCGCCGCGGACGGCGCCGTCGGGTCGGCTCCAGGCTCGCTCCGCTCGGTCCGCCCGCGCTCCCGGGGCGGAGCGCGGGCGGGACCGGCCGGCGGGGCCGGCCGCCTTGCGCGCCCCTGGCGCGGCGGTTGAACCAGGTCAACTCTGGAGATTGCCGGGCGGATTTGCGCCGGCATCGACGAGCGCCGTCACGAACGCCGGTGTGTCGGCCGGGGAGACGAACACCCGCCGATCCCCGTGGACCCAGACGCCGGCCTCCGCGGTGGCGGCCGCGTGAAACAGCCCGTGCCGATCGGCGAACGTGCCGAGCAGGAACGGCGGGATGGCCGTGCCGGCGACCCGCCATCCGGACCCTGGGCCCACTGTCACCCGCGCGTTCGCGAGTGACACCCGCACCGGCTGGAAGTGGGCTGGCACGATCAAGCTGCCCCGCACGATCTGATAGCGCATGGGCTGCTTCAGTCGACGCCACACCGCGAGGAGGAGCAGCGAGAGGGCGAGCGCCACCCCGGCGATGACAACCAACGCGGAGGCGGGGCCCGACCAGAGGATGGGCAGGAGCGCGGCGAACGGGAGCAGGGTGATCGCGAAGAGGGCGGGCATCCAGGCGGCGGCGGTCGAGGGCGGGGCGTCGAACTCCAAGAGGGCCTCCGTTGGGATGCTATCGCGGTCGTCGGTGTCACCCTCCTCGCCACTGTCGCCGGTGTCGCCGGTGTCTTCGGAGCCGCCGGTGTCCGTGTCACACTCCCCGGGGTCTCCGGCGCGGTGGCGTCGCGAGCGCCTCCGAAACGCCCTTACGCCCCGCCAATCTCCGCCATGTAGAACCCCTCCCGGTCGTCGTCCGGCCACACCGTCGCCTCGCGCAGGGGCTCGCCGGCCACCGAGCGCACCAGGGCCTCGTTCTCCGCGCGGGTGAGCGAGCACGTGGCGTACACGACGCGATCGCCGAGCCGCCGCGCGTCACGGAGGATGCTCGCCTGGAGGTCCGTCGGGAACCGCAGCTTCCAGCGGTTCTCCGGGTGGCGCCGCAACACGCCGGTGCCGGAGCACGGCGCGTCGACGAGCACGAGGTCGTAGCGCCCCGAGGGCGGCCCGACGCGGATGTCCAGCCCCGCCCGCGCGGCGCGCTTGCGCAGCTCGACGAGCGCGTCGGGACGCACGTCCCAGGCCTGCACCCGCGCCCCGAGGGCCGCCAGGGCGAGGCTCTTGCCCCCGGCTCCGGCGCAGAGATCGAGGATCCGTGCGCCGGCGAGGTCGCCGACACGGGCGGGTTCCGGGGGGCGTTGCGGGGGGCTCGCCCCCCGCCCCAATAGAACGGAAGCGGCAAACGCGACGATGTCCTGGCTCCCGAGATCCTGCACCTCGACCCGCCCCTCCTTCCACGCATCGAGCAGGTTCAGGTTGGTGCGGCCCTCGAGCACGATGCCGTGTGCGCCGACGCGACGGTGGGGCACGGGGAGGTCGACCGGCTCGCGGAGCACGCGGAGGGCCACGGGGACCCGGCCGGCGAGGCGGACGGCGAGGGCGGTGGCGGCGTCGGGGCCGAGCCGCTCCCACCACTCCGTCGCGAGCGCGTCGGGCACGGAGAGCGCCACCGCGTAGGCGTTGTCGGGATCGGGGAGGTCGGGCGGCCCCTCCGCGGCGAGGCGGAGCCACGCGGTGAGCGGGTCGGCGTCGATGCGGGCGAGGGCGCGCTCGTGGCGGATGAGGCCGAGCAGGAGATCGCCGGCCACGGGGCGCTCCTTCGAGCCGAACGCGCGGGTCTCGCGGAGGCCCTGGGCCACGATGGGGCCCGCGTGCGTGGGGCGGGCGAGCATCGCCGCGAGGATCGGCGCCAGCGCGCGCAGGAGCTTGGGGCTCGGCACGGGCGGGCGGGGCAGCGCGGCGGACCAGAGACGCATTCCGCCAGCTATCGGCGCCTCCGGAGGGCCGCCCGCCGCCGCTCGTAGAGAAATTCCGCCTCAAGTTCCGAGGCCCGCGACCGAACGGAGGCCGAGGAGCCTCCATGCCGCGACCGACGCCTCCGCCCCTCCTGACGCTCTGCGTGATCGCGCGCGACGAGGAGCGGATGTTGCCGGGCTGCCTCGCCTCCGTACGCGGCGTCGCCGACGAGATCGTGGTCGTCGACACCGGCAGCGTGGACGGCACCGCGCGGATCGCGCGGGCCGCCGGCGCCACCGTCGTGCCGTTCGTGTGGTGCGACGACTTCGCCGCCGCCCGCAACGCCGCCCTCGCCGCGGCCCACGGGACGTGGATCCTCGTCCTCGACGCCGACGAGCGCCTCGCGCCCGGAGCCGGGTCGGTCCTCCTCGACGTGATCCGGCGCGGCGCGATCGACTGCGGGTTCCTGCCGCTGCACGACGCCACCACGCTCGACGCCCTCCCCGCCGACGTGCTCGCCGGCCGCGCCCGCCGCGGTGAGCCCACCCCGCTGCCGCGCCTGTTGCGCCGCACGCCCGACCTCGCCTGGGAGGGGGTCGTGCACGAGTCGGTGAAGCGCTGGTTGACCGAGGGGAAACGCCGGGTCGGCCCCGTCGACGCCGCCATCGTGCACTACGGCGATGTCCCCGAGCTGCGCGCCGCGCGCGCCAAGGACGCCCGCAACCTGCGCCTCCTCGAGCGGCGCTGCGAGCTCGAGCCGACCAGCTCGACCGCGCGCACGTACCTCGCCCGCGAGCTGCTCCGCGCCGGTGACGTTCCCCGCGCCACCGCCGAAGCCGAGCGCGCCTGGGCGTCGTACGGGGAGGAGCGGGCGCGCGGCGAGGCGCCCGCCGGGGTGCCGCTCGTCTCGTTGCGCGGGCACCTGCTGCTGGAGGACGACCGCCCCGCCGAGCTCCTCACCCTGCTCGACGCCGCGCCGGCCCTCCACCCGAACCTCGACTTCCTGCGCGGCCTCGCCCTGGAGCGCCTCGGGCGCCTCGACGCCGCCGTGATCGCCTTCGAAGCCGCCCGCGCGAAGCACGGCGGCACCTTTGCCGACGAAATCATCCCCGGCGCCACGAGCTGGGCCGCGGACGCGCGCCTCGGCGCTGTGTACCTCGCCTCCGATCGCTCGGTGGGCCCGCGCCCCGATGCGGCGCGCGTCGCCTTCGCGCGCGGGGTGGGGACGCCGCTCGACCGGACCGCGCGGCTCGGCCTCGCCGAGGCCGATCTGCTCCTCGGGCGCCCCGGCGAGACCCTGCGGGGCGTGGAGCCGCTCCTCGGGGACGGCGCCGACGCCTGGCTCCTCGCGGCCGCGGCCTGCGATGCCCTCGGCCTCCCTGCCGAGCGTCGCGCTTTCCTCGGCCGCGGCATCGCCCTCCCCCTCGCCGCGCCCCACCGTCGCGACCGCCTCACCGCGCTCCGCACCCTCGATCCGTTGGCGGAGCGCTTCGCCGCGCTCGGCGTCCCCGCGCCCACCGTGGGCCCCGGGGGCGGTGGCGAGGCGCCGGCGTCCCGCGCCCGGGACCTCGTCCGCGCCGCCGACGCCCTCGCCGACGCCGGCTACGCCCCCGAGGCCCTCGGCGCCTGGCTCGAGGCGCTCCGCCTCTCCCCCGCGTGCGCCCCGGCGTGGATCGGGCTGGTCGCCACCCTCCATGCGCTCGGCGAGCCCGCCGCCGCCGTCGACGCCGGGCGGGGCGCGCGCCGCATCCTCCCCGAGGACGCCGAGATCGTCGCGACGCTCGCGCACGTCTCGTTCGACGTCGACCCCGGCGAGGCGGCGCGGATGGCCCGCCGCGCCCTGGTCCTGGCGCCCGACGGCCACGCCGTCGCGACCGCGGTGCTCGACGCCCTCGGCGTGCACGGCGCGGTGGCGTCGTACGTCGTCCCCGACACACGCATCGACCCACTCCTCGGCGGCGCGCCCCTGATCAGCGTGATCGTGCCCACGTTCGGGCGGCGCGAGCCGCTCGTGAACCTCCTCGATCGGCTCGCGCTCCAGGACCTCGACCCGCGCGCCTTCGAGGTCGTGGTGGTCGACGACGGCTCCCCCACCCCGGTCACCGACACCGGGCCGCGGCCCTTCGCGCTGACCCTCCTCCGCCAGGAGAACGCCGGGCCTGCGTCGGCACGCAACCTCGCCCTGCGCCACGCGCGGGGCCGCTACGTGCTCCTCTACAACGACGACACGCTCCCCGAGCCCGACGGCGTGCGCCGCCACCTCCACGCCCAGCTCGACGCGGAGGCCGGCGCGGTCGGCGGTGCGGCCGGCGGCGCGGAGGCCGTCCTCGGCACCTTCGACTTCCTCCCCGAGCACCTCGACGATCCGTTCGTGACCCTGCTCGCCGAGAGCGATCTCTTGTTTGGTTACACCACCATGCAAGCCGGCGAGCGCTACGGCTGGCAGCACTTCTGGACGTGCAACCTCTCCGTCCCGCGCGCGGCCCTCGAAGCGGTGGGGGGGTTCGATCCGCGCTTTCCGCACGCGCTCTCCGAGGACGTGGAGCTCGGCTACCGCCTCGAGAAGGGGCTCGGCCTCGGCGTCCGCTACCGGCCCGACATCCGCGCCGGTCACGACCACCACGTCCGCTTCGCCGGGTGGCTCGATCGCCAGGAGCGGCTCGGCCACGAGACGTGGCGCATCTGCTCCAAGCACCGGGATGCCTCGCTCGTGCCCGGCCTGCCCACGGACATGGCCGACGACACGTTCTGGATGGGCGTGCGCGCCCAGGTCGAGGAGGTCGCCGCCGACCGGGAGCGGCTCGCCTGCTCGGTCGCCGCGGCGCTGCGGCGCGGGTTGCCAGCCCGCCGGGAGGACCGCGACACGCTCCTCGTGGCCACCCGCGAGGCCGGCCTCCACCGCTACCGGCTCGGCCTCGTCGAGGCGACCGCCGCCCTTCCGATCGGCACGCGCCCCCGCCCCCTCCCAAGCCGGGCGACGACCTCGATCATCATTCCCAACCTCAACGGCTTTCCCCACGTCCGCCCGTGCCTCGACACCCTCCGGCGCACGACCACGGGCCCGGTGGAGCTCGTCGTCGTCGACAACGGCAGCACGGACGGCAGCCTCGAGTGGCTCCGCGAGCAGCCCGACGTGCGGCTCCTCGAGATGGGCCGCAACCTCGGCGCCCCGGCCGCGCGCAACCGCGGCCTCGCCGTGGCGAGCGGCGAGCGCGTCCTGTTCTGCGACAACGACGTGCTCTTCACCCCCCGCTGGCACGAGCTCCTCGTCGGGCACCTCGACGCCTGGCCGGACATCGGCATGGTCGGCCCCGTGAGCGACTACGTCGTCGACGCCCAGAAGGTGGCCCGCCCGCCGCACCCCGACGAGGCCCTCGACGACTACGCCGCCGCCGTGCATGCCGAGCAGCGCGGCCGCCACGCCTACACCAGCCAGCTCATCCTCTTCTTCATCCTCGCCCGCCGCGAGGTGGTCGAGCGCATCGGCGGCATCGACGAGGTGTACGGCCGCTGGGGCTTCGAGGACAACGACTGGAGCCTGCGCGCCCGCCTCGCCGGCTACCGCCTGCGCATCGCCCGCGACTGCTTCATCCGCCACCTCGGCAGCCGCACCGCCAGGACCGCCAACCTCGACTACGCGAGCCTGCTGCTGGAGAACTGGGAGGTGTTCAAGCGCAAGTGGGGGTTGGACCCCGCGCTCCCGTACGGGACGTTGCCGTTGGAGGGGGTGCTGAAGCGGGCGTTCGATCCGGCCACGGACTTCGTGGCGTTCCGGTAGGGCCGACCGTCAGGCCCCGCCCTCGTCGCCGCCCTCCGGCGCGCCCAGCTCGGCCTGTTCGGTCCCGCCGTGCCCGGGCGGCTCGAGGAGGGCGTCGCCGAAAGGGCCGAGGGGGCCGCCGTCCAGGCGCATGGCCGGGCCCGCTTCGTCGACGGTCGGATCGTCCTCGCCGAAGCTCGCGAGCAGCGGAAAGCCCGGCCGGATGTCCAGCGGTTGCCCCGACTCGCGCAGGGAGTGCCCTTCGTCGGTCCGCCGCCGTGTGTTCCGCACGCCCCAGCGCCAGAGCTGCTCGAGCGCGTCCTGCGCGGCCAGCTCCCGGACGAAGTGGACGCCTTCGGCCACCCGCTCGGCTCCGCGTCGGACCACGAAGCTCACGCGTGTCGCGCCCTCGGTGAGGGGGGGCTCTTCCAGCACCCAGGTGGCGTCAGGCTCGTTGATGACGAGCCGCTCCACCTCGCGGCGGAGGTCTTCAACACGGGCCATGCGCTGTGAGTATGACCCCCGGCGCCGCGCGTGTGCCAGCCCAACGCTAGCTCAACGGAATCTTGCAACGAACGACAATTCGTTACTTACCCGTGAGGCGTCGAGCGGGTACCCGTCTGCCTTGCGCGCCGTCGTGAAGCCATCGCGTACACGGATTGCCGACGACGTCCTCGACGTCGCCGCCGTGCTGGTGTGCATGCGATGGACGAGAGGCGTCCAGCCCCCTGAGCTCGGAGACGTGGTCAGCGAGATGACCTACTCCGCGCTCGACCTGTGGAGGACGCGGGACGCCGCCCCGGAGAAGCTCCGCGCGGCCGTCCTCCGCACGATGGCGCTCCTCGGGACGTGCGGACCGCAGGAACCGAGCGTCGTGCCGCTGGTGTCGAAGCTCCAGGTGGTCGTCGACGATCTCGTAGGGCTCGAGTAGCCCCGACGCCGCCCGAGCGAGCGCCCCGAAGGCGACGCTCGGATCGGCCGGCGCGCCGCTTCACTCGCGCCTGTCACTCCCGTCCCGTTCGATCGGGCCGCCCCGAAGTACCTGGAATCCCCGTTCGATCGGCAAGTGATCGACGTTCGGTGAAGGATTCGGTGGCGGCAGCTCGACCTCGGCACGATAGTCGGCCCCACTTACACGGGACTTACACCCATGCCGATCCGGACCCGGGCGAGCGCCCGCGGGGGCAACGCTGCCGTCATCGTCGCGATCGGCAGCGTCGTCCTGCTCGCGTTCGCCGCGCTGACGCTCGACCTCGGCTACGCGCGGCTGGTGCAGCAGCAGCTGGAGAACGCGAGCGAGGCCGCCGCGCGCGCCGGGAGCCTCCGGCTCGACGGAACGGTGAGCGGGCTGACCGCGGCCCAGGAGACCGCCGTGGCCGTCGCCGCCGAGAACGACGCCGGGGGGGCGCGCGTCGCGCTCGCGGAGGAGGACGTCGTCCTCGGCGTGTGGGACGACGCCACCGGGACCTTCACCCCGAGCGCCGATCCAACGTTGGTCGACACCATCGAGGTCCACGCGCGGATCGACGCGCTCGCGCTGTTCCTCGCCCCCGCGGTGTTCGCCCGCGGGACGATCCCGGTGGCCAGCACCACGCGCGTCCTGGCGCGGACGGCGGGCGCGGGCGCGGTGGGTTGTTTCATCCCGCTCGCCCTCCCCGACTGTGTGGTCGAGCGCGAAGGGGTGGAGGGCATGATGGACCTCACGCTCGTGCTCAACCCGCCCGGCGTCGACAACGTGGGGTGGGGCCGCCCGAATGGCACACCCAACGCGAGTTGGATCAAGAGCCAGATCGGGGACTGCGAGGCGAGCGGGGAGGCCGCGGTGGGGGATCCGGTCGGGCTCCAGAACGGCGTGGTGACATCGGGCCTCGCCGAGCTGGCCGACGAGATCGAGTCGTCCGCCACGTCATGGGACCCGGCGAAGTGGGGCACGCTCCCGACCCGGATGTCGGGCAGCGCCGTCTCCGCGAGCAAGTACGGTCGGACCTACGAGGGCCCCATCATGGTGGTCGACGGGGGCAGCGAGTACTGCACCGGGAGCGGCGGCAGCTTCACCCACGACCTCCCGTTGAAGGGGTTCCTGTGGGCGGCGATCTTCGACGTGAAGACCTCGGGCGCCGCGGAGGGCAAGACCCTCGAGCTCCGGATCGACACCTCCGGGTACCACGACGTCGGCACCGCCGCCGGGGGCCCCGACTACGGGGTGATCCGCCGCCTGTCCCCCCGGATGGTCCGCAGCCGCTGATCGCGCCCGGCATCATCCCCCGACCCAGACCCGCCCCATCTCCCGCGCGTTCGCCACCACCCGCGGATGCCCCCCGAACCGCCGCCCCGCCACGGCGTCCACGGACCGCACCAACCTTCCCATGGCATCCGCGTCCATGGGCTCGTCCACGACGAGTACGTCCAACGACACATCCGCGAGGGTGCGATCCGCCGCCGCCGTGAGCCGCGCCGTGGCCGCCGAGGCGGGCCCGTCCCGGTCCGGATCCAACCGGAGCACGAGCGTCCCGCCGTCGGCGGCGAGGGGGCGACCGAAACCGTGCAGCAGCGCGCCGAGCGCGGCCTCGTCGCTCCAATCGGGCCAGGCGAGGAGGCGGAACGGAGAGGTGGTCGCGAGCGGCCAGGGCTCCGGCCAGGAGCGCGGGCTCACCACGTCGATCCCGAGCGCCCGGGCGGCGGCCATGCGGTCGGCGTCGCGCGGGCTCCCCGTCGGGATCCAGCCCGAGGCGCCGGCGATGACCCGCACGTCGTGGGCGTGGCCGACGCCGGGGTCGTACACCGTGACCCGGCGGCGGCCCGCGCCGTGCGCGAGGGCGTCCACGGCCCACGCGAGCGCCGTGGCGCCGAACTCGACGCCGGTGTCGGCCAGGAGGACCAACGTCGCGTCGAGGGGGCCGCTCGCGGCGAAGCGGCGGACCACGGCGCGCCAATCGCCGTCACCGGAGGGGAAGCAAACCAATCGCGACAGAACCGACCGTCGAGGGGGGGCGTTGCGGGGGGGCGGGAGCCCCCCTGCCCCACGCGGGAGAGGATGCCGCACGAGCAGCTCGCGGAACGACGCCACCCCGTGCTCCCGGAGGCCGTCGAGGAACCCCTCGGCCCACCACGCCGCGTTCAGGTCCTGGAGCAGCGCGAGCAGGCGCTTCTGGGAGTCCTGGACGTACGGGCGCCACGCGTCCCCGAGGGCCTCGAGCGCGGCGAGGTCGAGGGCGGCGAGCCCGCGGGCGGCGGCCTCGATCTGGGGAGCACGGGCGGCGCGGCGCGCGAGCTGGGCCTCGAGGTCGGCGCGGGTGCGCGCGTGGCAGCCGAACACGTCCATGGCGGTCGGGTGCTCGGCGAAGAGGCGGACGTGGGCGCGTGCGACCTGGCGGTTGCGACGGGCGAGGTAGTCGAAGTCCCAGGTGTGGCGGTGGGTGGCGCGCGCCCGGGGGTGGAAGAGCACGCGGAGGCCGAGCGCGCCGAGGCGGTAGCCGAGGTCGGTGTCCTCGGCGCCGTAGTGGCGGAACCGCTCGTCGAAGCCGCCGACGCGGCGCACGAGCGCCGTCGGGACCGAGATGTTGCACGTGTAGAAGTAGCGCGGGTCGTGGAGCGCGTCGGGGCGGAGCTCGGCGTAGCAGAACACCAGGGTGCTCGACTCGCAGGCGCGCATCAGGGCGTTGGCGAGCGCGTCGCGGGGCTGCTCGAAGGTGCCGAGGACCGCGATGGTCTCGCCGGGGTGGGCGTGGTGGGCGTCGAGGTGCTCGGCGAGGGCGTCGACGGCGGGGATCGTGTCGTCGTTGACGAGGTAGAGGAGGGCGCCGCGGGCGGCGGCGATGCCGGTGTTGCGCGCCGCGGCGAGGCCGCCGTTGTCGCGCCGGATGTGTCGGACGGGGACCGGGAACGTCAGGGCGGCGAGCACGTCGGAGGTGCCGTCGGTGGAGCCGTCGTCGACCACGACGAGCTCGTAGCTGCCGAGCGGCATGGCCTGGCGGCAGAGGGCCTCCAGTGACTCGCGCAGGACGGCGACGCGGTCGAAGGTACAGAGCACGACGCTGACCGCGGGCGGGCCGCTCCACGGGAGGGCCTGGGCGGCGAGCACGTGGCGGTCACGACGCTCGGCGGCGTCGAGGGCGCGGAGGGCGCGCTCGTCGATGGCGTAGAGGGGCTCGTCGCAGAAACGCACGCGGCGGGTCTCGCGTAGCGTCCGGAGGTGGGCGAGCTCGGCGGGGTAGAAGACGTCGTCGCGGAGGGCCTCGGCAGCGGCACGGCGCCACACCGCGACGGCGCGCCAGCCGGGGGGCGGATCGCCGGCACCGTCGTCGCCGAAGGAGACGTCGACGCGGGCGACGAAGTCCTCGGGGGGGCGCGAGCGCCAGAACGGCGCGAGGATCACGTCGGCGTCGAGGTCGGCGTCGAGCGCCCGCGCGGCGTGGGCGTAGGCGGCGGGGAGCGGCAAAGCACCCGGCTCCCACCCCGCGACGTAGCGGCCGCGCGCATGGGTGAGGCCCCGTTTCCACGCGGCGGCGCGCGACCAGCCGGGGGCGTGGACGACGGTGGCGCCGGGGAGGACGAGGCCGCCCCCCTCGGAGGTGTCGACGGCGACGAGCTCGACGTGGGCCTGCCGCTGGTCGGCGACGGCGGCGGCGAGGCGGGCCACGGCCGCGGCGTCGGCGGGCCCGACGAGGGCGACGACGGAGACGTCGACGGGGCGGTCTCCGGAGAGGTCGTCGGCGAGGTCGACGGTGTCCTCGTCGGACAGCGGGAGGGCGAGGTCGATGGGGTGCGCGCGGGCCGGGGGCCGCGCCCCGGCGAGGTTGCCGCCCACCCGGTGCCCCGCGAGGTCGCACAGCTCGGCGTAGAGCGCGGCGGCCTCGGCGGGGAGCGCGCCGTCGGGCGGCGGGCGGTGGAGGAGCGCGTCGGGGAAGGTCGGATCGGGCGCCGCGCCGAGGAACGTCCCGAGGCGGGCCGTGCCGTCGGGGGTCAGGACCTGGTCGTAGTGGAGGAACAACCAGTCGCCCACGTGGCGGTGGCGGTGCACGAGCGCGCGGTAGGTGGCGGTCCAGAGCGCGAGGGCGCGGGCCTCGTCGAAGGGCAGGCCATCGAGGTAGGCGGCGGTGCGCACCTCCTTCGCGATGCTGTGCGCGGTGAGGCGCGGATCGCGGAAGACGCAGACGAGGCCGGCGTCGCCGATGTGGGGGCGCCACGCGGGCAGGGTGTGGCTGAAGCGCGGATCCTTGTAGCACCAGGGCTTCCGGGCGGTCGCGCGCTGGATGCGGGCGTCGAGCACGGCGTCGCCGGGGACCTCGACCGCCTCGGGGAGGACGGCGAGCCACCGCTGGTTCTCGCCGAGGCCCTGCGCGGGCGGCACGACCGGGGCGAGGAGCCCCTCGTTGATGCCGTTGATCTCGGCGCCCTCGAAGAAGCCCTTGGGGTTGGCGGCGCGGGGCCGGTACAGATCGTCGCCCATGAAGTAGCCGGCGCGGGCGAGCGTGCCGGTGACCATGCTGGTGCCGCTCCGTCCGGAGCCGAGGATCAAACAGTCGCGCATCGGAGCACTCGCGTGTCCGCGGGAGTTCGGTCGGCGCGGGTGTTTCCCGAGCGCGCGTGACGAGGTTCCACGGTCGGTGACGGGGCGTGACCGGGGCGGGGGCGCGACCCCGCGCCGGG
>JAKFCH010000221.1:0-26202 GCA_036676765.1 Deltaproteobacteria bacterium
GGGTGCGGGTGCGGCGGTCGCGCTCGCGGTCGCCCTGGGGGCGGGCGTGCCGGCGACGGCCGAGGCGGGAGCCGGCCGCGCGGCTGGCTTCGGAGGGAGCGCAGAAGGCTGCGGCTTCGCGGGCTCGGCGCCGTAGGCCGGGCGGCGGTGCAACGCGAGGCGGCGGTCGATCAGCACGCCGAGATCGTCATGGAGGACGACATCGGGGAGCGAGCCCTGGTGGAGCGCGATCAGGCGATCGAACGGGAGGTGGGCGGCGGCCAGCTGGAGGAGCGCCGCGCGGCCGGCCGCGAGGGTCGCGAGCACGTTGCGCGCCGCGTCGAGCGTGCCATCGGGTGGCCCACCCGCGGGCCCGGAGGTCGGAGGGGCACCCGGCATCTACCGTTACTCCTTGGCGCCGACGTTGAGCGCCGACATCTGTTGGGAGAGCCCGGAGATGCTCATCATCAGCTCGTCCCGCAGCTTGCGCATCCGGGCGACGTTCTCCTCGAGGGTGCGGATCTTGCCCCGGAGGTCGTTGTTCTCGCGGCGGAGCGCCTCGCTCTCCTCTTCGAGGCCGCGCACGCGCCCGCGCTGATCCTCGATCTGGACGTCGGCCTCGCGGACCTCGCGCTCGGAGCGCTCGACCTGTTCGCGCAGGCGATCCCGCTCCCCGATCAGGGTGCCGTGCTGGGCGCGCACCTCGTCCGCGCGAGCGCGGAGCGCGCCCATCTCGCTGCCGATCTCGGTGATCTCGACGGTCAACGACTCCTGCAGCTGGCGGTAGCGCGTGATCTCGAGCTCGGTGGAGACCACCTGGCGGGTGGCCTGCTCGGCCGCCTTCATCGCCGACATCAGCTCTTGAATCCGAGCGTCGAGGATGCTCGCCAGCTCGGCGGAGATCTCGTTGAGCCGGTCGCTACCTTCTTTCGCCATCTGCGCTCCCTGTTGTTCCGCTCCGGCACGGTATCAGGATCGACCTCTAGCGGCCAACAGAGGTCAGAACGCTGTGCCGACGCGCTATGATGCGGCCTTCTCGGAAACAGGGTCGTGGAAGTCCGCCGCGCCAGGCCGCGCGTCCTCGTGGTGGATGATCGTCCGCGTGACCGCCTGCACGTGGTGGCGGCCCTGGCCGAGCGCTTCGACGTGTTCCCCCTCCCGACGGGGGACGATCCCTTGCGCACGGCGCGCGCGCGCCGCCCCGATCTGGTGCTGCTCTCCCTCGGAGGCGGCGGCGCCGACGAGGCGCTCCGGGTGTGCCGCACGCTGCGCACGGACGTGCGCCCCATCGATCACGTGGCCGTGTACGTCCGTGGGCGCCCGTCGCGGCCCCCCGGTCCGGTGCGCGACACCTGGCTCGCCGACGGCTACCTCGCCGGTGACCTCGACCCGCCCGCGATCGTGGCGTTCGTCGACGCGGTGCTGCGCGGCGAGCACCCCGTGCACCACCCCGTCGGGACCGGGAGCCCGCTCGCACGCCTCGTGGGTCGGCTCCGCCGGGGGAGATGACGCCGCGCGTTCCGGGCGTGCGCCGGGAGTGGTAGGGTTCTTCCCATGGTGACTCCCGTCGGACACGTGGTCGTGCTCTCCGGGGCGGGGTTGTCCGCCGCCTCGGGCGTGCCCACGTTCCGCGGCGCGGGCGGGCTCTGGGAGGGGCACGCCGTCGAGGACGTCGCGACGCCCGAGGCCTGGGTGCGCGACGCCACGTTGGTCCGCCGCTTCTACGACGCGCGTCGGGCCGGCGTGGCACGGGTGGCTCCCAACGCGGGGCACTACGCGCTCGCCCGCCTCCAACGAGCCCTCGGCCCCGCGCGCGTCCTGCTCGTCACCCAGAACATCGACGGCCTGCTGGGCGTCGCGGGGGCGCCCGAGGTCCTGGAGATGCACGGCGCCCTCCGGAAGCTCCGCTGCGCCGCGCGCGAGGACCACCCCTGGGTGGACATCGTGGGGGATCAGGACCCCCGCGCCCGCTGCGCGTGTGGGGCCCCGCTCCGCCCGGCGGTGGTGTGGTTCGGCGAGCGGCCGCTCTACATGGACCGCATCACCGCCGCTCTAGCCGCCTGCAATCTGTTCGTCTCCGTCGGCACCTCCGGGCTCGTGTACCCCGCCGCGGGTTTCGTCCGTCTCGCTCGCCAGGTCGGCGCGCGGTGCGTCGAGATCAACCCCGAACCCGCCGGCGGGCCCTTCCACGAGACCATCGCCGAGGGCGGCGAGGTGGCGTTGCCACGGCTCGTGGACGCGCTGCTCGCGTGACCACATTCGTCCGCGTCCTGATGCTCGCCGCGCTGTTCCCCGGCTGCAGCGAGTATGGCTTGCAAGGCCGGAAGGACCGTGACGCCACCGATACGGGTGTGTCGTTCGCCGTCGACACCGCCGGCCTGCTCGACAGCGGACCGTCCAATTGCGACGCGCCCGCCGGGTTGGCCGACGCGGTGTCCGTCGCCGAGGCGTGTGTCACCGACCCGGTGCTCGGCACGCTCGACACCGTGGTCGAGTGGGATCTCGCCAGCCTCAACGTGCTCCACGAGTACGGGCAGGTGCTCATGACGCCGGTCGTGGGGCCGCTCACCGACGGCGATGGCGACGGCGACGTGGACGCGGACGACCCTCCGAGCGTCGTCGTCGTCGCCGACGACGGGGGCACGGACGACGGGAACAACCACGGCGTGATGCAGATCGTCGACGGGCGCTCCGGGCGGATCGCCGTCACCGTGTCACGTGTCGATTGGGGGGACACCCAGGTGTTCCCCTACCGCTACAGCAACGTGGCGCTCGGGGACATCGACGGGGACGGCACGCCCGAGATCGTGGCCGTCGTCACCGTGGTGGGCGGGCCGCCCGGGGAGGGCGGGGGGGAGGACACGGACACGAACCCGCCGGAAGAGGACACCGGCGGCGGCGGCGAGGACACGGACATCGTGGTGCGGCCTTCGCCTCCTCCGGGTCCGCCTCCGGTCGGCGGCGGCCCCTGTCGTGTCGCCGCCTATGCCGCGGACGGCACCCTCCGGTGGCTCGCCGAGGCGCCGGAGCTGCCGTGCGGGAGCCACGCCCCCGCGCTCGCGGACCTGGAGGGGGACGGCGCGGTCGAGGTCATCGTGGGGGCGAACGTGTTCGAGGGGGCCACGGGCGCCGTGCGGTTCTCGGGCGCGTCGGGAGCGGGGCGCCCGCCCATGTTCCACGAAGCCGGCTGGATGAGCTTCGCGGTGGATCTGGACGGGGACGGCGCACAGGAGGTCGTGACCGGCTCGACCGTCTACGACGCGGACGGCGGCGTGGTGTGCGAGACCGGCGAGGAGGACGGGTTCCCCGCGGTGGCGGACCTGGACGGGGACAACGTCGCGGACCTCGTCGTCGTCACGAACGGGTGGTTGCGGGTGTTCGACGCGACGTGCACGCCCAAGCTCGCCGAGCGCGTGGGGGACGCCGGGGTGGGCGGCCCGGCGAGCATCGGGGATCTCGACGGGGACGGGCTCCCCGAGATCGGCGTGGCCTCCGCGGGGGCCTACACCGTGTTCGAGGCGGACGGCCGGGTGGTGTGGAGCATCCCCATCTCGGACGCGTCCTCCTCGAGCACCGGATCGGCCTTCTTCGACTTCGACGGGGACGGCATCCTCAAGGTGGTGTATGCCGACGAGGTCGCCCTCTGGCTGGTGGACGGCGCCACCGGTGTGGTGCGGATGCGGGACGACACCCACAGCTCGCGCACGCTGCACGAATACCCGGTGATCGTGGACGTGGACGGGGACGGCGCCACCGAGATCGTCGTGCCGAACGGCGGCTCCCACTCCGACGCCGAGGCCCTCGGGCTCTACGTCCTCGGGTCGGCCGACGGGTCGTGGCCGACCAACCGACGGGTGTGGAACCAACACGCCTACGCGGTCACCAACATCGACGACGACCTCTCCGTGCCCGCATCTCCGATGCCGAATTGGCCGACCTACAACACCTTTCGGAGCGGAACCGTCGACCCCGTGAGCGGCGGGTCGGCGCCGGACGCCGTGCCGGTCGCGGAGGTGTGCGACGCGCAGTGTGTCACCGGGACCTGGGTGGCGGACGTGCGCGTCGGAAACACAGGGCTCGCCGGGCTCCGGACCGGCGTGCCGGTGACCCTCTACGTCGGCGAGGCCGCCGTGGAGACCCGCTGGACCACCGCCGTCGTCGCGAGCGGCGGCGTGTCGGAGACCTTCCGGTTCACCCTGGAGGCCAGCACGACCCGTGACGAGGTGCGCGTGGCGGTGGACGACGACGGGGGCGGCGTCGGGCGGGTCACCGAGTGTGACGAGGTGAACAACGTTCTCGCCCTCGCGGGGTGCGAGTAGGCGACCGGGTCGGACCGGTCAGCCCGGGGCGTCCGCGGGGACCCCCCCTGGCGGGCGCCACACGAGGTACCCGCCGCGGGCGAGCCAGGGATCCGGGTCGACGCCCGGCACGCGCGCCGCGAGCCCGGCGATCGAGGCCGCGAACAGCCCATCCGGAGAGTCGTTCGGCGGGGCGTCGCGCGCCGCCACACGGGCGGCCTGCCACGCGGCGGTCCAGGCGGCGAAGAACGCGTGCATCGTCGTTCCCGGGGCGACGCGGCGCAGATCGCGCGGCAGGCGGTCGCGGAAGAGCAGCGGGGCGAAGCCCTGGGAGAAGTCGGTGTGGAAGAGGAGGCCCTCCCGGACGAGGGGGAAGGGGAGGTCGGCGCCGCGCCGGAGCAGGTGGGTCACGAGCACGCCGCCGCGCGCGTCGGAGGTTCCTTCGAGGAGGAGCCCCCCTGGTAGGAGCCCCTCCCCGAGGCGGCGATGGATTCCCGGGAGCTCGGCGGGCGTGTACTCGCGGAGCACGTTGAGCACCCGGGCGAGGCGGGCCCCCGGCCCGATGGTGAAGTCCCCCACGCGGAAGGTGGTCCACGCGTCGGCGTGCGGCGCGGCGGCGGCGACGCGCGCGGGGTCGTGGTCCACCCCGACGACGCGGAGGTCGGGCCGCACCGTGCGGAGCCGCGTGGCGCTCTCCAGCGTGGTCCACGGCGCCTCCCCCAGCCCGAGATCCACGAAGGGCGCGTCCAGCCAGGGACCGTCCTTCCGGAGCAGGAGCGCGGACTCGGCGTGGCAGACCCAGGCATCGAGCGCGGCGAGGCGGCCGGGCGCGGTGCGTCCTCGGGTGGCGGGGGGCATCCCTCCGCACTAAACCGCCGCGATGCCCGTCGACGTCAATTCCTACAAGGACGCCCTCTCCCGCTTCGCCAGCGGGGTCACCGTCGTGACCGTCGAGGAGGCGGGCGAGGTCCACGGGATCACCGTGAGCGCGTTCATCTCCGTCTCGCTCACGCCGCCCCTGATCCTCGTCTCCATCGACAAGCGCGCGAAGTCCCACGACGTGCTCGCGCGCGTCGGCCGCTTCGCGGTGAGCGTGCTGGGAGCCGGGCAGGAGGCCGTGTCGAACTACTACGCCGGTTGGCGCCAGCCGGGGCAGGTGGTGGAGCTCGCCCGGCCCGACATGGGCACGCCGGTGGTGGCCGACGCGCTGGCCTGGATCGACTGCTCGCTCCACGAGGCGGTGGATGCCGGGGACCACACGCTCTACCTCGGTCACGTCCAGGGTTTGACCACTCGTGACGGAGAGCCCCTGATCTACTTCCAGAGCCGCTACCGCGCGCTCTCCGCGTAGGCCGCCGCGGCCCTCCGCCGGGTGGGCGGGCCCCGCGCGCTTGTGGGCGCCTTGCCTCCGAGGTACGACGGGGAGGTTCAGGAGCCTCTCATGCACCGTCTCGTCGCCGTACTCGTGCTCTCCCTCGCCGCCTCCGCAACCGCCTTCGCCTGCCCCGGCGAGCACGCCGCCGCCGGCGAGAAGGCCTCGGGCAAGCACTGTGACATGCCGGCCGCCACGGCCGCCGCCCCGCTCCCCGCCGACGGCAAGCACGTCAAGCTCACCGTCGCGGGTATGCACTGCGGCGCCTGCGCCGAGAAGGTGAAGACCGCCCTCATCGGCGTCGAGGGCGTCAAGGGCGCCACGGTCGACGCCACGACCGGTGTCGCCGAGGTCGCGTTCGACGAGAAGAAGGCGGACACCGCCAAGCTCCTCGCCGCCGTCGCGGCCACGAACCAGTTCACCGCGACCGTCGCGACCAACTGATCGATCGCCCGCGGGCGCGCTCGTCGGGGGCTACCCCTCGGCGAGCACGTGCTCGCGGGAGGTCGCGGCGTCCCGCACCATCCGCGCGAGCCAGGGCACGTCGTGTGGCGACGTGGCGGCCGCAGCCCGGAGGAGCGTGCGTGTGCGCAGGCGGTTGCCGGCGAAGTCCTGCGCGAAGAGCTGGAGGAACGCCGGGTTGTCCAGCAACACGCGCTCGGCGCGCGCGCGGTTCAGGTAGAACGTCCGGTACATGACCAGGCGGGCGAACAGGCCGCGGCCGAAGCGGGAGGCGAGCACGGTGCGCTTCCAGTCCGTGAATTCGAAGCGGCCGGTGTGGAACGCGTGGGACAACGTCCGCGCCGCCACCTCGCCGTACTGGATGGCCTGGGCGATGCCCTCGCCGGTGGCGATGTCGATGCCGGCGGCCTCCCCGACGAGCAGCGCCCGGGGCTTGCTGATGGGCTCGGTGGCCTCGAAGCCGCGCTCGCCGAACGGCTTGAGCGTGTAGTCCTCCATCCGCAGGCCCCGCGCGGCGAGGTAGGCGCGGAGCCGCGCGTGGACGTTGTCGGCCCCCAAGGCGCGGATGACGTAGACCCCACGACACACCCGCTCCTCGCCGCCGACCAACGTGGGGAAGTCCCACCCGTAGCCGTGGAGCGAGCGGTCGCTCCAGTCGAAGAGCAGGGTGTCACGCTGCAGATCGCTCGGCACCGGCTCGGTGTCGCACTCGATGACCTGGGCGCGGAGCTTGCCCCCGGAGAGCCCGAGGCTGCGCCGCACCACCCCGCCCACGCCGTCCGCGCCGACGACCACGCGGGCGAGGAGCACCTCGCCGTCCGCGAGCACGATCCGAACCCCGTCGGCTGTCGCGACGACCTCCCGCACGGCCGCGCCCTCGCGCACGGCGATCCCCCGCGCCGTCGCGACCTTCGCGAGCGCGTGGTCGAACTCGATCCGCCGCACCACCTGCCCGAACCCGGGCTCGGTCACCCGGACGGTCTCGCCGGAGGCGCGCATCGCGACGGCGGCCACCGGTACGGCCGGCACGTCCACGCGAACGCCGATGCGGGCGAGCGTCTTGAGCGCGCGGCCGCCGAGCCCGCCCGCGCAGTACTTCTCGCGCGGGTACCGCTCCCGCTCGAGCACGAGGGTGCGCTCCGCGAGGGAGGGGTCGAGCGCCTGCAGGTGGAGCGCGGTGCTCAACCCGGCGGGGCCTCCGCCGACGATGACGACGTCGTGGGTCCGCATGCCTACGGGCAGGTGTCGTTGGCGGCGCCCGGCGTGCCGTAGTTGGCGGCGAAGTAGGGCGTGGTCGCGTTGCACCAGTTGCCGGCGGTGTCGTTGGAGACACCGTCGAGCGTGGTGGGATCGAGCCCGAAGCTGTACCCGGCCGCATCGCCGAACGCCTCGGTGTAGTCCACGCGATCGATCTCCATCGCGTCGTTCCGGAGGATGATCTCGTCCCCCGTGTTGCCGAGCTGGAGGCTGCTCCCGTAGACGTAGTCCGCGGCGAGGCCCCCGTTGCTCGCGGTGGAGCCGCTCCGCATGAACAGGGCGTAGTTCCCCGGGAGCACGGTCACGTCGCTCGTCATGTCGAAGGTCTCGCCACCGTCGTCGGAGACCGTCCACCCGCACATCGTGATGGTCGTGGTCGACGCGTTGTAGACCTCGAACCACTCGGCGGACGTGTCGGAGAGCGCGCCGGTGGGGTCCTTCATGATCTCGGTGATCACGAGCTCGCCGGCGGTCATCACCCCCTCGTCGCA
Source organism: Deltaproteobacteria bacterium (assembly GCA_036676765.1). Classification (GTDB taxonomy): domain Bacteria; phylum Myxococcota_A; class UBA796; order UBA796; family SXON01; genus CAJBVW01. The sequence continues at coordinate 7,860 of JAKFCH010000221.1, forward strand.
CAGCGCGTCGCAATCGTTGTCGACGCCGTCACGGATCTCGGTGGCGCCGTCGTTCACGAGCACGGACGTGTCGTCACAGTCGTCCTCGAGGGCCCAACCGTCACCGTCCTGGTCGTCGTCGTTGCCGTCGCAGTCGTCGTCGACGCCGTCGTACCAGACCTCCCGCGCGCCGGGGTTCACGCTGTCGTCGAGGTCGTCACAATCGTCGACGAGGGCGTAGCCGTCCTCGTCCTGATCGTCGTCGTTGCCGTCACAATCCTCGTCGACGCCGTTGTACCAGACCTCGGTCGCGCGGGGGTAGGCGGTGGGATCGGTGTCGTCACAGTCGACCGTGTAGGGGAACCCGTCGACATCCTGGTCGGTGTCGTTGCCGTCGCAATCCTGGTCGACGGTGTCGTACCAGACCTCCGTGGCCTCCGGGTAGCGGGCGGCGTTGGTGTCGTCGCAATCGTCACCCCGCACGGAGCCGTCGCCGTCCTGGTCGTCGTCGTCCCCGCCGGCGCAGTCCTGGTCGACGCCGTCGTACCAGATCTCGGCGGCGCCGGGGTGCACGCCCGCGTCGGTGTCGTCACAATCGACGTCGACGTCGTGGCTGTCACCGTCCTGATCGTCGTCGTTGCCGTCACAATTCTGGTCGATGTCGTCGTACCAGATCTCCTCCTCGCCGGAGTTGACGGTGGCGTCGGTGTCGTCGCAGTCGGCGGTGTAGGCGAGGCCGTCCCCGTCCTGATCGGTGTCGTTGCCGTCACAGTCCTGGTCGGTGCCGTCGTACCAGATCTCGGTCGCGCCGGGGTTCACGGCGGCGTCGGTGTCCGCGCAGTCGTCGGCGAGGGCGTAGCCGTCCAGGTCCTGGTCGTCGTCGCGGCCGTCACAGTCCTGGTCGACGCCGTCGTACCAGACCTCGGCCCGGCCCGGGTTCACGGACGCCACGAGATCGTCGCAGTCGGTCCCGACGGCGTAGCCGTCCCCGTCCTGATCGTCGTCGTTGCCGTCGCAATCGGCGTCCACGCCGTCGTACCAGACCTCCGCGGCCAGCGGGTTCACGGTGGCGTCGGTGTCGTCGCAGTCCTCGGCGAGCAGGAAGCCGTCCCCGTCCTGGTCGTCGTCCTCGCCATCGCAGTCCTGGTCGGTGCCGTCGTACCAGATCTCCACGGCCTCGGGGAACACGCCGGCGTCGGTGTCGTCGCAATCGCCGTCGAGCTCGGTCCAGCCGTCGGCGTCATCGTCGGAGAGGTTGGTCTGGTCGTCGACGAGGCCGTTGCAGTCGTTGTCGGCGCCGTCCGCCACCTCGAAGCCGCCGGGCCAGGCGGTCGGATCCCCGTCGTCGCAGTCGCCGTCGCAGGTGGTGACGGTGTCGGCGTCGGCGTCGAGGCAGGGGTCGACCTCGACGTGGGCGCCGCACACGTCGACCGCGCCGCGCGTGTCCGTGACCGTGAGGGTGAGGAGGTGGCTGCCGCCCGAGAGGGAGAGGGCGCTCGTGACGATGTTCCCGCTCGACTCGGGCGAGCCGGTCCACAAGATGCCGTCGAGATCGCTCGCGAGCACGGCGTCGAGCTGCTCGGCGGTGGTCTCCCCATCTCCCGCGCGGGCGAGGAAGGGGATCGCGTCGTCGGTCTCGTAGACGGCGCCCTCGGTCGGAGCGTCGATCTCGCACCACGGGAGGGTGTTGACCCCCGGGACGATGCGGATCTGGGACTCGGCGGCCTGGCCGGTCGAGTCGACCACCGAGATGCCGAGGGTCTGGGTCGAGCCGGTGAGGGTCAACGTCAGCCCGACGTTGCCGCCGGCGCACCCCTCGGGTGTCGTGCCGTCGGACTCCCAGAGGGTGCCGTCCACGCTGCTCTGCACGAGGATGGCGAGCTCCTCGAGGCGATCCTCGTCGTCGACCTGGGCGCAGAAGGTCACCGGGCCCGACGGATCGAACGCGGCGTCGTCCAGCGGGGAGATGATCTGGACGGACGGCGGCTTGTCCGAGGATCCGAGCGTCGACTCGTTGCACGCGGCGAGGACGAGGAGCGCGCACGCCCTCGAGGGGAGCGCCCCGAAGGAGCGGACCGAGGGGTACCGGGCGGGCATGGGGGCCTCCGAGACGGGCCCTCTATGATGCGCGGCGCCGACCACAAGGCGCTACCCCTACCGACGCACGGCTTTTACCGGACCGTCACGTCAGTGCCGCGTCGACCCGCCCAGGTTCCGCTCGGGGTACTCGAAGGGCTCGATCCGCCGCTCCTCGCGCTGCCAGCGGTCCGGGTCTTCCTGCTGGTGCCGCCGCTCGGCCACCACGCCCTCGTAGTTCCCGGTGCCGACACCGAGGGGCTGCTCGATGCCTCCCGCGAGCGGTTGGGGCTCGCGCGGCGTGGAGAGGGGCTGCGGCTCCCGCGCGCCCGAGAGGGGTTGGGGCTCGTGGCCCCGATGGGGTGGGGATCCGGGCACCGTCGGATCGCGCGCCGCGAGGGTGCCGGAGCTCGCGGGGCCGAGGCCCGCGGGCTTCACGGGGTTGTCGAGCTCGCCGCTGCCGGCGGCGCCGAGATCGGGCTTCTTGATGGACATGGAACCTCCACCCCGGAGACTGCGCACTTCGTCGGCTCCGGGGCGTCGCGGAGGGTTAGATTTTCACTTCTCCTCCCGCCCCCGCGGTGCATGCGCCTGTTCTTCGCCATCCCCTTGCCCGACCATGCCCTCGACGCGGTGGCCGAGGCCCTCCGCCCCATCCGCGGCAGCGCGCCCGAGATCGGCTGGACGCGGCGTGGTCACATCCACCTCACGCTCAAGTTCCTGGGCGAGGTGGATCCGGACCGCGTGGACGCCGTGGCGAACGCCGTCGCGCCGTGGGTGCGCCGGCTCCCCCTGTCCCCGATCCGGCTCGTCGGGGGGGGTGGGTTTCCCGACGCGCGGCGGCCCAAGGTGTTGTGGGTCGGGGCCGAAGCCCAGTTGGGACCGCTCGTGGGAGCGATGGAGGCCAGCCTCGCGCCGCTCGGGTTCCCGCCCGAGGAGCGCCCCTTCGTGCCGCACGTCACGGTGGGTCGGGTGCGGCACGGGCGGGCCGATCGGGTCGCCGCCGCGCTGCGGGAGCTCGGGGAGGTCGCGACGTTCACTCCTACCTCCGTGATCTTGTACGAGAGCCGACCCTCCCCCGAGGGTGTGCAGTACGTCGCGGTCCGGACGTTCGAGGGGTGAACGGGCGAGGATGAGCCTGAACCCTCGCTGTTCCGCGATTAGAGGAAGCCACGGGCCCGCGGGCCCCGGAGGCGCGCGATGGCGGGCACACTGCCCATCGAGGATCTCGCTCTCATCGGTAATTGTCAGATTGCGGCGGTCGTGGCCCGGGATGGCACGATCCCCTGGTGTTGCCTGCCCCGCTTCGACTCGGAGCCGGTGTTCGGGGCCCTGCTCGATGCCGACGCGGGCGGCAGCTTCGGCGTGACACCCGCCGCGGGAGAGAAGGGGACCCAGGGCTACCTCCCGAACACCAACGTGATCGAGACCACGTTCCAGACCGCGGACGGGAGCTTCCGCGTCGTGGACTTCGCGCCGCGCTACTTCCACCACGACCGCCCGTACCGGCCCGTCCAGATCGTGCGCATCGTGGAGCCGCTGGAGGGAACGCCCCGCATCCGTGCGTGGTGCGACCCCGTGCTCGGTTGGTCGAAGCAGAAGCCGCACAAACGCTACGGCAGCACGCACGTGCGCTACCTCGGATACCCGGCGCCCCTGCGGCTCACCACCGACATCCCGCTCTCCTACATGGACGGGCGCACGTTCTCGCTCACCGGCCGGCGGCACCTCGTCCTCTCGTGGGGGCGGCCGGTGCTCGCGCCCCTCGCGTCCTTCTGCTCGAGCAGCTTGGGTGACACGGTCCGCTATTGGCAGAAGTGGGTGAAGCACTGCAACATGCCCTCGCTCTACCAACAGGAGGTCATCCGATCCGCGCTCACGCTCAAGCTCCACTGCTACGAGGACACCGGCGCCATCGTCGCGGCGATGACCACCTCGATCCCCGAGTCGCCGTCGAGCGGCCGCACCTGGGACTACCGCTATTGTTGGTTGCGGGACGCCTACTACGTGCTCGCGGCGCTCCGGCGGTTGGGGCACTTCGAGGAGCGCGAGCGCTTCGTCGAGTACCTGCTCGACATCGCGGGTGCCAACCCCTCGCTCGAGCTCGCGCCGCTGTACCGGGTGGACGGCACCTGCGATCTGGACGAGCACATCCTCCAGAACTGGCCCGGCTACGAGGGGCACGGGCCCGTTCGCGTCGGCAACGGGGCGGTCACGCAGCGGCAGAACGACATCTACGGCGAGATGGTGCTGGCGCTCGCGCCCGTGTTCCTCGACGACCGGTTCCGCCAGGAGCAGACCAAGCACGCGCTCCAACTGTTGCGGCGGCTCTCCGACCGTGCGATCGCGGTCGCGGGCACCCCCGACGCCGGCATCTGGGAGCACCGCACCGCGCCCCGCCCGCAGACCTTCTCGTCGCTCATGTGTTGGGCCGCGGCCGACCGGATGGCCAAGGTCGCCGGGCGGCACCTGCCGGAGGCCGCGAGCTACTACGTGCAGGCCGCGAACCGGATCCGCGAGGATCTGCTCGTGCGCGCGTGGAACCCCAACGTCGGCAGCCTCGTGGCGACCTACGGGGGCGCCGACCTCGACGCCGCCCTGCTCCAGACGTCGAGCCTGCGCCTGCTTCCGGAGGACGATCCGCGCCTGCACGCCACCATCGACACGCTCCACCGCGAGCTCGCCACCGGCGAATGGATGTACCGCTACAGGGACGACGACGGCTTCGGGCGGCCCACGGTCGGCTTCATCATCTGCACGTTCTGGCTCGTGGAGGCACTGGCGATGGCGGGGCGCGCCGACGAGGCCCGCGCGGTGCTCGACCGCGCACGCGCCAAGATGTCGCCGCTCGGGCTGTTGTCGGAGGACTACGAGGTCGCGACCGGGCGCATGTGGGGCAACTTCCCCCAGGCGTACTCGCACGTGGGGTTCATCCACGCGGCGTTCTCGGCCTCGCCGCGGTGGTCGGAGCTTTGACGCCTACGGGGTGAAACGGGAGCGATGGCGGGCGCGGCGCGACACTGGCGGTGGGATGGGCACCGCGACGTGGTGGCGATGCTGGCCGTCGGGGTCACCGCGTCCGTCGCGCTCGGGTGGGCGGTTCGGCGAGCTGAGGACGTGGGCATCGAACAAGCCACCCGCGAAGAGGCGGTGGAGGTCACGGACGATCTCGGGCGCGGCCTGAATACCCGGGTCCGCGCCCTCCGACGGATGGCGCACCGATGGAGGGTGGGCGAGGGGACGGACGAGATCCCTTGGCGCGCCGACGCGGCCCAGTACCTCGCGGACTATGACGGCTTGTGGTCCATCAGCGTCCTCGACCCCGAGGGGCACGTACGCTGGCGGGAGCCGCCGGACGAATCGGCGGAGGGGGTCATCGCGAGCCTGGTGCCCGGGCACCTGGGGGCAATGGAGTCGGCTCGTGCCAGCGGGAAGCCGGTGATCGTCGCGCCGGTCGAGCTCCGGCAGGGCGATGCGGGAATCGTGGCATTCGTGCCGTTGGAGTCGGAAGGGTTCGACGGGTGGCTGATGGGGACGTTCCAGATCGCCGCCTTCACGTCCGCGGCCCAGCCGCTGCTGCTCGGGTACGACCTCACGTTGTTCGGCCCGCAAGGCCCCGTGTACAGCTCGACGACCTCGCCGAGCTCCACCTTCTGCCATCGCCAGCCGATGGTGGGCGTACAGGGCACGATGGAGGTCCAGGTTTGTGCGACGCGCGGGTTCGTCGCCGCGCGCCGAGGGGGGCTGCCTTCCCTCACCGTGCTCGTCGGGCTCGTCTTCAGCGCCCTCTCCGCGGCCCTGCTCCGCCTGCTGGACCAGGCGCGCACGCTGGCCAGGAGGCTCGGTCGCCAGGCCGAGGACCTCGAGCGCGCGCAGCGTGACCTGGCGGACCTCTCCTACTCCATCTCCCACGAGCTCCGCACGCCCCTGCGCGCCATCGACGGCCATGCGGCCATGCTCCTGGAGCACGCCCCGGCCGAGTCACGCCAGGGCCTCGGCCGCATCCGGGTGAACGCCCAGCGCATGGGCCGCCAGCTCGACGGGCTCATCGAGCTTTTCCGTGTCATCCGGCGCAAGATCGAGCCGCGGGACGTGGACGTCACGGCCCTCGCGCGCGCCGCCATCGCGCGGCATGCGGCCGCGGACCCCGGGCGGACGGTCGACGCCACCGTGGCCGAGGGCCTCGTGGTGCACGGCGATCCGCAGCTCGTGGCGTTCGTCGTCGCCGAGCTCATCGAGAACGCGTGGACGTTCAGCGCCGGGCGGGAGCGCGTGACGATCGAGGTGGGGCCGACACCGCACGGGTTCTTCGTGCGGGACGAGGGGGCCGGGTTCGACATGGCGTTCGCGGGCAAGCTCTTCCGCGCGTTCGAGCGCCTGCACTCCCCCGGGGAGTTCGAAGGGCTCGGCCTCGGGCTCGCCATCGCGGAGCGGGCGGTGGCGCGGCACGGCGGGCGCATCCGCGCGGAGGGGGAGCCGGGGAAGGGTGCGGTGTTCCGGGTGGAGTGGGGGCGGACGGAGTAGGGGCCCGAAGGGGGCGGAGGGGAGCGGCGGAAAGATAGGCGCCCCTCCCGGGATCGGCCCGATCCCACCCGTCACGAAATCTTGGCACGCGCTGGGGGACGGCGCTGTCTCGGGTGTGAACGACAGGGGTGGGCCACGCGAGCCCGAGGTTCACCAACCTCGGGCCGCCCACCGGAGGACCCGTGCACCGCAAGATTGGGAGCTCCCCGACAATCGTCCTCCTCACGCTCCTCGGATGCGCGCAGGAAGGGATGGAGACCGGCTCGGGGCGCGAGCTCGCGCGCGAGTCCGGGGGGCCCGGCGTAGCCGAGATCCAGGAGAAGCGTGCCGCGCCCGAGACCGGAGCGCTCGACTCCGGGTGGGACACCGCGTGGCTCACCGGAGACGGCGACGTGCCGGCTGCCACGGAAACCGTGCGGTTCGCGGCCATCGGAGACTACGGCCGCGCGGGCACCCCGGAGGCCAACGTGGCGACGCTGGTGAAGAGTTGGGTGCCCGACCTGGTCATCACGCTGGGTGACAACAACTACGAGAACGGCGAGGCGTCGACGATAGACGCGAACATCGGGCAGTACTACCAACAATTCATCGGGAACTACCGGGGCTCGTACGGCCCCGGCTCGGCGGTCAACCGGTTCTTCCCCTCGTTGGGGAACCATGACTGGCGGGCGGCCGGCGCGCTTCCGTACCTCGCCTACTTCACGCTCCCCGGGAACGAACGCTATTACGACTTCGTCCAGGGCCCGGTCCACTTCTTCGCGATCGACAGTGACACGAACGAGCCGAGCGGGACGAGCGTCACGTCGACACAAGCGAACTGGCTCCGCGCCGGGCTGGCCGCGTCGACCTCCACGTGGAACGTCGTGTACTTCCATCATCCTCCGTACTCGTCGTCGTCGCCGAGCGAGGCGACGACGCGGATGCGGTGGCCCTTCCGCGAGTGGGGTGCGGACGTCGTCCTCGCGGGGCACCACCACGCCTACGAGCGACTCTCGGTAGGCGGATTGCCCTACATCGTGAATGGCCTCGGCGGTACCCCCAACATCGAGGCCTTCGGCACCCCGGTGTCCGGCAGCCAGGTCCGCTACAACTCCAACTTCGGCGCGCTACGCGGGGACGCGTCGGACGAGGAGATGACCCTCGAGTTCATCAACCGCGCGGGCACGCGCATCGATACGCTCACGCTCGACGCGCCGACCCCCAGCACGACCACCAGCTTCCAGAATGGGGTGTCACCCACCACCGCATACGCCGGCACCACCGACGCCACGATCTCCCAGGGCGCGGCGAGCCTGAACGCGGGCGCCTCGACCACGTGTCGCGGAGAGGGCGAAGGTGGCGCCGACCTGTCGTGCCTCCTCGAGTGGAACGTGACCACCATCCCCGCCGGGCGCACCGTCACCGGCGCCTCGCTCGTCCTCCACGTCCGTGACGCGAGCACGGCGGTGTTCAGCCTCTCCCAAATCCTGCGCCCGTGGGTGGAGTCCCAGGTGACGTGGCGGGTGTACGCCACCGGGTTGCCGTGGACGGTCACCGGCGCCCGCAGCTCGGCGGACCGCGGGCCCGCGTTCGCCACGGTGAGCCCGACCGCGACGGGCTCGCTCACGGTGCCGTTCGGGTCGGCGGGCATCGCAGTGGTCCAGGGGTGGGTCGACGCGCCGAGCACCAACCACGGGCTCATGCTCTACAACGCGACGACCGTCGACCGGGTCTCCCTCTCGTCGAGCGAGGTCACGACCGCATCGCAGCGGCCGCGCCTCGTGGTGACGTGGAGGTAGGTGCCCCGGTGATCGCGCCCCCGACCTCCGACCGGTCGAATATCCGGCGTGCGAGCGCGTACCCGCGCGCATGCTCCTCTCGCTCCTCGCCGGTTGTGGGTGCCCGACCTTCGCGGACATGGAGGTCCGCGACCCCGCCGGCCTCGGGGACGCCGCGCTCGACGAGGCGATCGTGGCGGGCATCGCGGACTTCGCGGCGTGGACGGGGCGCGAGGGGGTGTGCGTGCCGGCGGTGGAGGTGCGGGAGGACGTGCTCCCTGCGGTCTCGTCGGCGGTCGGGCGCTATCGCGGCCCGAAGCGCCCGATCCTCGTCGAGCCGGGAGGGCATGACGTGGAGGAGGTCGTCCGGCACGAGCTCTGCCACGCGCTCGACTTCGAGGAGGGGCACTCGGTGGAGAACATGGACTTGTTTCCGCCGGAGGACATCCCGGCGAACGAGTTCTACGTGACGGACGAGAGCCGCTCCAACGAGGCCTTCGCCCGGGCGTGCGAACGCGTGCCCGACCTCGACCTCCCCCTGGCGCTGGAGGCGCGGTGCGGCGACACCCTCCTGAGCGCACGGGACCGGTACCTCCACGACATCGTCTGGTCCGAGGCCGACGCGCTGTCGCTGTCGAACGATCCGCGAGACGTGCGCTTCGAGGCAGCCCGGCTGGACCTGGACGTCGACCTGTACATCCAAGGGACCGGCAGCGCCGGGGGCGACCTGTTGCTGGCCGTCGATTGGCACGACCCCGCGCGCGACCACTACGTCGCCGGCGTGGTCCGCGTGCGCCCGGGGACCGGCGAGTTGGATGCGCGGTTGGAGATCCCGTCGGAGTCGATGGAACCTCGCTTGGTCGTGGCGGCCTCCGACGACGGGGTCGTTGTGATCGTGGGGGACACCGCGCCCGGCGGGGCCGATGTTGCCGCCGCCTACACCGTCGACCTGGAGGCGAGGACGGTCACGCCGCTCGTGCTCGTGGGTCTGCCTTCGATGATCCAGGAGATCGCGGTGTCGGAGGGGGTGCTGTACGCGATCGGAGCGGAGACGACGGTGGGCACCTGGGACCTCGACACCGGCGCCCACGCGGTCCTCACGCCCCCGGGGAGGGTGTGGTCCGCCCTCCGCCCCACCGCCGGCGGCATCGAGGCGCACACCGCCGCCGGGTTCGCCCGCTACGACCGCGCCACCGACGCTTGGGAGGTATACCCGCCCCTGGCGAACGTCGGCGGCTTCGCACGCCTCTCCGAGACCGAGCGCCTGTTTGCCTATCACTACGACGGATTGCGTGGCACCGCGGTGCTCGACCTCTCCACCCGGACCTGGCACCTCGCCTCCGACCCCTGCGTGTCACTCGACATGGAGCCGACGACGGCGTGGGCCGACGTGGGCGGCAGCGCCTGGGCGCTCGGCGGCTACTCCGCCGAGCGCCCGGGCGCGGGCGTTCCCCTCTACCGCTTCGACCCCGTGGCCCCCGGGTAGCGCCTACCCGACGATCGGCAGATCCCGCAGCTCGCCGCTCCCCCGATGCATCGCGCGCAGCCGGTGGTTGTTCGTGTCGGCGACGATCAGGTAGTCCCCCGCGACGGCGAGGCCGCTAGGCTCCGAGAGCTCGGTGGGGCCGCCGCACAACGTCGCGATGCCGCCGCCGCGCAGGTCGACCGACTTGATCTTGTGGTTGAACGTGTCCGCCACGTAGAGCTGGCCCTCGGCCGCGGCCACGGCGAGCGGGTGCTGGAGGAGGGCCTGGTCGGGGGCGCCGTCGACGTCTCCGAAGTCGAAGAGGCCCTGCCCGACGAGCGTGCCGACGCGGTGGTCCTTCAGATCGAACACGCGCACGCTGCTGGTCTCGCTGTCGGCGAAGAAGAGGTAGCGGCCGACGAGGGACAGGCCGCTCGGTTGGGCGAGGGCGGCCTCGGCGGGGGCGCCGTCCACGTGCTCCTCGGCGCCGCTGCCGAAGAGCGGGCCGATCTGGTTCTGCGCGGGGAGGTAGACCCAGACCTGGTGCGCGCCGGCCATGGCCACGAACACGGCCTCGGGCTCCCCCTCGGCGTTGGTGGACACCGCCACGTCCCACGGGGAGCGGAGCGAGAGGTGGGTGGGCGCCGCGGTGCCGTCGAGCGGGCCGCGCCCGAGCCGGCCGGTGCCCGCGACCGTGCGCACCTCCCCGGTGGTGAGGTCGACGCGACGCAACGCGTGGTTGCCCGTGTCGGCGACCCACAACGTGTCACCCGCGCGGGCGACGCCCTGGGGCGAGTGGAAGGCGGCCTCGTCACCGGGGCCGTCCACGAGGCCGGGGCCGTTACCGCCGATGGTGCGCAGCCGGGTCGCGACCGGCCAGCCGTCGGGGCCGTGGGAGAGCGACGCCTCCACGATGCGGTGGTTGCCGGTGTCCGAGACGTACAGACGCGCGTCGGGGCCGAACGGATCGCGGCCGTGGGCCTGGGCGACCAGATCGGGCCAGAGGTGGACCTTGCCGGGGAAGTGGAGCCCGGGGGGGATGGCGGCGGGCTCGCCGGGGCGCCACGCGGGCTTCTCGGCGAGGATGCCTGCCGCGCGGGCCTCGTCGAGGAGGCGGTGGACGACGGGGAGGAGCTCCTCGTGGGTGACCTCGCCCGCCTTCTGCCACGCGACGCGCCCGGCGGCGTCGAGCACGACGACCGTGGGCCACGAGCGGATGGCGTAGGCATCCCACAAGGTGTGGGTGGGGTCGAGGACGACGGGGTGGTGCACGTGGTGGCGGCGCACGGCCCGGGCGACGCCCTCGGCCTCGCGCTCGGTGGGGAACTTGGCCGCGTGCACGCCGATGACGACGACGGGATCGTCCTGCGTGGCGTCCTCGACCTTCTGGAGCTCGGGGAGGACGTGCATGCAGTTGATGCAGCAGTAGGTCCAGAAGTCGAGCACCACGACGTTGCCGCGCAGCGCGTCGAGCGAGAGCGGGGCGCTGTTGATCCAGGTCGCCTCGGCGCCGGGGAGGGCGGGGGCGTGGACGCGCAGGGGGATCTTGCCGCCGGTCTCCGCCTTGGGGCGGTTGGCCTGCTCGAGCTGCAACGCGAGCTCGGTGGGGTCGGTCGTGGGGGCGAGGCAGGTGCGCTGCTCGCAGAGGTAGGCGGTGCCGAGGCCGTCGATGGCGACCTTGTCCTCGAGCCACGGGAGGAGCGGGGGCGTGGCGTCGTTCGGGTGCCACGCGACGACGGCGAAGGGCAGGTAGTGGCCGTTGACGACCTCGATGAGGTGCTCCGCCTTGCCGCCGACGAGGCCGATCTGCTGGGTGGCGCCGGTGCGCCAGGACGCGGCGAGGGCCTCGGTGCCGAGGGCGCGCGGGGCGCGGTCGAGGAGGGCCTGGTAGGAGCGGAGGATGGTGTCGGCCTTCTCGCCGAGGTCCTGGCGGCCGGAGAGCTCGGCGAGGCGGGCGAACGCCAGCGCGGCGACGCCGTTGGCGGAGGGCTCGGCGCCCCCGAGGAGGTGCTTCGACCGGGTGAGGAGCACCTCGGCGTCGCTCCCGGTGTAGAAGAGGCCGCCCTCGGCGTTGTCCCAGAACAGCTCGACCGTCGTGTCTGCGAGCGCGTTCGCCTCGGCGAGCCAGTCGAAGTCGAAGGTGGCCTCGTACAGGTCGATCAGCGCGTTGACGAGGAACGCGTGGTCGTCCGCGAAGCCGGGGATGTGGGCGCGGCCGTCCTTCCAGGTGCGCTGGAGCCGCCCCTTGACGCGCAGGTCGTTCAGGAGGAAGCGGGCGGCGGACCCGGCGGCGCCGCGCCAGCGCGGCTGGTCGAAGGCGGCGCCGGCGCGGGCGAACGCGGAGATCATCAGGGCGTTCCACGCGGTGACGATCTTGTCGTCGCGACCGGGGTGCACGCGCCTCTCGCGGACGGCGAGGAGCTTCGGCAGGGCCCCCTCGATCATCCCCCGCGTGTCCTCGCCCATGCGCTCGCGCGGGACCTCCATGCGCAGCACGCTCGTCCCGTGCTCGAAGGTGCCGGCGTCGGTGACGCCGAGGAGCGCGGAGATCCGCATGCCCTCGAGCACGCCGAGCACGTTGCGGAGCTCGCCGGGGGTCCACGCGTAGAACTTGCCCTCGACGCCCTCGCTGTCGGCGTCGAGGCTGGAGCGGAACCCGCCCTCGGGCGCGGTCATGTCCCGGAGGACCCACTCGAGGGTCTCCGTGACGACGCGCTCGTAGACGGGATCCTTGGTGACCTTCCACGCGTCCGTGTAGATGGGCACGAGCTGCGCGTTGTCGTAGAGCATCTTCTCGAAGTGCGGGATCTTCCAGGCGGCGTCGACGCTGTAGCGGGCGAACCCGCCGCCGAGCAGGTCGTACATGCCGCCGCGGGCCATCGCGTCGAGCGTGCGGGTGACCATCTCGAGCGAGCGGGCGTCGTCGGTGCGGCGCCAGTGGGCAAGGAGCACGGCGAGGCCGCCGTGGGGCGGGAACTTGGGCGCGCCGCCGAAGCCGGCGTGGGTCTCGTCGAACTCCTGGCCGAGGCTCGCGGCGAGGCGGTCGAGCCAATCATCCGTGAGCGCGCCCTCCGCGCGCGGGAGCCGCCCCGCGGACGCGAGGTAACCCCCGACCTTGCCGGTCACGTCGGCGACCTTGGCGCGGTCGGACTCCCAGAGGCCGCGGACGTGGTCGAGCACCTGGGTGAACGAGGGCATGCCGCGCGAGGGCGCGGGCGGGAAGTAGGTGCCGCCGAAGAAGGGCTTGCCCTCGGGGGTGAGGAACACGGTCATCGGCCAGCCGCCGTGGCCGCCGGTGAACGCCTGCACGGCGCGCATGTAGAGCTCGTCGAGATCGGGGCGCTCCTCCCGGTCGACCTTCACGTTGACGAACCCGGTGTTCATCTGCGCGGCGACACCCGGGTCCTCGAAGCTCTCGTGGGCCATCACGTGGCACCAGTGGCAGGCCGAGTACCCGATGGAGAGCAGGATGGGCTTGTCCTCCGCCTTCGCGCGCGCGAGCGCCTCGGGGCCCCAGGGGAGCCATTCCACGGGGTTGTCGGCGTGTTGGAGGAGGTAGGGGCTCGTCTCGTTCGCGAGGCGGTTGGACACGGCGGCTCCGGGCTCTGGGGCGGATTCGGAAAGAGGGCGTATATAGCCCGGGACATGGCGACGTGGAGGCGGGCGCGGGCGGTGGATCCGGGGGGCGGTAGCGGGGCTCTCCGAAGTGGGGGAGGGCGGGGTGGTGGGGGCTTGCCGGCCGGGCTGGGGGCGGGGTGCCCGTCGGGAGCGAGCCGTGGATCCGCTGAAGTCTCGCCGCGCGGCGCCGATGGAACGCGACGAGGATGGGTATGCACGCTGCTGGACGACGACCGCCGATGTTCGATCGCTGGCTCCCGCCCGCGCTGCGCACCTCGCCCGCGACCCGGATCCGCGCGATCGTCGGGCTCGTGTTCCCCGGCGTGTACGTGCTGTTCGTGTCCATCGGGACCCTCGGCTACGCGGCGACCGGCGCCTGGGCGACCGCGGCGTGCATGGGCGCGACGCTGCCCATCATGGCGGCCGCCCCCTGGCTCCTCCTGCGGACCCGGTCGCTGGAGGTGAGCGCCCACGTCTCCGCCGCTGTGTTCTTCGCGCTCATCGGCGCGACCGCGGTGGTCCAGGGCGGTACGGACTGGCGGGCGCTCATGTACGCGGGACCCACGCTGCTCTACACGCTGCTGGTCGGCGGGAGGCGTCCGGCGACCACGTGGTTCGTCGTCGGGTCGGTCGGGATCGTGGGGCTGTTCGGCCTGTCGGCGGCGGGGTTCCCGTTCCCGGCGCCGACGACGGCTGCATCGCCACGCATCGACATGATGGAGCTCCTGCTCCTGCCCACGGGCATCTTCACGCTCGCGATGATCTACGAGCGCGTGAACGCCGCGGTCGTGTCCGAGCTCGATCGGACGACGGCGGCGTTGGCGCGCATCCGCGAGGGGCTCGACGACGCCCAACGCATGGCCCGCATCGGGAGCTGGGAGTTCGACGTGCGAAGCGGCCGCGTGCACTGGTCCAAGACGCTCCACGAGCTGTTCCAACTCCCACCCGGCCCGCCGCTGACGATCGAGGAGGTGAACCGGCACGTGCATCCCGACGATCAGTCGGTCGTCTCCGGGATCGTCGCCCGGACGGACGGCATCGGGGAGGCCGACGTCCGCATCGTGCGCGCCGACGGGGCCACGCGCGTGCTCTACTGCCGGTTCTCGGTCCTGCTCGAGGGGGAAGGGCGCGTGGCGGTCTCCGGGACCGCCCAGGACGTCACCGAGGCGCGGCAGGCGGAGGACGAGCTCGTGCGCGCGCGTGAGCAGGCCCTCCACGCCTCGGAGGCGAAGTCGCGGTTCCTCTCCCACATGAGCCACGAGATCCGCACCCCCATGAACGGGATCATCGGGTTGACCTCGCTCGCGCTCGGCACGCGGCTCGACGCCGAGCAGCGCGAGTACGTCGAAGGGGCCCGCGCCGCCGGGCAGAACCTGCTCACGATCATCAACGACATCCTCGACCTCACGAAGGTCGAGGCGGGCGAGCTCACGGTGGAGCTGGTCCCGTTCTCGCCCGCGGCGATCCTCGGAGAGGTGGTCGAGGTGGTGGCGCACGGAGCCCGCGAGAAGGGGCTCGACCTGGTCGTGGACGTCGACCCCGCGCTCGCCCCGGCGTACCGCGGGGACCCCGTGCGAATCCGCCAGATCCTGCTCAACCTCGTCGGGAACGCCGTGAAGTTCACCCACGCCGGCTCCGTGGTGATCCGCGCCGACGGGCCGCGGCCGGGCGTCGTGCGGATCGTCGTGGCCGACACCGGGCCGGGCATCTCCGCGGAGGCCCAGGGCCGCGTCTTCGAGTCGTTCCAGCAGGCGGACGTGTCGACGACCCGACGGTACGGCGGGACCGGGCTCGGCCTCACCATCTCCCGCAAGCTCACGGAGCTGCTCGGAGGACGGCTCTGGGTCGAGAGCGAGGTGGGCGTCGGCAGTCGCTTCTCCTTCGAGGTGCCGCTCTCCGTGGCGGAGCTCCCCGTCGTCGTCGCGCGCGAGGAGGCCCCGGGGGGTGCGGTCGACGACCCGGCGCCGGCCCGGCGCCTCGTGGTGCTCGTCGCGGAGGACAGCGCCGTGAACTCGCTGGTCGCGTCGCGGCTGCTGGGGCGGTTCGGCCACGACGTCATCCGGGTGGAGAACGGGCGGGACGCCGTCCGCGCGGCCCTCGCCGAGCCGATCGACGTGGTGCTCATGGACGTGCAGATGCCGGAGCTCGACGGCCTGGAGGCCACGCGCCTCATCCGTCGGCACGAGGCGGTGCACGGCGGCTACCTGCCGATCATCGCGCTCACCGCAAACGCCATGCTCGGTGACGACGTCGCCTGCCTCGACGCGGGCATGGACGCCTACCTCACCAAGCCGCTCGACCCCCGCAGGCTCGAGTCGATGGTCCGGGAGTACGCGGAGCGAAAGAGGGTTGGGCCCGCCGTGGAGGCGCGGTAGAATGCGCGGCCGCCACCGGAGCGTCCATGCGCCTGCTCGCCCTCGTTTCCCTGGTCACATTGGTCGGGTGTGACTCCGAGCCCGACGGGCCGCTGCCCATCGATGCGCAGGAGGACGGCGTACACGGCCGCATCGAGACGCAGGGCGGGCGCGACGTGTTGTACCTCTGGGGTACCCGCGAGGAGATGGGGTACGCCGAGGGCGCCTTGTATTGCGACCGGGTCCCCGGGTTGTTCAAGGACTACCTGCTGGAGCACCTCGTCGCCGAGCACTCGGACTACCCCTACGAGGTGGCCCGCGCCTTCGTGCTCGCCGAGACCAGGTACGAGGACGCCGACCTCGCCGAGCTGACCGCGATGTACCAGGGCATGATCGACACGTGCACCCCCGAGCAGCTCACGGTCGAGAGCACGTTCCTCGACCCGCGCGAGGGCGGCTCACGGGTGCTCGAGCTCGAGGACCTGCTGTTCGCCAACGCCGTGGCGGACTTCGGCTGCTCGTCGTTCACCGTGTGGGGGAACGCCTCTGCCACCGGTGACACGATCCACGGGCGCAACTTCGACTGGGCGATCGACCCTCAGGGCACCTTCGTCCAGAGCCACATGCTCAAGGTCTACGACTCCACGGACGAGGGCGCGCGTTGGGCGTCGGTGTCGGTGCCCTCGCTCGCGGGTTGCCTTTCTTGTGTCACGGACGAGGGGGTCTCCCTCACCATGCACAACGTGAGCGGGCTCGACCCCGAGTACGACGTCGACATCTCGCCGCGGATGTACGCCGCGCGCGCCGCGCTCGCCGCCACCTCCGGCGCGAACGACGTGGTCGCGGCCGCCGAGGAGGTCCTCGAGGCCCGCCGCCAGTACACCGGAAACAACCTCCACCTCGCGTTCCCCCTCGCGCGCGGCGCCGGCATCGGCGGCGTGGTGTTCGAGTACGACGGCGGGGCCACGCACGCCGACGGCCAGGTCACCGTGCGCCGGCCCGGCCAGGACCCCGACATGGTCCGCACCGACGCCATCGTGGCCGCCAACCACTACATCGTGCGGGAGGCCCCCGAGACCTCCGGCGACTCCTTCGATCGCCTCGCCTCCCTGCGCGCCGACATCGACGCGTTCGAGGCGTCGAACGGCGGCGTCGAGGTCGCGAACGGGCGGGGCATGCTCGAGGCCGTCGAGAACGGCTACTCCGGCATCACCGCCCACTCCATCGTGGTCGACACCGCCAACCGCCAGCTCCAACTGTTCGTGGCCGCCACGTCCACGAGCCCGGCGCCCGAGTCCGAGCCCATCACCTACGACCTGGACGTGTTGTTCGGCGGGCTGCCGTAGCGCCTACTGCGGGGTCTCCGCCTTGGGTGTGTCCTTGGGTGTGTCCTTGGTCGCCGCCGCCTTGGGTGTGTCCTCGGGCGCCGCCGACCTGGGCTTGCGGATGCGCTGCACCCCGGTGACCACCGCCAGGACCAATCCTCCCGCGACGATCCCCACGATCGCGTCCGCGAGGAGCGGCGTGATCCCGCCGAGGAACCCGCCGACGCCGGGGATCGCCGCCGCGTGGGCCGCGAGCGCTTCGATCCCGTGGTGGAGCGCCCCGATGCCGTGCGTCAGGATGCCGCCGCCGACCAGGAACATCGCCACCGTGCCGGCGATCGAGAGCCCGCGCATCAGGTAGGGCGCGGTCGCGAGGATGCCCGCGCCCACGGCGCGCTGGAGGCCGGCGCGGGGGCCCGTCCGCTCGCTGAGGTGGAGCCCGAGGTCGTCCAGCTTCACGATGCCGGCCACGAGCCCGTACACGCCCACGGTCATCACCACGGCGATGCCGACGAGCACCGACACCTGGGTCACGAACGGCGACGCCGCCACGGTGCCCAGCGTGATCGCGACGATCTCCGCGGACAGGATGAAGTCCGTCCGGACCGCGCCCTTGATCTTGTCCTTCTCGAACGCCACGAGGTCGATCGCGGGGTCGGCGATCGCCTCGACGAGCTCGGCGTGGTGCGCCTCGTCCTCCTCCGGCGGGTGCAGGAGCTTGTGCGCGACCTTCTCGAACCCCTCGAAGCAGAGGTACAGGCCGCCCACCATCAGGAGCGGGGTGACCGCCCACGGCGCGAACGCGCTGATCGCGAGCGCGGCGGGCACGAGGATGGCCTTGTTGACCGCCGAGCCCCGGGCCACCGCGAACACCACGGGCAGCTCGCGGTCGGCGGCGACCCCGGCGACCTGCTGGGCGTTGAGCGCGAGGTCGTCCCCGAGCACGCCGGCCGTCTTCTTCGTCGCGATCTTGGTGAGCACCGCGACGTCGTCCAGGAGGGTGGCGATGTCGTCGAGGAGCGCGAGCAGGCTGCTTCCGGCCATGGGGGTGTCCTGGGTCGAGGGCGCCGGGTGGCTGTGGTCGGGGGGTCTATCCCGGGAGGGCGGATCGATGGAGGTCTCGGGTCGGGGCGGGGCGCGGGTTGGGGCGCGGGTTGGGGCGCGACCCGGCCCGAGCGCCGGGTCGCCGCCCTGCCGGCTCCGCCTTCGGCGTCGGCTGGGTCCGCCCCGAGGCGGGGCGGCCCC